>JACRML010000025.1 GCA_016214995.1 Deltaproteobacteria bacterium
ATCGCTGTTTTTATCAGCTCATCCGGTTTTATATTTATGCGGTATGCCTTTATATCCTCAGGCTCTCCAATCGGCAATTCGCTGTCCCTGTTCAAAATAGAGTTTATCTTTGCCATAACAATATTCTTTTCAGCCTCAAGATATATAAGCTCATTGTTGATCATTGTAAGTTCAACCTGTGCCTTTATAACATCCTGCTGCGAGGCTTGATTTGTTGAGTATCTTATTTCAGCAATCTTTGCCATTTGAGAAAGAATTTCCTTTATCTCCTGTGTTGCCCCTGTTATTTCAATAATATAACCATAATCAAAGTATGCCTCTTTGAGCATTGTAACAATCTCAACCTCTTTGCTCCTTGCCTCTTGAGAAACCATCAAAGCCTCTTTCATAGCCGCCTTCTGTTTTAAAGACAGCTTGCCAGGAAAAGGCAGCATCTGGCTGAAGGTATATCTAGTCTGCATTGAGTCACCAAGATTAAATGGTTTATCCCCCGGTATATCCTCTATCTCAACCTTTAGCTGCGGATCATCAAGAATACCTTCAATCTTTACTCTCGCCTCCTTTGCCTTTACCCTTTTTTGATATGCCTGAATTTCAGGGTTGTTCTTTTTAGCCTCGTCAATGAGAGAGGAGAGGGTGGCGACTTCTGAAGCAGTGACGAGTGACCAGTGGCCAGTGGCCAGTATGAAGAAAATAAGACTAAAGGATAAATGGCGAAGGATGAAGAATATCCATTTCTTTTGTCTTTCTTCGTCTTTTGGCCTTCTATTTTCTGACCACTGACCACTGACCACTGACCACTGTAGTTTCATTACTTCACCTCATACACAAAATTGAACTTCACCTTCCCCTGATTGAATCCTTCAGGGGCAAGCTTCTTTTCCACCTCAACAGCAATGGCAAAACTATAGCTGCCTTTCTTTGCTGTGTCCAGCCTATTCATAAAGGAAAATTCCTCTCCCATTTGCATTCCAAGAAGCTCTTTTTCCTGAACCTTGTTGTCAGGGCCTTTAACCTTCACAGCAACCTTTGCCTCTGTAATAGCCTTGCCGGTTTTAAAATCATACAACAGCAAGTCCACCATGTTTTGGGACGGAGTAACCTTTAATACAGCCTTTATGCCGTCTGTTGTCTTGGCTTCGCCGGCACTCCTATGTTCCATCTGTGCAGAGGCTGTCTGCATCCAGAAAAACACAAGAACAGCCGCCAATCCAAACACTGCGCTGATTCTTATCATTTTCATTTTTCACCCTTCCCTTCTTTTCTACATGCTGTAGAATATATCACCAAAAAATTTTTAGTGGCTGTGCTTCTGAGAGGTCTCGCAATGGCTCTGGCAATCTTTTCCCAGTTTATTCATATGAACAGCACAGTGGCTTGTATCGCATTGCCCTATGGCTGGAAAAGATATAAATAACGGCATGGTGAGGGACATGGCCAAAAATCCTGATATAAGGATACTTACTATGCTTGTCTTTATCGCAGGAAGGTTGACCCTCTCCTCTGTCTCTTGAATAAGCCTTTTTATCCTTGCCTCTGTAGAGCCAAATCCATTGATTGATGCAGGTTGCAGTATGACATTACTTCTGGCTTCTGACTCCTGGCTCTCCTGCTTACTGCCTGCAGGGGCGGGCCTGATTTCGTTATTGAATCCGGCAATCTTCAAAAGTGCACCTGCAAGGCTTATCGGCTCTTTCATCTTAGCAACTACCGCATCATCTGCCGCAGCCTCAGCCTTGCTATGCATAAACTCTGCAAAAAATCTGCTTATGGGAATATATAGAAATGCGTCTCTTAAAATTGATAAGATAAAAAGTTTGAGCGGGTCTTTACGATTTTTATGATGCAGTTCATGCAGATAAACTGCCTGAAATTCAGAACTATCAAGAGAATTGATAAGGCCTCTGGATATATAGATCTTTGGATTAAAAAAGCCGTGGGTAAATGCTGTTTTCAGCTTATCATCCCTGATAATCATGATATCGCCATAATCAGCCAGGGGAAGATTTTTAATCTGCCTCTGTGTTCGGATTAGCATAAAGGCCGCCTTTAAAAAAGCATACATAAAAGCAGCAGCCACTATACCAAAACCCAGCCACAGAAAAGATATTTTTACAATCAATAAATACTCAAGGCACTGAAGGAATAGACTCTGGCACCACTCTGCCACAGTTGCTGTAAATACAAGCATCTGAGGAAAGGCATACATAAGCCATGCAAAAGCCAATGCCACAATGATTGGTATAAATAAAATCATTACATTATCCTGCCTTCTGCCTTATTTCCTTCTTCTTTTTTTCTATAAGTTTGGAAAGCCTGTCCAATTCATGCGGGTCTGTATCCGCCAGAATATCCACCAATGATGCAACAGCAGAACTCGCAGATATATCCATAATACCCTTAATTACCTCTTGAGAAACCATGTCTGTAAACTCTGTCTTGGTAAAAACCGGTGTATAGACATATACACTTTCGCCTTTACTCTTTCTTACAATCCCTTTCTTGGCAAGCCTCTCAAGAACCGTAAGAACAGTTGTAATGGCAATATTCCTTGACTGCCTGACCTCTGAAAAAATCTCTTTGCCGGTAGCCTCTCTCCTGAGCCAGAGGACATCCATAACATTCTTCTCAAGGTCGCCAAGCGCCCGACCAAGCCCTGCTTTTCTCAGCCTAAAATTATTTGCCAATACCGTTAACATAGTCCCAATATATTCTACTTAGCGTAGAATGTCAAGAAAAATTTTTTAGATTATGCCACCTTGATTCGCCGCACTGTTCTTTTTCGTTGTAATGATATTAACCCCAAAAAATGCAGTTGCATTTTTTGACAAACGCAATCTTCGGCCAAATACTGTAGTTGCCGATTCATCGGCGATTTTAAAAACGCCCATAAATGGGCAACTACTATACCTAAAACAGTATGCTCCGTTTTGTCCAGCCAGCTTTTCCTTGTCTTTGGCTCAAATCTTGCGTTTGCCCCGTTAGAAGTCTACGATTTAAAGTCAAATCATTGATTGGTTATTTCATTGCTTTTTGTAATTAAACTTCTAATGGAGTTTGCACCCGAAAAATAAAAACCAAATGCATTTTTCGGATTAAAAAAACAGAATGGATTTATTAGAGACTTCGCCTATCTAAAAAGACTTTGCATCTTTCCTTATGTCCTTCTTTTGCCGACCAGCGTTTTATCTCTGCTATATTCACTTTTTGGTCTTTTGCAACCATAAGGGCTTGTTCCAGCGCCTGAGGGTCGTTCCAGTGGTAATAGGCTGCAAGCCTGTCTTTTACAGTATCGGTAGATGTGAGCAGGACAACCTTGCCGGATTTAGTCTTAAGTTTAGTAAGATTCTTAATGGGCTCATCTCCTATTGCCGCAGGCGGAGCAACAAATTCTATAAAAAAATGACAGTCCTTCCGGATAAAGTGCCGCGAAGTTTTCCTCTTGAAACCAAGGCCGGACATGGCAGCAGCAACTTCCTTGATTGCGGCATGGGTAATAAAATCAAGGTCGCTGGAAAGGTATTTGTTTTTCGTATAAATGGAGACGCATGCTCCGCCAACGAGAACCGCATCAATACCCTTTTCGTTAAGCTTTTCCGAGACAATCGCTGCCAGTTCGCGAATATCAATATGTCCCCAGTCAATTTTCATAATGGCTTGCCGGCTCTCCTGGGCCTTGTCCGTTTTCTGTAATAGGCTTCCTTCTCTTTTTCGGGGACAAACTCACATGCCTTGGCGAGAAATGCCTGTAATTCCTTCAAGAAAGGGTACCTCGGATTGAATGTATAAATCCGCACTTTACCCATGAGACGGCTTGAAACAATCCCGCCGTTCTCCAGTCTTCTGAGTTGCTGCTGCATCCTGTTTACCGGTACATTGAATGTCTTTGCTATGCCGAGAGCATACCCTTCGCCGTATACAAAGAGGGTAAAAAGGATTTTTTCTATTGTGCTGTTGCCAAAAAGCGCTTCAAGCATATTTCACCATTTACCATAATTTATGGTTTTGTTACCAGCTTAAATGGTATGAGTTTCTTGCCGCAATGTCAATGCAAATATTGCAAGAATGCAATAATGGGGATTTTTGAATAAATAGCAACGATCCTCAAAGCATCCCAGAATAGACATTGATTTTTGGGGAAACCGGCAGCTTGCCGATTCATCGCGCGTTTTTAAATACGCCCATAAATGGGCAGGCTACAAAAATTGGGATAGACCTTTCGCTGATTATGAAATAGCTGGTTTGTAAAATAGCAAGGTTTTTAATCGCTATTTTACGGAAAGCAATACATCGTAGGTGTCATACGGTAGAGGCGATCAACAGGAAGCTCTGGACAGGAAGCGGCGATTGCAAGGGGGAAAGATACCACCCAAAGATAAAGGCAATGATAGAAGAAATTTTAAATAAGGGCTTAAAACCCTTCTTGCTTTTTCAGTTGACTAGATGGGCAAGGCCTGTCAGGAATTTAATTGGGATGTGTTGTCCCCATTTTAAATTAAATTAAAGATCATAAAGATCATTGACAGAAGCACCAAGTCCTGCATGTGCCGTCCGGCGAGCAATACCCACCGCAGTAACACTTAATTTCTATTGTGGGCACTCTAATTACTCTGGCTTGCAGTTGAATTTGTGAAGTGCTAATGACACGACTTGTCTTCATGTAAGAGTAACTGCTTGTTCTGTTCAGAGAGCTTTCTGCAGTAAATGAAGGCATTTTATTCATAGCATTTCCTCCTCATTTTAATCTTTTGCCTTTGAATTTGTTTTCTTGTCTTCGAAATCGCAAGATATGCTGCCATCCGGGTTGGTAGATAAGCCACCGCCGACTGCATCACACATTGCTTCAAAATACCATCTTATCCACCACGTCAAACACTTACCCCTGCAGGTTGCTCTCCTCTGCGGTAAAATACCCCCGCCTCCAGCCAGACTAGCGGAATGCCCAGCCGCCTGGTAACACTCGCTCGTCTTATAGATCGAAGCCTCTGCAGTAAATCCTGGTATCTTCATTTTTCTCACCTCCTTACTATTTTAAGTTTAAGTGTTTGCCTTACTATCTACCTATCCAACAACGCCAGCAATAATCACAACAAGTGCGCCATACTTTAATCACAAGGGCAGGAGTCCAAGCAATCTTCTTTCTGCATGGGGTTCTTTAGCTTATTGCAGCGTGCCCGACATTGCCTGCACGCCACGTCACCGATCCATGGAGGGACACCCCAGCCGCCTGGATCGTCACCGCCTCCAATACCGGGGCAATATGTGTACTCGCAGTTTGGACCCAAACAATAGCACTGCGGACCGAATGGCGAATTTGGGTAAAGAGGAGATGGGACATTAATCTTAATTAGTTGCGTAACAACACCACTACATGCGATAGAGCCAGACCTGTAGACCCCTCGATAGCAAGTGCGCGACTTGGCATGAAATACCGCTTCTGCAGTGAATTCTGGCATATTCATTTTAGTTACCTCCTATCATCAGATAATTGGGATGTGTTGTCCCTTTTTTACGCTCACATCCGGCGCAATGCGCTTCGCTTATTGACACCCTATTGGGTGCGCCTTACGCGGTAGTCAAACGACGAAGAGCCTACCAACCGAACTTCGGCGTTTTCGGCGTGGGTGTGTACGCCTGCATACATTGATCATACGACTGTTGTCTTACGGGGCAACGAGCGTCTATGGGAGAGAGTCTGCAAATAGCGTTCTCATAATCCATTTGCGTCATGCAGGCAAATTTACACAATTCATAGTCCACGTCTATTCCCCCATCTACAGACCACCGATGCCCCGAATAACTCCATCGAGCCGGATAAATTGAGTTAGCCTCCCCGAGGCAGCTTCGCAGAGAGAGAGCGTATGTAGGCAGCCGTTTTGCAGAACGATGCCTCTGCAGTAAATCCTGGCATATTCATATTGTTCATCTCATACCTCCTTTCGTTGTTTAGTTTTAACGGTCATAATATGTCGACATCTTCGTGGGTCATTTACCACACCCTACCGCTTCTGTTTGTCGCAATTCTGCATGCATCTGTCATACGACCGTTGACTTTCGCGCAGGCATCTTGCTGGGTTGCGACTATCTGGGCACCAATCTTTATCCGTGTGATCCTTTGTAAGTTCGCAGCCCATTTTACACAGTTCGTAATCCGGATCCACCGTTCCCCCGCCTCCGCTTCCACCTCCACCACCTCCACCACCTCCACCCCAAGGCGGTGGAACGACCCCCGGCCCCGCAAACAAACTTCGCATGAAGTCTTCCATTTCCGCTTTCCTCGTTTGCGGTGCGACCGCATCGCTCGGAGCAGGAGCAACAGAGAGAGTGTGATATTGCCCGGCAGCTGGATACAGCGATGCCTCTGCAGTAAATCCCGGCATATTCATATTGTTCATTTCATACCTCCTTTCGTTGTTTAGTTTTAACGGTCATAATATGTCGACATCTTCGTGACCAGGAACGGAAACTCCTCGGTCACATCCACACGGACAAAGAACTTTTCGGTGAAATCCGTGTTCCGGTTGGTGTAGGAAAATATCGCCTCGACGATTTTGCGGGTGGCGCTCAACGGCGAGGGCCGCGTCTCAACCCCGCTCAGCGAAAAGTTCCGCGCAAATTCTTCGGCTGCCTTGGCATAGATGGCCGGATACCGTACAGACAGATAGTTCAGTGCCCGATGCTCATCCGTCGCGCCAGCGTTGTCGGTCAGTTGCATGATCCTGTCGAACACTTCCTCAGCCGCTGGGCTAAACTGCTCGGCAGCCGTCTTCTCTGGTTTGGGGATGGCTTTGATGAGCGCATTGCGGTCGAAGGAATAAATCTGGTCGAACGCAACAATCGGAACCATGAGCCCGTTGCATAGCTCTGGTGGAGCGATGGGGCCTCTTAACCCAACCACCACATCGATGTCATTGGGGCTAGGCGCTGAGCGAATGGCTTCCACTAAACGCTCGAAGTCGACTGGGTCGCGCGGTTGCAGGATATACGTTTCCAGCCCCTGAATGCTCAGAACCAAGCACATCTGGCGTACTAGATAACGGTTCTCGCGTTTTGACAAGACGGCATGAAATACCTGTTGATCAGTCTTTCCAGCGGTTTCAGACCGACCCGCAACCTGGGCAAACTCCTTCTCCACCGATAAGCGCGGAAAACGCGCCTCAATTCGGCCTAAGGCATAGACGTAGGACATGGGCATAGAAGCCGTCCCGCCTGCGCAAGTCGGGCAGGATGCCTCCTCAGCCGGCGGGGACATGGCAACATCCTCTTGAGATGGCGTAATCGCGGTGACATCATGGTCAGACGCAGCTTGTTTAGCTAATTGTTGTTTCGCTTCGTTTTGTTCCATAGTTACCTCCTGATAAGTCGGATTCGTGTTGGTTATTTTGGGTGCCTACCCGTGAACACGAGCCAACGGTTAAGCATGGCGGCGCGTTGTTCGCACCCACTACAAGGTCTGATTCCAAAAGCTGATGTGACTCGTTTGACGACAGTACCAAGACCCACATCTTCATCAAGGATGAATCCTGGAAGGCGCACTCGGTGTGGCAGAGAGTCCTGACCCCCTGTCTCAACGTCTTTGGCCTCCTCTTCTTTCATAGACTTACCTCCTTATCTGAGCTGTGCTCATGAATTGATAGGCCGCCCAAGCGTTCAACAACGGCGGCACCACCGTCGTTCGTCTGGGCGCATACGCTTGTGTGACGGCAAATTTCACTTGCGCCGCAGTCGCTGCTGGAAATGCTGACCACAACAACGCAATGGCTCCGGTCACAAGAGGGGTTGCCACACTGGTTCCTCCCATCGTGAGGGGTTTGCCCACGGCGCCGAGGCTGGTAATGTCCTGACCCGGGGCACTCAAACCTCGCCTCCCAATAGAGCTTCCCAGATTCGACTCGTTCATCGGTCTTCCTCGCAGGTCACAAGCAACCACTGGAATGACCCACGAGTGCCGCGTGATGGCAGTACTACCGAGCGTTCCTTGATTGCCTGCTGCTGCGACAATAATGACTCCGCGCTTAGTGGCATGATCCAGCACTTGCTCTAACTCACGTTCGCCTTTTGACGAGGGTTGTGCCAGAGCAAGGCTCAAATTGATGCAGCGCGCACCAGCCTCGATACACTCGATAATCGCCGCTGCCAATTCTTGGGGGGTCGCACTCGGTATCTGCGTATTCTCTACGGTTGTCTCAGTAAAGACAGGACGTATCAGCAAAGTGCAATCTGGGCAGATAGCTGGAGCGGAAGAATTCCGCTTTGTGCTTAAAATCCCGGCTATGAATGTTCCATGCAAACAAGCCGTACTGTTGGCCTGAGTACAGGCACCGCTCCCGTTTCCAGGGATCTCACGGATATGTTGGCTGGCAAGCTCTGGATGGTTCATAGCCACAGGTCCATCAATGAGCCCGATTATCACGTCAGGCCTACCGCTAATGCGTTTTATCAACGGCGTGAGTCCAATCAAGTCTAATGGTGTCATAAAGTTTCCTTAGCTAAGGAAGTGAGCAGCTTAACGCGGGGCTGAGCCGCCGCGAAGCGGTCGGTTTCGTGCCCCTGGTTCTCCCGTAGCATAGCGGAGGGAAGGGGCACCGGCTCAGCCCCAGCGTTCTCACTGAGCGGAGCGAAGGGAAAACCAGTTATTATCTGAACGAGGCTAATCCATTAATACCGAATTAGGAATATTAGTCCCGAATAAAAAAACAATAACCGGGACAACTGTCCCCTTACCCCCAACATATTTCTCTTGGATTTCCTTCGCAAAACAAAAACGGCTTTTCCGCATCGCTGCAAGAAAAGCCGTTTGATTAAGACGCTATCAATAATAGCGTTATAGTTGAGTTGAGTTGAGTTGAAGGATTCGTGCCATTTTAGAACGCCTCGCAAACTACTCTCTTAACCCTATACTGCTTGGCCTTTTATTATATTATACCGCTTTTGTCAAGGGTTTTTTCAAGGAAAATTTTTTAGACTATATCTTCATCCGCCAAACCGTTCCTTTCGGGGTATCTTCAAGGAGAACACCCTTCTCCTCTAATTCCTTTCTTATCTCATCAGCTTTTTTAAAGTCTTTGTCCTTTTTTGCCCCACTCCTTTCCAGCACCAATCTGGCAATCTCCTCCTCCGATACCTTAAGATTGCCCTTTTTCTCCGCAAAATATTCCTCCGGCCTTCTGTGAAAAACTCCGAGAAAGGAACCCGCTTCCTTAAAGATGGCTTTAATGACAGGAAGGACTTGTTCTAACTCATTTGTGCCCAGTGTCTTAGCCGAATCCATCAAACGATTGGCTGTATTAACTTCTTCAAAGATAAAGCCTGCTGCATATGCGGTATTGAAATCATCATCCATAGCATTGATGATGCGCTGCATCCGTTGTTTTTTTCTTTCTTCATTAACCTTTGCATTCACAATATCAGGCCAGTCTTTTTCCATCCTTTCTAAAGTTCTGTAATATCTTTCAAGGGCAACTTCGGCCTCTCTTAAGGCATCGGGACTATAATCTATGGGAGATCGGTAGTGGCTTGAAATAAGAAATAATCTCACAGCTTCAAAAGAATAATTGTTTAGCGCATCTCTTATGGCCAGGATATTGCCAAGAGACTTGCTCATTTTTTCCTTTTCAATATTCACAAAGCCGTTGTGGAGCCAGTATCTTACAAAAGGCTTTCCAGTAGCGCCTTCTGACTGGGCTATCTCATTTTCATGGTGCGGAAATATTAAATCTTTTCCTCCGCCGTGAATATCTATTGTCTCGCCCAAAAATTTCTGGCTCATGGCAGAGCATTCTATGTGCCAGCCAGGCCTGCCTTTACCCCATGGGCTTTCCCACCACGGCTCACCGGGTTTGCTTGCCTTCCAGAGGGCAAAATCCAGCGGGTCTTCTTTTCTCTCATCCACCTCAACCCTTGCCCCTGCCTCAAGCTCCTCTATGTTTTTCCCGGATAGCTTGCCATAGCCGTTGAATTTTCTGACGGAATAATAAACATCACCGTCAAGCACATATGCAAAGCCCTTATCAATCAATGCCTGTATAACACCTATCATTTCCTGAATTGTCTCTGTTGCCTTCGGCCTGAAATTAGGAAGCTCCACGCCAAGGGCAGCCATATCCTCATCAAATGCCTTTATATATCTTTCAGAGATTTCATTCCATGCCACGCCATCTTTATTCGCCCTGTTAATTATTTTGTCATCTATATCTGTATAATTTCTTGTGTATTTGACACGAAAACCTTTGTATTTAAGATAGCGATAGACCACATCAAAGGCAACAGCACTCCTTGCATGACCGATATGGCTCAGGTCATAAACAGTGGGGCCGCAGACATACATGGCAACCTCATCATCTTTGATTGGTTTAAATTCTTGTTTTTGCCGGGTGAGAGAGTTATAGATTTGTAAAGGCATGGTGTATAGTGCGCATGGGTAGATTTAAAAAAGATTGAGATTAAGCATAAAATCTACCCACACGGTTTATGGTTTACAGATGTCTTACTTTCCAGACTCACTTTTTGTTGCAGAATTAATTGATACCAGATCAACCTCAAAAATAAGCGCCATATTGGGGCCAATCTCTCTTCCTGAACCACGTTCGCCGTATGCAAGGCTGGGCGGTAAGAACAACTGCCATTTTGAGCCGACAGGCATTAACTGCAGCGCTTCTACCCACCCTGGGATAATACCGTTCAGAGGAAATGTTGCAGGCTCCCCGCGTTTATAAGAATTGTCAAATTCTTTTCCGTCTATTAAAGTGCCACGGTAATTGACTGTCACAGTATCTGTTGTCTTGGGCTTTGCACCGTTACCTGCCTTGATAATCTTATATTGCAAGCCGCTGGATGTGGTTTTCACTCCATCTTTTTTCTTGTTTTCCGTAAGAAATGCCTCTCCATCCTTCTTGTTCTTTTCAGCAAGCACCTTCATCCGTTCAGCCTGCTTGGCTGTCATTTCCTTTTGAAAGGCAGCCATGATCTCCTGAATCTCCTTCTCTGTCATTAAAGGTTTACTTCCGGAAAGGGCATCTTTTATACCTCTTAGAAGGACATCAGGATTGATATCCACTGACTGGCCTTTAAAATTGCTTCCAATACTAAGCCCAATACCGTAGCTTATCTTGTCCTTTTCACTCTTCAGTATTGTGCTGTCACTCGCACTTACCTGGCTTGTCAAAAGCACAACACCTATAACTGCTGCCAATAGTGTTTTCATCTTAATATCTCCTTTTTTTAGTGGTGTGTAAAGGTAACCACTATCGGCAAAAGTGTAACAACTCAAATCAGATTTGTCAAAATAAATTACCTTATCGAATTGCCTCATAAAAAATGTTACCCAAACATTTTTTAAAAGGTATCGTTGACTCATAAATCATGTTACCGGAATATCTCCCTAAAAGGAGGGGGTATCCGGTTATGAGTCCTGTATCTAAAAGAGAATATCTGGAGGCTGTTCAAAAAGGCTCAAGGTTATTCTGCCTCTCTGGATGCCGGGTTATGCCCAAATTTACGGCGAGCTTCCTAAAGAGGTAGTAAATGCCCTGCTGTCCATATCTCCTGCAACTATTGACAGGTTCCTTAAACCGGTTCGTGTCAGATATAAAGGTCGCGGCAGGGCTACGACTAAGCCCGGGACTCTATTAAGAAAACAGATACCGATTAAAACAAACCAATGGGATGAATCACGACCCGGCTTTCTTGAAGCCGATACCGTTGCCCATTGCGGCGAGTCCTTATCAGGTATGTTTGTCTATACCGTAGACTGCGTAGACATAGCCACAGGGTGGACTGAACAAAGGGCTGTATGGGGCAAGGGCGAACATGGTGTGATGGCACAGATACATGACATTGAAAAGAAGCTCCCTTTTCCCTTGCTCGGCTTTGATTCAGATAACGGCTCTGAGTTCTTAAATTATCACCTCCTCAGGCATTTTACTGAAAGAAAAAGGCCTGTTCAGTTTACCCGAAGCAGGGCTTACCATAAGGATGATAACGCTCATATAGAGCAGAAAAACTGGACTCATGTAAGACAGTGGCTCGGTTATCATCGTCTTGATAATGAAGATGTCGTGCCTCTTCTGAATGAACTCTATACCAATGAATGGAGGCTTTTTCATAATTTCTTCTGTCCTTCTGTTAAACTTATTGCAAAACAAAGAATTGCTTCAAAGACGATAAAACGCTATGATAATCCAAAAACACCTTTTCAGAGGGTTATGGAGTCTCCTCATATCCCTGAGAATGTTAAACATAATCTCAAGGAACAATCCCTTTCTCTTAATCCTTTTCTTTTGAGAAAGGCTATGGAAATAAGACTTAAAAAGGTGTTTGAGCTTTGTTATAAACCTAAATTATGATAACTCTGCATCTCATTATCTCTCGGTAACATTTTCTAATGAGTCTCGCTCTTTAATCTTCAATCTGTATAATGAGAGTCAATAAGATTGCAGATATGTTTAAGAAACAAAAGGAGGTGATTGCAATGAATACACAAGAGTTAACCACAAGCTTACTTGAGGTTTATGTGATTCTTGCCCAGATAACAGTAGCAGCCGTGGTCTTCTATATGGTGTGAATTAGAACGTTTTAATCGCTCTTTAATCTTCAATCCGTATAATGAGAGTCAATAAGATTGCAGATACTTTTAAGAAACAAAAGGAGGTGATTGCAATGAATACACAGGAATTAACAGTAGGTTTATTTGAGGCTTGTGTGGGTCTAAGCAAGATTATAGTAGCAGCCGTGGTTTTCTATATGGTATGAATTAGACCGCTGCTGGCGGCTAGAATTAGTGGAAGCTGTCTTTTTCAGTATGCCAAATTAAGGCAGGCTGGGGCAGCTTCCCAATTTTGTATCCCATCTCAATCTACGGTTGAAAGGAGATATATGGCAAGAAAACTGACTAAAAAAGAAAAAGATATGCCGTTTGATGAGGTATTATTCTATGCTGACTTGAATACACTTATAAATCTCATAGAAAATAAAAATAAACTGATAGCAAACATAGAAAATAACATTATAATAATGGAAGCTATTGGGTTAAAAGAGCGGATTCTCTGGAACTAGGTAAATTCCTTTTTTAATCCCAAAGATACAACCTCGTTTTTGGTATTAAAAAGCGGATAGTATCTGCTATGATGGAACAATGATTAAGGAGCATTACAACTGATGCGAATAATCCTGATTGAGGATGAGAAGCAGTTAGCCAGCATTATTAAAAAGGGTCTTGAAGAGGAAGGCTACAGTGTGGATGCAGCTCATGATGGCGAGGAAGGGCTTTACATGGTTGAGAATTTTCCTGCAGATGCGGTTGTGCTTGACATCATGTTGCCAAAATTAGATGGACTTTCGGTCTTGGCCAGGATAAGGAAGAAGGAGATAAAGACTCCTGTGCTGCTCCTTACTGCCAGGGACACCACCTCAGATAAGATAAAGGGATTGGATACCGGAGCTGACGATTATCTGACAAAACCCTTTGAATTCGGCGAACTGCTGGCCAGGATAAGGGCGCTAATCCGCCGTAAGACTGAGGTGAAAGAAGCGGTAATGCGGATAGCAGATATGGAGATAAATACTGCAAACCATGAAGTCAAACGGGCTGGCAGGATTATTCCATTGTCAGCAAAAGAATATGCCATACTGGAATATCTGGCATACAAGAAAGATAATCTGGTCAACAGAATTGAGATTACCGAACACATCTACAGCGAAGAGTTTGATTTGGATTCGAATGTAGTTGATGTATATATCAACTACCTGCGGAATAAAATAGACAAGGGGTTTAAGAAAAAATTGATACATACCGTAAGGGGCGCTGGCTATATCCTGCAAGAAAAAGAAGAATAGGTCTGTCTGTCAATGTTCACATCCATAAAATTCAGGCTAATTGTATGGTTTCTTTCAGCCTTCTCCATAGTTTTGGCAGGGCTTGGCTTATTTTTATATTATGAACTGGAAAAGATTGCAATTGGTTCTGTTGACCGCCATCTCCATTCTGAAGTCCAGTTTCTGGCCAGTTTTCTAAGAGAGGAGGAACAACACGGACACATCGGGGGTGAACTGATTGAGTTATCCAGCGCTGCCACTGGTGAATATGCCTTGCCGCTATCCGGCCATTATTATCAGGTTCTTTCACAGGACGGCAAGATTATTGCCCGCTCCCCTTCGCTTCCTGTTACAGGCGCGACGTTGCCCTTTGAGGGCGAAACATTAGAACCATCCTATAAAATCATTACAGGGCCTGAAAATGAACCTCTCCGCATGCTAACCCAAACTTTTAAACTCTCCACCGGCACAATTACGATTCAGGCAGCAGACACTTTAAAAGAGGCATACCATGTGCTCGGCTCTTTCAGCAATATCTTATTGATTATTTTTCCAATTGTCTTTGCCTTATCGGGAATAGGCATCTTTATTATAACGAACAGGGCGCTCAAGGCATTAAATATCTTCTCCGGGAACATCGGGCAGATTACTGAAAAAAATCTGAACAAGCGGATTGAATTGCGGGGCATAGAAACAGAACTTAAACCTCTGGCAGATAGTTTCAATATCATGATGGGGCGCATAGAAGACGCATTCACCAAGCAGGGGCAGTTCCTTTCGGATGCATCGCATGAACTCAGAACACCTACATCCATTATAAAGAGTTATTGTGATGTAACACTAAAAAAGACAAGAAGTGAGGTTGAATATAAAGAGGCATTAACTGTGATAAAAGATACCTCTGAAAAAATGACATCGCTTATACAAAAAATACTTGATGTTGCAAGACTTGAGGCTAAAGATGTCTTAATAAAAAGAGAGGTTGTGGATATTGGCTCTATCTTAAGTAATGTCTACAAACTGATGCTTCCAATCGCAGAAGAAAATGATATAGAGATTTTATTGGAAGACGGCAAAAAGGTTGATGCTTCTGGCGATAAGGACAGACTGGCAGAACTCTTTATAAATCTTGTTGATAATGCGATAAAGTATAATAGAAAAGGCGGCAGGGTTGTAATTTCAAGCGATACAAACAATGCTTGTGCTGTTATAACTATTTCTGACACAGGCATTGGTATTCCCGAGAAAGATATGGACAAAATATTTGACAGATTTTATAGGGTTGATAAATCCAGGGGTGAGGTTGCCGGGACAGGCCTTGGATTAAGTATTGCAAAATCAATTGTTGAAGCACATAGAGGCACAATAGAAGTGAAAAAGGGTTTAGGGGCAGGAACTGAATTTAAAGTCATTCTTCCCGTATTCAGCCTGAAAAATTAAAATCCTTTATCAATAATGCCGGCACAATACATGCCCCGGCATCGCTCCATGATATTGGAAATGCCTGTCTTTCACTCGATATCGCCTCAACCCTTGAAAATGCCTCTATTATTGATTCTGTAAACCTCATATCCTCAACAGGGCACTTAATCCTTCCATCTTCAATATAAAAGGTTCCATCCCTTGTCATGCCTGTCATTGATGCTGTTTTTGTATCCAGAAGGCCGTTTACATAATGAAATCTTGTAACAAGTATGCCTCGCTCAACCATAGATACCATCTCATCAATTGTATGCCCTCCCGCTTTTATAAATACATTTGACGGAAAAGGCCCTTCAACATCTTCCGGAATAAGAGCATGCCCTGTGGTTTTTCTTCTGTATTTTTTTGCAAGAAGTGTATCAAAGGCAATACCTTTTGCTATGCCGCTTTGTACAATATCCAATCTTTTTTTAGCCGCACCCTCAAAATCAAATGGCACAGGGAAACCGGATAAATCAGTGCCGTCATCGTATATGGTCATTTTCTTGCTCATAATCTTTTTCCCGATACTTCCTGCCATAAAACTTGTGCCATCAATAAACGACTCGGCGCCAAAACCTATATAAATAAGCCATTCAAGGATTTCATTTACCGCAGCAGGCTCAAGAATAATCGTATATCTTCCTGGCTTTAATTTTTTAGGTTTATTTTTGATAATAGTCTTTTCAAGGGCTATGGATAGGAGTCTTTTTGTATTTATATTCTTTATATTCCTATCAAACTGGCTTGCAAAACCGGATGCAGAAGCAGATGATGTGATGAGGCTTATATTTGCAGATGTAAATGGCTGATATGCTTCGATGCCGTTTGAATTTACTATACCTATCTCAGTTTCTAAAGTTGAAAAAGCGCCGCCTGCCTTAAGTTCAGAGTTCGGAGTTCGGAGTTCGGAGTTTGCCTTTTTAAAAATATTATCCAGAGTTTTTATTCTGTCAGATATTGTAAGGTTTGCAGTTTCAGGAAAGTGGGTTTTAATCTCTGGATATTCAGAGGGCTCTGGCAGACTGTGAAAGAATTTTAAAGGTTTTATCTGCTTTGCAATGGCAATTGCCTTTTTCAAACATCGCCTCAGGTCATCTATGTGCAGAGAATTTGTAGATGTAATGCCGATTTTCTTATCCAATAAAACCCTGAAATATATTTGTCTGTCCGATTCCTTTATATTCTGTGTCACTGCCGAATTTGCGAATCTTGTCGCAGACCTGTGGCTGCCGACATAAAGCGCCTCAGCCTGTCCGGCGCCATGTTCCCTTGCCTCTCGCATCAGACTCTTGAGTAATTCTATTATTTTGTCTCTACCTAACATGTTCTGCTATCTGTTAAAAAGGTATAAAATCCCGCTGAACAGCAAAACCAGCATCCCAAATCCAAAATTTACTTTAACCAAATTCAGAGATAATTTTTGCAAACTCGCCTTTTCTGAAGCCGATTCAGTCGTCCCGATCTTGGGTGTGAGTATTAACCCTCTATAAAAATGGATAATAACCATTCCAAAAACCAAAATACACTTCAGTGATAGAACATTTATCCAATTGTTCTCAAACAATCCGATTCCCGAAAACTGCTTATTGAATCCTGCTAATGCAACCCCTGTTATAACCAGAAGAAATATACTATAGTTTGCCAACGGAGTAAATCTTTTAGAAATCTCTCCCATGAGTTTGCCTGCCTCTGTTCCCAAAACTTGCTTGGATGATGGTATTGCTATAAAAAGGATAAAGATAATTCCTCCAATCCATACAACTGTTGCAAGGAGATGCAGCCAATAAAATGTTACCAATATTAACTCACTCATTTTTACCTCCATACAGTTTTATTGATTTCTGCATAATTAATGTCCGTTATTTCGTCATTCCCGCGAAAGCGGGAATCCAGAGTCTTTATAAAAGACAACTTGGAAAGACGCTGGATTCCGGCTTAAAGACCGCCGGAATGACAAATCATTCTGTTATTCCTGCGAAAAAAACTATGACCATAGGACATTACTCTTACAGGAATCAATAGTTCGGGAGGGAAGATTTGCTTTGTTAATCCACCCTCCCTCAAATCTTTATCTGCTATTTTGTCTTTACAGGCGGAATGCAGCCACAGCCACATATGCCTTTTGTTTTGCTTTTCGCTTGAGACTTCTTTGTCTGAGGCCGTCCTTTAATTCCCTTCCTACCCTTTGCCATTTTCATCACCTCCTCTCTTATATAAGTTTATGTATATCTACTTATATTTATGACAAAAAATTTTATCTCAATTTCACCTGCCCGCCTAAACATCCGCAGGTACAGATACGATTAAGCCTCTGTCTGCATTTTTCCAATACATCTTTATTTAAAGAATAATATATCCAATATCCTTGCCGTTTGTCTTTTACAAAACCGGCTGCTTTAAGCACCCTCAGATGTTGAGAAACTGCTGACTGTGTTATTCCCAAAGCCTCAGCCATGGCATTAACACTCGTATCTCCTTTTTTAAGAAGTTCAATAATCTCTATTCTCTTATCTACCGAGAGTATTTTAAATAACTCTGCTGCTTCCTTCATAATTCACCATTTTAAGTATATGCACATTGACTAATATACCATTTTAACCAAGCTGTCAAGTACTTTATATTGCCCCAAAAATAGACTTTGATTTTTGGGGAAACCGGCAAGTTGGCTGCCAGACAACACACCCCTAAATCCCCTCTCGAGAGGGGACTAAAGGGGTGTGTTATTTACGACGAGCCGTATGTTCACCGATACGGTGAGGAGCGAAAATTGGCCGATAACAAAGTATGGCAGCCAAATCACAGGTTTGTAAAATAGCGAGGTCTTTAATCGCTATTTTACGGTATTGCGCTAACATTTAACTGCTCCAATTTCCACATTGCTGAACCTTGCAGGCGCTGCCCCATGCCCCACTGATATGCTCTGCACAGGATCGCCCTTTCCGCAACTATTTAATCCATACATCTGCCATTCTTCTTTGCCGCATATTGCATTGCACGATTTCCAAAACTGCGGTGTTATGCCTGAATAAACAAGATTTTTCAGCGGTCTTGCGATTCTGCCTTTTTTTATCTCCCATCCAATCTCCATGCCGAGCTGGAAATTAAGCCTCAATGTATCAATGCTCCAACTTTTATTTGTCTGAAGGAAGATACCGTCTTTTGTATCTGAGATTAAATCATTCAAAACACCTTGTTGCGGTTCAATATTTATATTGCTCATCCTTATAATTGGAATATTATCCCAGCCGTTTGCCCTCACGCTGCCATTAGATTTTTTGCCCAAAGATTTTGCTGTTTCCCTTGATGTGAGAAAATCTACAAACCTGCCGTTTTTTATAATATCAACCCTTCTTGCCTTTGTCCCTTCGTCATCATAAAGGTAACTTCCTGCGCCACCTTCAATCGTCGGGTCAGCATAAATATTTACGATTTTAGAGCATATCTGTTTCCCTAATTTATCCGGCGTAAGAAATGTTCCGCCTGCAAGGCTTATCTCCATTCCCATTGCCCTGTCAAGTTCAACTGCATGTCCTATGGATTCATGAATCTGTAAGGCAACCTGCGAGCCGCCGAGAATGACAGTCTTTTCTCCTGATGGACACTCATCTGCCTTTAAAAGCATAAGAGCCTCTTCGATTATACGCGGTGCATTCTGTAATATATCCATTTCAATAATCCGCTCATAACCGCCCTGCCTGAAAATGCCGTTATGCGAATCAGGGAATGACCTTATTTGAACATCATCACCATCAATTGCAATGGCTTTTATACCTGCGCCGCTTGTAAATATCTCCTGCTCAATAAAACTTCCTTCTGTATTCAAAAAGATTTTATGCGCCTTCTGAAAATCCATAAAACCTTCAATGGTGTGAATCTTTTTATATTGTCTGGAATTCTTATACAGTGATGTTGCCTTTAAAGTTGGAAAAAGCCTTTCTTCAATAGGTATTGTAAAAGGATCAATCTGACACGGGGCTTTGTATTTAATTTTAACAGCAGGATTTTTATCTATTATCCCCTTGACCCCTTGACCCCTTGACCCCTGTATTCTGGCTATCGCCTTTGCCTGAGATAACGCAGCATCCACCATCTTTTTTGTCTCTGTCTCAGTCAAAAGAGAACTCGCTGCAAATCCCCATGCACCTTTATATAAAACCCTTATGCCAAAGCCTGTATCAAAATTGTCCCAGAGTTTGTCAATCTCCCCATCCCTTGCCATCACTCCTTCTGAAATAGACTCCTCAAGACGAATGTCCGCATATTCAACGCCTCTTTTTTTGAGATAAGCGATGGTGTGTTGAAGCACGGAGATAAAATTATGTTTTGGCAATGGGGAGAGGGTCATTAGTAATTAACTTTATCAGTAATAAAGTAGTATGATTTGGTCAACTCTTCAAATGCTTTTATGTTTGCTCTAAATTCTTTTTCGTTTCTTGCCGACAGGACAATCAAAACAACAACCTTATCTTCTGGTATATAAGCAACAGCCTCATAATTGTCATGCGAGTCACCAAGAAAATAAAAAACTCTTGCCTTATTATTTTTCTTGTCAATCTCAATACGCTCTTTTTCTTCAATTCTTAAAGACGGAGCATTTTGCTTAAATCTTTCAATATCGTGCTGGATTACATTATCCAAGTTTTTATCATTTGTTGAATTCATATGTACTACATTGGTATACAGAACTGTAACTGCTTTTCCCCAGGATGAAGCAATTGGGTAAAAAACTGCATGCAATCCTTGGCTTACTCCACTTGAATTGTCAAGGATCCACCCTTTAGGGGCAGTCAAAGTATATACATGATCATCTCCATATATTATCCCTGAATTAGCATCGTTTTGTCCAAATACTAAAGTTTGATTTAGTATAAAAAAACAAATTATTGTAAAAATTAATTTTTGCATTCCTATACCTCCCTTTTTATGCAGCTACAAATAGAAACTCTAAAAGTAACATAGTAGATGGGTATTTTTCAGCATGAACCCTCATGCTAATCCCCAACACCCTCCTGCATATCCATAACCATCTGCCGCACATTTTTCACAAAAAACTTTTTAATACCCTTCCACTCTGGTTTTTCCCTTCCGCAATATTGCGGGTCAGGGTCTATATCTGCGTCTGTAAAGTATATGATTGCTTTTCCGATATTAACAGGATTGAGTCTGTCAGCGCCATATCTTTGAATCATGTTTTCGGCAATCTTTCGGAAGGGAGTATCCTTGAGAATAAAATAGAGGTCAATAAAGCCCCTTTTAGCCCCTCTCTGTGTGATAGCCATTATCTTCATGGCTGCGATATCTATTATTCCGGCAATATCAATGCCTTTCCAAAGAAGCCTTTTATCAAGAAATGGATAGGGATAATGAAGCATGGAAACCTTCACTTCATTAACCATTGCAGTCAAAGCGCCTTCTGTTTCCTGCTGGATAATTGGTTTTAATCCTGCTTTTTGAAATTCTCTGTAGAGCGCATCTGTTGAAAATGATTTTTCCGAAAAGAAATCCAAATCAACTGATATTCTGTGTCCGATTTGCAGCGCAAGCGCAGTGCCACCTGCTAATACAAAATTATATTTATGGGTAATGCCTTTTAAAACACCTAAAAGTTTTTGTCCCTGAGGCAATAAGCATTCAGTGTGCATATTTATAGCCAAACCATATTCTCCAAAAGCTCTTAGACCTCTCGGATACTTTTCTGCTGGATTCGCAGACTTCTATGATGAGCCTTGTCGGATATATCCTCTGTAACCACTGGACAGCATCCATGCCGCCCATCTCCAAAACCTTTTCTATAATATATCGGGCATTTTTTTTAATGCCAATGCCAGACGGCTCTGCATCCCAGAATAGCGAGAAAAATTTATCAGGAATTTTCTTTTCTGCGGCAAATTCTTGCACCTTTTGCATTACCTGCGTATCAGAGGCAGGGCCTAAATATTTATGCACCACTTTTCCGCCTTGACGGTATGCATGATACGCATACTCTCTGCCGCTAATCTTTTTAATAAGAATTGCCATCCGAATACCCTTGCAATTATATTACCAAACAATGTTGTATAAGTCAAACCATATAAAACAAATTCTGGATATTTTCAACGTAAACCCTCTCTCAGCACCGCCACTATCCCGCCCCTCTGCGCCACATTCACAATCTTTCTCTGCGAAGCCCTGCCAAGAATGCCGACACCTTCGGGTGTGCCTGCCAATCCATAGACCGTATAAAATTCTTCAAATACAATATCTCCGTTTTCATCAAGGGTTGGGAATGTCTTTGTGGATACCTTTCTGTATTCCTGCGCTATCCATTTTCCATATTCTACACATCCCCTGTCTATCATCTCATCCCAGTGCTGTTGGGTTGTGTCTTTCCCTATAACTATGCCGTATCCGCCGTAGCCGCGATTTGGTTTGAGTATAAGGCTCTCCTTATTCTTTCTTATATAATTCAACAGCTCAACATTTTTGCCGTCAGGACTGTCTGTTCGTATATCTCTTATAATCTTCGTCCACGGGATATGCTTTAATATGCCCGCGTCTCTGATGTTTTTAAAAATATTTGCGAATCTTTTATCCCTCAGCGCCTCCCAGCAGCTCTTGTGGTCAATCTCTCCGGCAATGGATGATATGACTTGATTTTTTTTGAATGCGCTTTTTATGGCATTTACGTGTTTACCCTTGCCCATTTTGAACAATTCAACAAGTTCAAAATCCCGGTATATAATATCAATCTCATGGTCTTTATAGTAAATTTCGTCTCCCTTTAGATACAATTCTCTGGGATCAACCATATATGTTTTCATCTCGCATCTTTTGCCGAATTTTTTATTGTAAAACTCTGCAAGGGATGGAAACTCTGTAATGCCTGATGTGAGGGTCTTGTCTTCTGCAAATGCTATGTTAAGGCTTTTTCTGCCGATTACATCTGCCTGATGCAGAATTTCGTGACATAAGAGGGTGCGTATATCTTTATTTTTTTCAAGCCTGATATTTTTATTTACCTTTTTCAACCTTGGCAGGATAATATTTGCAATCAGATCCTCTGCTGTCGGAACATAATGATTGCCGCCTACCGCAACTGAATTATCTTCAAAAAATGTAATGGTGTCTTTCCAGTTTGGGTGATAAATATCAAAATGGAAATCAAGCCTGCTCCATATACCTCTGGTTTTTTTATGCTGTCTTGTCCATGTATCTTTTATCCAGGCATCCTCTTCATCTGTAAGCGGCAAAATCTCTTTTACCTCCGGATGTTCAAGGTAGAGGTCTATGAGCTTTGACATGGCATTTTTTATAATAAGGCAGGCATTGTGAAGGTATTTTATCTGCTCATGGCTTGCGACAAGCGGAAGGGGGAGGAGATTTATTACATCGTATCTGCCTTCTCGTTCGTATGTAAAATCTCTTTCTTTAGAGGCATGATAGATTTGTTTAAAAATGGCTTTGATTTCTTGTTCAGGGATGGAAAGAAAGGCGTGCCTTAATTCACACTCCCAGTGTTTGATATGAGATTTTGGTAATCTTGATTTCAAGCTCAATCCTCTTCAACCTCTACAAAGTTTTCTTTAGGCGCCCCGCAATCAGGGCATTTTTCAGGCGGATCGCCGCACTGCCCGTGACACGTGTGAATATAGCCGCAGGTGAGACATTTATACGTCAGTTCCATTTCCATTGAGAGCCTCCCTAAAATGTTTTGCAGTTTGACGATTTATCAGCATCTTGAAGCTTGTCCCTGCAATCTTTAAGCAGGGATACGCCCATGGGGCGCCCAACTAAATGTTGAGTCGGACATACTACATGATTGAAAAAATCGGTTCGCTTATTGATTCGCTACAGCATACAGGGCATTTACTTGGCTTTTTTAATCTATCCCTTTTTTTGAATACAAAACCACATCTATTGCATGCAGAAGGTGTGATGACAAGGTTATGTCCGCTTTTACTGACTGTCTTTCTGATATGCTCAAGATGTTCATATACTTCTTTCTCAGATATCCTGACATCTGCGGATATCTCTTTTGCAGAAAGGGATTGGCCGGTAAGAACAGCAATTATTTTATGGCGGACGGTGTCTTCTCTTTCAGCAGGTATAAATGCTTCTTTGGGTTTCGTTCTCATTGTCGAACCACCCCTCACCTTAATCCTCTCCCCTGAGGGGAGAGGTAAGATGGGAGGCCAGCAACTCCACAACATGAACAACCTTTGTATCAGCGCCCAACTGATGCAGACCATCCTTCATCTGAATTATACACCCAGGACAGGCGGTTGCAACAATATCAGCGCCTGTATTTTTAATGTCCTCTGCCTTATCCCTGTTGATTGCCATTGAAAAATCATAATTGGTGATATTAAAAGTGCCGCCGAGACCGCAGCATCTGCAGGGATGGCTCATCTCTTTTAGTTTTGCACCTGAGATTTCTATAATTTCCCGCGGTACATCTGCTATGCCTTGCCCTCTCCGCAAATGACAAGGGTCATGGTAGGTGACAATCTCCGATTTACTATTTACGATTTTAGATTTACGATTGAATTCTGAATTCTGAATTCTCAATTCATTGACAAGTAATTCTGTTATGTCCCTCACCTTGCCTGCAAACCGCTCCACCCTTTTCCGCACATCTTCACCCTCGTCAGAGAGCAGTTCTTTGAATCTCCTCTTGAGGCCGTCTCCGCAGGTGGCGCAGGCTGTAGTAATATAATCCATGTCATATTGTTCAAATGCCTCAAGGTTTTTTATGACAAGGGATTTAGCTGTTTCCACATCACCCATACCAAGGGCAGGCATACCGCAGCAGTGCTGGTCATATGGAATTATAACAGATGCGCCTGCCTTCTCCAAAACCTTTAAAGATGCCTCGCCGATATTGGGGAGCATATAATTTATAAGACAGCCTGCAAAAAAGCCGACACGGGGTTTAGAGTTAAGAGTTCGGAGTTCAGGGTTAGGAGTAATGTCATTGCGAGGCAGAGCCGAAGCAATCTCACCCTTACCCCTTGCCCTTTGTTCCTCTAAAAAAAACCTGTCTGCCAGCGGAGGCACAAGGCGTCTTTCATCTATCAACGGCAGAGAAAACCTTCTGTGCAGCCCGCTTTCTTCCGGCACCCCCTTGAACAAAAGCCCCTGAAGCTTTGAGGCAAACTTCATGGCTGTCGGCATCAACCTCTCCGAATCCAGAATATTCTTGAGTATAAAAGATTTGGCAAATGGCAGGCCCTTTTCTTTGGCAATCTTTGCCCTTGCTGCAAGAATTATGTCCGGTACATTTACATCATTGGGACAGGCGGTCCTGCATGCCATGCACTGCACACATTCATTCATCTGTTTTATAAAACCATCTGACAATCCTATCTCTTTATTTAAAAATGCACCGCAAAGGGCTACTTTACCCCTGGCGCTGGCAGGCTCTCTGTTTACAACACCAAATGTAGGGCACACGCTCCTGCATGTTCCACAAAGCACGCACTTGTTTATTTCATCAGTAAATTGTTTTAAGGTTCTCATACAAGCCTATGACCTTGGAAAAATCTTTCCCGGATTCAAAACCCCTTTGGGGTCTAAAACCTGTTTTATCTTTTTCATTGCATCTATTGCAGACTGACTCAACTCCATTCCAATATATGGCATCTTGGAAATGCCAATGCCGTGCTCTCCTGAAATTGTGCCTCCAAGACCAAGAATAAGCTCAAAGATTTCCTTTACGGCTTTTTCTGCCCTCTCAGATTCAGCCTTATCAGATTTATCAATCATGATATTCACATGAATATTGCCGTCGCCTGCGTGGCCGAAGTTGGCATTAGTCAGATTATATTTCTTTGCAATCTCTCTTACGCCGATTATCGCATCGGGGATTTTGCTCCTCGGCACCACAATATCTTCATTTATTTTATTAGGCTTTAGCTTTGCCAGAGCAGGAGATATGGCACGCCGTATCTGCCAGAGTTTTTTAACTTCTTTCTTGTCTCCGGCAATTCTCACCTCTTTTGCCCTATTATCAAGACATATCTTTTTGATGGTTTCTGCCTGATTTTCCACAAGCTCTTTAACTCCATCCACTTCTATCAAAAGGAGCGCCTCAACATCTGCCGGAAGCCCCATACTTACATAATCATCAACACAGCTTATGCTGTTCTTATCCATAAACTCCAATGTTGAAGGGATAATCTTCGAGGATATTATCCGTGAAACAGCCGCTGCCGCATCTCTCATATCTGAAAAAACAGCAAGCATTGTCTTTGTTGCCTCCGGCAAAGGCAACAATTTCAAAATTATCTTTGTAACAATGCCTAACGTGCCTTCTGAACCAACCATGAGCCGTGTTAAATCATATCCCACAACACCCTTTAGTGTCTGTGCACCTGTATTTATTATCTCTCCTGTTGGCAAGACAATCTCCAACCCTAAAACATAATCTTTTGTGACTCCATATTTCACAGCCCTTGGCCCGCCCGCACACTCTGCCACATTTCCACCAATGGTGCAGAATTTAAGGCTTGACGGATCGGGCGGATAAAAAAGCCCTAAATCCTCAACTGCCCACTGAAACTCACCGGTAACAACTCCCGGCTCAACCTCAGCAATAAGATTATCCGTATCGATCCTGAGGATCTTATTCATCCTTTCCAGCGAAACAACCACTCCACCCTCAACAGGCAGAGAACCGCCTGAAAAACCGGAGCCAGCGCCGCGCGGCACAACAGAAAAACCTTCATTGTTAGCCATTCTTAAAATGAGTGATATTTCAGAGGCATTTTGGGGAAATACTACTGCATCGGGCAGGAACTTTTGATTCGTTGCATCGTAGGAATAACAGATGAGGTCTTCTTTATCTATCCGGATGTTATCTTTGCCAACAATATGGGTTAATTCTTTAATAATGCTTTTAGAAAACACAGAGTCCCTCCGAATGTTGTTAGTGTATCATATTGAAGGGGTGGGATAAAGTCTTATGGGGACACTGTAAAAAATCAAACGCTATTTTGGAGGGGACAGAAGATGAAAAACGATGGGCGGAAAAACAAACTAATTATCTCTGCGGCTCAATAATGACCTTGATTGACTCCCGCGCGTCAGCAACAAGTTTAAAACCTTTGCCCGCCTCTGCCAGACTCAATCTGTGGGTAATCATTTCTTTTAAATTTACCCGTTTGTTTGCCATGAGTTCCATGGTCGCTGTTATGTCTAAACCGCTTGCCGCATAGGATGTTGTTAAGGTAACCTCATTCCGCCAGATATCCCAGAGAGGGATAGGGACTTTAACATCCGGGTTTGTCGGCGCAAACAAAAGCACTGTGCCACCCCGGTCAACGGACTGCAAGCCCTGCTGAATTGCTGATTCTGCTGCTGTGCAGATAATGACAAGGTCTGATAGCATTCCTTTATTAAGCTCTTTCAGTTTATTTGGCACATCCTCTCTCGCATTGATTATTGCATCAGCGCCGAATCTTTTTGCGGCATTCAATCTGTATTCACTTATATCTGTTGCAACGATTTTTCCAGCGCCCAGCGCCTTTGCAAGTTGAATGTGCAAGAGTCCAGAAATTCCGCTGCCAATTACCAAAACCCTTTGTCCTGCCTTAAAATTTGAAAGACGAAGCCCTCGGAAGCAGCAGGCAAGAGGCTCTATAAATGTGCCTTCTTCGTAAGAGATTTCATGGGGCAATAAAAATGTGCCTCTGTCAGTATTGATTCTGGGAACGCGGATATATTCGGCAAAACCGCCGGGCTCAAAGTTTGTGGTTCTGAGTGTATCACATGCAGAGTGATGTCCGATAAGGCAGTAGTGGCATATGTTGCACGGCACATGGTGGGTAACAAAAACCCTGGCCCCTTTTTTAAATTTCTCAACATCCTTCCCAATCTCAACAACCTCTCCGCTCAGCTCATGCCCCAGAACAAGCGGCGCCTTTTTTATGCGATACCACTCCATGACGTCGCTGCCGCAAATGCCGCTTGCAATGACTTTTACAAGAAGCTCGCCATCGCCGATTTTTGGGACAGGCCTCTCTTCAAGCCGAACATCGTTATTGTTGTAATAGACTGCGGTACGCATAGAATATGGCAGTTAGTTGTTTAATTAGTTAAACGTGGTTAACATCTGGTACGGCTTTAACTTTTATTGTCAATGTTTGCTTTATACCAAAAATTAAATCAAGTAATCTTAAATCGGTCATACGGTTATTCTGTAATTTATCTTCCGTGTCAAGTTGTTTTATTTTTTGTCTGATGTTTTTAATCAAAGGTTAGTGTTCAGTTGTCCATTCTTTGTATGCTTGGCTTATAACGCAAAGTGAAATAAAAAAACTTTCTTTAGTTAGCCCAAAATAGTTTTTAACTGGATTGTCAAGTGGACAGAAGTCCTTTGGTTTAAAAGTGTGAACAAACTTGGAGAAAAATGACCCGAGTTCTTTTGTTACTGTCTTGTTTTTATGTTTGATTTCAGCCTTGGCAAAATATTTGAAATACAAGTCAACTAAATTTCCATTTTCAAGCAGATTTAAAATAGATTGTTTACCTTTTTCAAGTCGGTCAAGGTAGTCGTTGTCAATACCTTGAAGGGAATAATTTTTCTTAAATAAACGAAAAAATCTACCTTCCGAACGAAAGTATTCCGTGTTTGAAAGAATTTTAAAGTAATATTTTTGGAATTCTGCCGAGCCTTTATTCTCGATATTAAATTTCAAGCCCTTACTAACAAGTGCTTCTATCTTTTTGTCGGTTATGGCGTCTGAAATTTTTTCTTTAATCTTTCTCGTCAGATAGCCAAGATACGGTGTCGTTGTTGTCATTTTTTAGCTTGCCTCTAAGTTGTTCGCATCCTTATTTAATCTATACTCCCAATTTGGCATTATAGATGCAATACAAACATACCGTTATATTTTACCCTTTCCTTTTTCCCGCCTCAAAAAAATCCCAGTACCCACGCGACATGATTATTCAAACCGACAAG
This sequence comes from Deltaproteobacteria bacterium, assembly GCA_016214995.1. Lineage (GTDB taxonomy): Bacteria > Desulfobacterota > GWC2-55-46 > UBA9637 > UBA9637 > JACRNJ01. The sequence goes on from JACRML010000025.1 coordinate 28,220, forward strand.
ACAAATTGCTCTATAGAGTCAACCTTCTTGATAAGTTCTTCAGGGCTTTTATGTTTCTGAATATCTTTTTTGAGTTCCTCTAAACGGTACTCAATGTCCAGTTTTATCTTCTCCTCCAGAAATGAGCGCCTGAATTCCTCAGAAGAAACCTGCTTTTTAAAGTATTTCTCTGCAATATTCATTTTCCACTCCTCCATAATTTTCTAATAGATTTTGCCTTCTCAATTTCATTTTTAGGTGTTTTTTGCTCTTTCTTCACAAATCCATGCGTGAAGATGATTTGCTTCTCAGCTTCATAAAAATAAAAGCTCCTCGAAATTCTATTTTCAAAACTCACCCTTAGTTCAAAGATACCATCTTCCAGATGTTTGGATAAATTCTCTTTGGGCTGTATTCCGTTGTTCTTTAACTCCACCAACTTTTCAATATATGCAAATATCTTAGCGCGTTCTTTGATGGATAGGCTATCTAAAAAGTCAATCATTGTAACCTTGCCGTTAATTTCGGCAAAATCGTAGGTAAATTTCATTTATCGCCCCATTTGCTAATCTTGAGCGGAAATATCACTACTTCTTTTTCTTCCCATCCTCATATATCTTATTCGCCTCTTTTGCCGATGCGTTTTCATGGATGATTGCGCGGATTGCCTTAATCATCGGCACGGGATGCGCATTCTGCCAGATATTTCTCCCGAGATTTACGCCTATAGCGCCCCTCTGCATACCGTCAGCGACAAATTCCAGAACCTCAAAATCCGTTTCTGTCTTCGGCCCCCCTGCTATGACCACAGGCACGGGACAGCTATTCACTACCTTATCAAAATTCTCGCACCAGTATGTCTTTACCACCTTTGCGCCGAGTTCTGCGGCAATCCTGCAGCAAAGTGACAGATAGCGGGCATCCCTTTTCTCCAGTTCCTTGCCCACCGCAGTAACTGCCATAACCGGAATACCGTATTCTTCCGCTTCATTCACAAGTGTTGATAAATTTAATAATGTCTGACGCTCATATTCACTGCCTATAAAAACAGACAGCCCTACTGCTGAGGCATTAAGCCTTATTGCCTCTTTTATGGATGTGGTGATGCCTTCATTTGCCAAATCTTTTCCCACAATGCTGGTGCCTCCTGATACACGCAGAATAATTGGCACTGTGTTGTCAGGCGGAATGCATGAACGCAAAACTCCTCGTGTAACAAACAGCGCATCGCTGTAAGGAAGAAGCGGTTTTATGGTTTCACCAGGCTTTTCCAGTTTTGATGTAGGACCAAGGAAATACCCATGGTCAATGGGCATAAACAGGCATTTCCCGTTCTTGATTATTTGCGACAAACGATTTTTCATTCCCCAATCCATTTTGAAATCCTCCTTTTATGATTGATTACACAGATTTTGAAATATGATTTCACAGATTTAAGACATATCTTTATCTGTGTAATCTGCTTTTATAATCTGTGCAATCAGGTTTTTTTCAAAAACTTTTCCCTGCACTCTTCACTGCAAAAATATGTTAATTCATTTCCGTTTCTTACGCTTAAGGCTTCGGCTTTAGGAAAATAACTCTGACAGATTGGATCAAGCACCGTCTCATCACCATGCAGCATGGGTTCGTTTTTCTGCTGTATAGGAGTCTTTTTTGGAAATAAAACCGCCCTGACAATCCTGTATAGTAAAAAAATGAGTATGATGTATATTATAAGCCGCATATATACCGTTTTCCGTGGCTGTATTTCGTGTCCGTGTTTTTACGGTCACGGACAAGGAGTAACCATCTTATTATCATCAGTCTCTTTCAACAAATCCGCCACAGTTTTTTTTAAAACAGGATGAACAAAACCAGGGGCTATCTCATTAAGCGGCATCATGACAAACCTTCTTTTATGAAGAAGTGGATGCGGGATAATAAGATTCTCTGTTTTTATTGTCTCGCTATTCAAGAAAAGGATGTCAAAATCTATAACCCTGGGCCCGCCCTTTTTTACCCTCTCTCTTCCCAAACCCATCTCTATATTTTGAAGTAATACTAATAATGATTCCGCATCAAACGTTGTTTCTATCTGAACAACACAGTTTATGAACCAGTCCTGCTCTATATCACCCCATGGTTCTGTCTCATAAAATGAAGATGCCTTAATGAGCTTAATACCTTTACTATGAGCAAGATTATCTATCGCATTTTTACAATTCTTTATCCTATCGCCTATATTTGAGCCTATGCTGATAAAGACAGTATGAGACATAAAAAGCACCAGGGTATCAACTTAAAAATGTCTAATTTCTAAATCCAAATTTCTAATGCTAAAATATCTAATTTAATCATTTGGCATTAGAAATTTTATTAGGAATTAGAAATTAGGGCTTGGAAATTCCCATCTATGCTTTCACCCTCTGATACTTTGACACAATCTAAAACTCAAACTCCAGTTCCCTCATCCTCTTTTTCATCTCTCCAATAACCCTTCTCTCGTCCTCTTCATTCTTGGCAACAAAGGTAGCTGAAAATCTTAAATAATGGCCAACATCATCCCATGGAACAGTTGATATGAGCTTCTCAGTGATAAAGTATTCAGACACATCCTCTGCTGCCTTGAACCTTACACCGCTCTTAATACCCTTAGGTGCGCCGACATAAAGATAAAACGAACCATTCGGCATCTTTGCAGAAAAACCTACAGAATTAAGCACCTCTACCATCATCTCAAGCCTTCTCTTATATTTTGCAGAAATCTTTTCTGTCATTTCAGTATGCTCCAGAGCATATACCCCTGCCTTTTGTATGGCTATGAACTGGCCTGAATCATAATTGTCCTTTACATGGCCAAACGCACTAATAATATTTTCATTGCCGGCAACAAAGGCAAGCCTCCAGCCTGTCATATTGAATGCCTTTGAAAATGAATGTATTTCTACTCCAACATCCTTTGCGCCATCAACCGACAGGAAGCTCAAAAACTTATTATTAAAGCTCAGCGCCGCATAGGCAGCATCATGCACAACAATAATATTATTCTTCTGCGCAAATTTTACAACATTTTTAAAGAAATCCACGGTCGCTGTTGCGCCAGTCGGATTATTTGGGTAATTAATATAGAGGAGTTTTGCCTTTTTTAAATCATCTTTGCTTATCGCATCCAAGTCAGGCAAAAAATTATTTTCCTCTTTCAATGGCAAATGAACCACCCTTCCGCCATACCACTGTGTATGTGTTGCAAGTATTGGGTAGCCCGGGACAGTAACCAATGCCACATCTCCATGGTTTATAAAGGCAGACGGAAACATTGCAAGGGCAGGCTTGGAACCTATGGAATGCAACACCTCTTTTACAGGATCTATGCCTTTTACGCCATAAACCTTTTCCATATATTTTGCAGCAGCGTCTTTTAACTCCTGAATGCCGTTGTCTGCATAACCCTTGTTTTCAGGCTTGGTACATTCAATCTTCAATGCCTCCATAACCATGGGAAATGCCATGTCATCAGGCTCGCCAACGCCAAAGTCCAGAAGTTCCATATTGGGATGCGCCTTTCTGGCTGCCGCCTTTGCCCTCTTTATCTTTTCAAACTTATATATCTTTGTCTCTTTGCCAAATTTATTGCCGCCTATCCTATCGGCAAAAAGATCCTGAATGTAACTTTCTGACACTTTGATACCTCCTTTTAAATGCAATTACGAATTAAGAATTAGGAATCAGGAGTTTTTAATTCTTAATTTATAATTCCTAATTCCTAATTGTATTCACAAGACTTCCTATCCCTTCTATTTTTATCTCCACTTTGTCTCCCGGCTTCATTTTACCGACACCTGATGGCGTCCCTGTTGCAATCACATCGCCAGGTATAAGTGTCATAACATGAGATACAAAACTTAATAAATGATAAACGTCAAATATCATATCCTTTGTTGAGGTGTCCTGTTTCTTTTCACCATTTAAATATGTCTCTATCCTCACATCCAGAGGGTTCAAATTTGTTTCTATCCACGGTCCTATGGGGGCAAAGGTATCAAAGCCTTTCGCACGGGTATACTGAATATCCTTGCCTTGTAAATCCCTTGCAGTGACATCGTTAAAACAGGTATAGCCCAAGATATAATCTTTAGCATCCTCTTTTCTTATCATGTGCGCTCTTTTGCCGACAACAACCCCAAGCTCCCCTTCATAATCCACGCGTCTTGACATGTGATGGGGATAAATAATCTCATCACCAGTCCTGATTACTGCGGTAGAAGGCTTCATAAAGAGCATCGGCTCTTCGGGCAGCGGCTTGTTAAACTCTGCGGCATGGGCTTTGTAATTCAGACCAATGGCAACTATCTTTGACGGCTCACAGGGCGCCAAAAGTTTAACTGAATTGAGTTTATGGGTAATAGAAGTCTTTTGGAAATTGCTAAAAATACTACCTTCTATCTCGATAATATCTTCACCTTCGACAATACCAAATTTTCTTAAACCGTCTTTCAAAAACCGTGCAAGTTTCAAAAATATTCCCCCGCCTATTTTTCCCTCTTGACCCCTGATCCTTGACCCCTGACCCCTGTCTTTTCCACCATTGCCTTTATCTTCAAGCGTAAAGCATTTAGCTTGATAAACCCCTCTGCGTCCTTCTGGTCATAGACAACATCCTCTTCAAATGTGGCAAAGTCGGGATGATAAAGAGATTTATCCGATTTTCTACCAACTACATCGCAGTTGCCTTTATAGAGCTTAACTCTTGCTGTGCCTGTAACACCTTTTAATGCCTCATCTACCATTGTTTGCAACATCTGTCTCTCAGGTGAATACCAATAGCCGTAATATACAAGCTCTGCATACCGTGAAATCAGGCTGTCTCTAAGGTGCATTACCTCTCTGTCCATGGTGATGGACTCTACAGCCCTCCTTGCCGCATGAAGTATTGTGCCTCCCGGCGTTTCATATACGCCCCTGCTCTTCATGCCTACATAGCGATTTTCCACGATATCAACCCTTCCTACACCATTTGCTCCACCCAGCTTATTCAATTCTGCAAGGAGTTTTGCAGGAGACATATTCTTGCCGTTTACTGTAACTGGATTGCCATCTTTGAAGTTTATTTCAACATATGTCGGTTTGTTTGGCGCCTTTTCTGGCGAAACGCTCAACACAAACATATCCTCCGGCGGCTCAGCCCACGGGTCTTCCAATATGCCGCCCTCGAAACTTATATGAAAAAGATTCCTGTCTGAGCTATACGGCTTTGCCTTTGTTGCAGTAACTGGAATGCCGTGCCTTTCTGCATAATCTATCAGGTCTGTCCGAGACTTCATATCCCATTCACGCCACGGCGCAATAACCTTTATATGCGGATTGAAAGCGTAATAGGTAAGTTCAAAGCGAACTTGATCATTCCCTTTGCCGGTTGAACCATGACAGACTGCATCTGCCTTTTCTTTTTTTGCAACATTCATCTGCGCCTTAGCAATAAGCGGCCTGGCTATGGATGTGCCGAGGAGATATTTTCCTTCATAAACTGCCCCAGCCCGAAGCATGGGAAATATAAAGTCCCTGACAAATTCCTCTTTCAGGTCTTGTATATAAATCTTGCTCGCCCCTGTCTTTATGGCCTTTTTCTTAAGCGGCGCAAGCTCCTCACCCTGACCGAGGTCAGCGGCAAATGCAACAACCTCGCAGTCATAATTTTCAACAAGCCATTTAATTATAACAGAGGTGTCAAGACCGCCGGAATAGGCAAGGACAACCTTTTTAATTCTTTCTTTCATTATTCACCTCATTGTTTATCTTTTTTTGTAGGGGCGACCCTTGTGGCCGCCCGTTAGAGGGCGGGGACAAGCCCCACCCCTACATTTCAAATAAAATCCAAATGTCAAAATCCAAAATTCAAAGATTATTTCTTATTGTCATTTGACATTTGTAATTTGGATTCAGTATTTATGTTAGCAGTTTCTCCAAAATTACCTTCTGCACATGCAGCCGGTTCTCCGCCTGGTCAAAGACAACAGAATTCGGACCTTCCATAATATCATCCGTTATCTCCTCTCCCCTGTGCGCCGGCAGGCAGTGCATGACAACGGCATCTTTTTTTGCAAGTTTCAACAAATCCGAATTTATTTGATAGCCCTTGAATGCCTTTTCCCTCTTTTCCGCCTCATCTTCCTGACCCATGCTGGCCCAGACATCGGTATTCAACACATCCGCATCCTTCGCCGCATCCTTCGGGTTTTTTACAATCTCTATTCTCGACTTGGCATCTTTCTTAGCCCTTTCTAAAATATCTTTATCAGGCAAATATCCGTCAGGGCAGGCAAGCATCAAATCAAAACTCATCCGCGCAGCCGCTTCAATCCATGAATTGGCCATGTTGTTGCCGTCGCCTATCCATGCAACCTTCAATCCCTTGCAGCCTCCCTTTTTCTCAACAATCGTGAAAACATCTGTCAAAACCTGACATGGGTGATGCAAATCAGTGAGACCGTTTATAACAGGCACGGATGAGTATCTTGCAAATTCCTCCACAATATCGTGACCAAATGTCCGGATGACAATGCCGTCCACATACCGTGACAACACCCGTGCCGTATCTTTAATCGGCTCGCCGCGGCCAATTTGCGAATCCCTCTGGCTTATGAATATGGCGTTGCCGCCCAGTTGATACATGGCTGTTTCAAAAGAGACACGCGTTCTTGTGGACACCTTTTCAAAGATAAGCGTAATGGTCTTGCCAAGCAAGGGCTGGTGCGGAATGCCGCTCTTCTGCCGCTCTTTAAATATTTTTGTCTTTTCAAAGACAGCTTCTATTTCGGCCTTTGTAAGGTCAGAGATTGTTAATAAATGTTTTGCCATGATTTTTTATTTGTTGGCTATCAGCAATCAGCGGTCAGTTTTCAGCCGGAACATTTTTTTACTGATAGCTGACTGCTGATAGCTGTTTCCTCAGTATCCCTATCATCTCATCCACATCTTTTTCCATCACAATGAGCGGCGGGATAAATCTTAATATTTTATCAGCAGTGCAATTTATTAAAAGCCCCTTTTCCATACAGGCCTTCACAATGCCTGCACCGGGGATAGTCAACTCCATGCCGATAATTAAACCCTTTCCCCTGACCTCTTTGATGAACGGATATTCTGCTTTTAGTGTATATAATTTTTCAAGGAGATATTTCCCAACCTTCCGGCAATTTTCCAACATGTCTTCTTCCAACACCGCCTTTATTGCCGCAATGCCTGCTGCTGCTGCAAGAGGATTTCCGCCAAAGGTGGATGCATGGGTTCCTGGTACAAAACTCTTTGCAACCTCATCCGTTGCCAGCATGGCGCCAATGGCAACGCCGCCGGCAAGTCCCTTTGCCAAAGTCATAATATCCGGCGCTACATCATAATGCTCATAAGCAAATAACTTTCCAGTGCGTCCCATGCCGACCTGAACCTCGTCAAATATAAGAAGCAGACCCTTTTCCCTGCACAGCGCCTTTAAGTCTTTTAAATAATTATCAGACGGAATATTCACACCACCTTCGCCCTGAATCGGCTCCAGCATGATCGCCGCCGTATCCGTTGTAATAGCCCGCGCAACGGCATCCACATCATCGAAAGGCACATAGATGAATTTTTCCAGGAGAGGTTCAAAACCCTGCTGAAACTTCTTCTGGCCTGTTGCTGCAAGAGTTGCCATGGTCCTGCCATGAAATGACTTTTCCATGGTAATTATCTGGAACCGGCTCTCCCCTTTATCTTTAAAATATTTTCGTGTTAGTTTTATCGCAGCCTCATTTGCCTCTGCGCCTGAGTTGCAGAAAAATGCCTTTTCCGCAAACGAATTTTTGCAGAGAAGCTCGGCAAGCCTTGCCTGCGGCTCAATGTGATAAAGATTTGATATATGGATAAGCTTTTCTGCCTGCTCCTGAATTGCCTTCACAACCTTGGGATGGCAGTGGCCGAGATTGCAGACTGCAAGACCTGCCACAAAATCCAGATATTCCTTTCCATCTGCATCCCAAACCTTGCATCCCTTACCTTTTGTGATGGCAATGGGGAAACGGTTATAGGTGTTGGCAATATATTTGCCCGTTAGATTTATGATTTCTTGTGTATTCAAACTATCCTCACTATTGAAAGTATAAAAAGATACCAAATAAAAACTCAAAATTCAAAAGAAAAATGAGGGAAAAAGCTAACCATCTACTATTTTACAATAATAAAACTTTTTGTTACGTATAATCAGACCACATGGATAGAGACAAGTTCCTCATTGCTCTTAAAAACGGTTGTATTGAATGGCAGAGACACGCCCTCGAGCAAATGATGGAAATGGGAATCTCAAGAGAGACAGTCAAAGAGGTTTTGAGGACCTGATTTAGAACATTTTGAATCAGATCAGATTATAAGACAAGGAGGCAAAAGTGAAAATTACTGCACTACCTGACAGATGCCCATTGTGCGGTAGCGCCAAAAAAAAGGGGGAAACCACAATTACCGTAGATTTGGGATTCGGAGTGGTAGTAGTAAGAGATGTCCCTGCAACCGTGTGCTCACAGTGCGGCGCAGATTGCATTGAAGACGCTATTGCAGGGAAAGTTGAAGAAATTGTGGATGAGGCCCGCAAGAGGCATCATCTGGTGGAAGTGACAACGCTATTGGCAAATTGACTGTTCTCAATGCACCATAGATTTAACTGAACAACCCACCTCGCCACAGCCCGCACCAAAGAAAATAGAAAAAGGGAAGTGTTAGAATGTATAAGTAGATGCTTGTAAGAGGAAGCCTCCCGGTGGTAAATATGCTTAAAGCAACTGGGACGAGAATAGTCTCGCCCAGAATTTAACCCCCAAAAAGGAGGCTTCCATGGAAAGAGTATACTAC
>JACRML010000026.1 GCA_016214995.1 Deltaproteobacteria bacterium
TGTCATTGGCGAATTGATAATAGTTTTCCTTGCCGCCTGCGGCGTTGTTATGGGAACAGGCATTATAAGTTTTTTATATCTAAGGATTATCAAGAGAAAAGAATTAAGGGGTTTTTATCTTCCAACAATGTTTATGAATTCAGGCAACATGGCATTTCCCCTTGCCTTGCTTGCATTCGGGGAAGACGGCCTTGCAGTGGCAATCATATATTATGTGGCAATAAGCATTCTTGTCTATTCATTGGGAATTTACATAGCAAAAGGAGAGGGCGGATTTTCAGAGATTTTTAAATTGCCATTGATATACGCTTCGATTACCGGCATAGCATTAAATCTCACACAGACAGCTTTGCCAAGGCCTGTTTTATCTACCGTTGAAATCCTGGGAGATGCCACAATCCCGCTCATGCTGGTAAGCCTTGGCTACCGCCTTCACTCAACACACCTAACATCTCTTGGCATATCCATATCAGGGGCGCTCATAAGAATTATCGGCGGCGCCTTGATTGCATATTTAATAACAATCATCTTTGGCGTAGACGGCCTAAATCAGAAGATAATCATTTTATCTTCTTCCATGCCATCGGCAGTGATAAACTTTATCGTAAGCTACCGGTACAAACTGCACTCAGAGCTTGTCGCCTCTGTTATATTCATAAGCACCATTTTAAGTCTTATAACAACACCCATTATACTGATTATGCTTATATAGTGGAGCCCGGATAACTCCTGAGAAACAATTTATTTCTGCATGGAAGGTACTGGTGGGCGGCGCACAGCTCCGAGCATCTCGTACCCTCTACCAAACCTTAAAAATATTATTTTTGTATTTATTCCTAGATATTCGTATGCCGCAGTAGCCTTCATAACCAAATCTTCATCTTGGCATATGAAAAGATGACAAAATGATGCTACTCCTGCGTGAGTCATATCACTGAAGGAGGCATTGAAACGCCTCTCAACCTTCATCTTGGAATCGCGATAATAGCCAAGAAAATTTAATTGATGATATATCGCATTTACCTTTTCCTGCAGAGTAGGAACCCTATCAGAAAGATTATTCCACGGAGATTTTTTTAGGCCGAAAAATGTCTCTAAATCCATATCTATTTTCTGTTCTTCCATTTTCGGAAATCCTTCCTTAACTTTTTTCCACACATTCAATAAGACATTTGGTCCCTTTATGTTGTTTAGGATTATCGGTCCTACGCCAACGGCATCTTCAAACTGACGCACTTGGGATTTATCGTTTTGACTATCCAGTTTAATTGCAAGCGATTCACTAATTGCTTTTATAACCTGTGGCAGTTGCTCCGCAGCCTGTTTGATATTGCACCGCGTTTCCTGATCCAATTCTTCAATATTTTCAAGTTCCTTAATCGAAGACAGTAACAATGTTTTTAATTCGTCAGCACCTTTATCCGATATCTCTTGGAAAGAAATATTACTGCGCCCTCCATAAAATTTTTGCAACATGCCGCTAAGACCATAACCAAACTCTGGCATCAACTCTACATTTTCAATATAAGACGCATATGCTTTAAATGGATCAATATCTCGAACTTCAGCTTTTCCGGTTTGTTGAAAATTACCATCCATAATAGGTTTTATATGCTTTGCTTTAACATCCTTCAAAAGTTGAAGAAATGTATTTTCAAATCCTTTCGAACTCCTGACTTCGTTAAGATTCTCATCCGAGAACACAACTGTGAATTTGGGGTTATTGAATAGCCACCTTACCCCAAAAGGATCTCCTTTTGCCATTTGATCGAGCACATTATGATCGGGGTAAATCAAATAACCCATAGCGTTCTCGTTCATTTTTGTTCCTTCCCCTCCACCACCTTTATTTCCTCCTCCGTAAGCCCGTAGAGTTCATAGACGAGTCTGTCAATCTGATTGTCCGTGATTTTTATCTGCCGTTCAAGCAATTCCTTTTCGTGAGGGGTCTTTATCTTCTTGAGTTTTATATTGAGTTTGAGCATGTTGTCAACGAGAGAGGCGATTTTGTCGTGTGTGGCTTTATCAGTAGGGTTAGAAGTGTTGATTGTAGGAACTACAAACCTTTCAAGAGTGTTAGCGTTAATTTTAGGAAAGGCTTCTCTATCTAAATTAACATTTTGACTTTTCAAAAATGAGCTACAGAGCCTTGATAACAGTATTCCTGCAAAGAAATAAATATGGAGAGTATTTTTGAGTCTTGGTAGTGGTTTTAGCGTAATCACATCAGTATTGCAGATGAAAGGTTTATCAGTATAAACTCCATCTAAATATTTGCCTGAGACAATTCGTTGTATCAGGATTCTTGGACCATTGAAAATTTCAGGATCGCGCGGTGCTGCAAGATTTTCCCCGTATTTTATCCAGTCTTTTTGCCATCCTAAGCGATACCGCTTGACGTTACGCGCACCTAATAGCGGTTTATATGTATCATCTCTTTTTGTTTTTGAATCATAAACCTTGCGATTCATCATTTCACGAGTTTGGGGTGGATTGCCTTTCCCTTGTTCATAAGGCTTCATGCCAAACTTAAAACTGAAGTAATCACCAAGAGTGGTATTTCCACGCAACACTAACGATTCAGTGAAACTAACTCTGACATCATGTGCAGAGGACTCAACGTTATACGCTTGCTGATATACCCATTGCCCCTTGGAAACCGCCAACAATCTGTCAGGAATGGTTTTCAGTGAACGGTCAATTCCTTTAACAAGAAATTGTTTCGGAAAAAAAGTCTTGCGCGGCCGTGAAACAAAAAGCAATAAAGTATCAACTGTCGCATTGGTAAATACCTTATAGACATTTGCAAGCTCAATTACGTTATTGTTGAGAAATAGGAAATCTCGTAGTTTTTTATCGTAGTTGGTTGCCAACCAATAATTTGGTATAATCATACCCAGTATTCCATCTGCTTTTAAAAGGTTAACCCCTTGCTCTACAAACAAGCCATAGGTATTAATTTGATACTCTGTAGTTTTGAATTTTGCCATGTAATAGGCTTTATCTGCTTCTGCCAAAAGACCTGAGCGAGACTGAACATACGGCGGATTACCTATGACGCAGTCAAACCCTCCGTCCTTCATCACCTTCCCGAACCCCTTTTCGTCGTCATTCCAGTCAAAGATATTTATTCTGCGGATTTCGTCGTCCTGTAGGGGCAGACCCATGTGTCTGCCCTCATTCGGGCGGCCACGGGGGGCCGCCCCTACGTTAAATCCAAATTCTGTTTGATTATAAAAATCCGGCCCTATCAAAGAATTCCCGCACTTTATGTTGTCCTTCAAATTCGGCAAAGCCCTTTCCCTGAACAATGCGAGGGTTTTGCCGATGGTTTCTTCATTTTCTCCTTCAAGCACCTTTAATAGAAGCGAAAGTTTGGTTACCTCGACTGCTTGACGGTCTATGTCAACTCCGTAGATGTTATTTAACGGGATTGTTTTCGTTGTACCACCTTGTGTGCCAGTCAAGTAGATGCTGATATGTGCCAATCAGGAAAGAGCCGCTTCCGCAAGCAGGGTCAAGGATGCGTAGTTTGGAGACGTCTTTTGGAGTCATAGATTGTTGGGTCTGCTGCGCTTGACCCAACCTACAATTTTCTTCTGTGTTGGTTCCACTTCGCTTGACCCAACCTACCTTATTAGAATCATGTAGGATGGGTGAAGCGGTAGCGCACCCATCTCCCAATAACCTTCCAACCGTATTTTCCACAATGTATCTGACGATATAATTTGGCGTATAATAGACGCCGCCTGCCTTTTTAACCTCTGGCTTTTCTTCCACCTTTGCCGCATGTCCCAAAGTCAAACGAATGACCTTTCCAAGAAACTGCTCATAGACATTTCCAAGTATCTCCGCGCCAAGCACGGAAAACTCATAAGGGGAGTTCGGATAATAGAGGCTTTCTATTATGTCCTTTAAAATCTTATCATCTATTGAAAGGGCGGAGGTAAGTTTGTCTAAAGTGAAATCAAAAAGCCCGCTATTGTATTTTGCGTCCGCCTGATAGAATTGCTCAAAAAGACGCCTGTATGTGTTTGTTCCGTTTAAAAGCGCCTGCAAACGGCCATAACTTTCTATTCCCCTGTCTTCACAGATGCGGAGGAAAATAATTCTGTCTATGGTCTGCTGGACAGCGAAGTTAAGTTCATCTACTGTAAGGCGCGGGTTTCTCAGGGCAAGGTTTTTTGCAAGGGACTCCCTCCATGATTCTATTTCGCGGAGAAACTCCTTATCCACCTCCGCAGTTCCCCTCATCCCTTTTGTTGTTTCAATATAGCGGTCGAAACTGCCTTTTAAAACAGCTTCCTTTGAGAAACGGTCGTATATCTCGCCGAACTTCCCGATATATTGCTCGTAAGTATAATAGGTGATGCGTCCTGTGGACACTTTATCGGAGGGATTTGGTTTTATGCGGCAATCGTAAATGGCGAATTCTTCAAAATCAGTGAGGATGGAAAGAGGAAGTTTTGCGCTCCATGCGTAGCGGCGGAGTTGATATGCGGGAGATGTGTCTTCTTTTATGTTGATTGCCGGCTTTTTTGTTTCAAGAAAGAACTTCCTCTGTCCGCCTATGCGGAAGGAATAATCCGGGGCTTTGAGGCTTATTCCTACCTTTATGGAATCCTCATGGACTACTTCCTTGTACTGCTCTGCATAGCCTTGTTTGTTTTGGACATCCCAGCCGAGGGCTTCAAAAAAGGGGTCTATGAATTCACGCCTCAGTTGCGTTTCGTTATATGAACCGCTTTTGTAGGCATCGAGGTTAAGGTGAAACCTCTCAACGAGTTCCTTTATCTTTTCTTTTGCGTCTTCCATGTCGGTGTTCGCCTTATGAAAGGTCTTTTTTAGTAATCTTCAAAGTCCCCTATGATAGCCTCACCAATTTTCTTAGTATTGCAACCTGTATCCCACTCCCTTCAAAAAACGGCAGGAGTTTTCCTGACTCTTCCTTTCTTGTGAAAAATCTTGGGTCTTTGGTAGCAAACATGCCTTCTTTCACCACAGGGTCTGGCTCGTCCATGGGCGTAAAGTGCACAGGTATAAACAGCTTCGGTTTTATAATCTTGACAGCCTTTATTATCTCTTCGGTAGATATTGCATAGATGTTATCGCATATCGGGAGTATTGCGGCATCAATATCTTTCAGCTCTTCCATCTCCTTAATGTTTGTTGTATCTCCAGCAAAATAAATCCTCTGCCCTTTATGCTCAATCAAAAATCCGCAGCCCTCGCCCTTCATATGAAAGCCCCTTTGCGTATATGCCTCTATACCGGTAATCTTTACCCCTGCAAGCTCAATGGTCTGGCCTATTTTTACCGTCCTCACGCCTTTTATATCCTCCACACAGTACTTAATATAGCTTTCATGAAATGCGGCAAGTTTGGTTTTGCCATTTCTTATCGGCACAACAAATTCAGGAAGGCAGTGGTCAACATGGTGATGGGTTATGAGGATTAAATCGGCTTTGGGAGGATTCTCATCAAGCAGAACAGGGTCAGTATATATTACAAATCCATCATCGGTAGTCATCCGCACGGTAGACTGGCCAAGCCATTCGTATTTTGTGTTATTTAATAGAACAAAGTCTTTTTCTTCAGTGGCCGCCATTATATAGTTTCTCTGCTCATACTTTTTTCAAACTCTACCACCGCACCTAATTACTGTCAATAAGGTATTGCAAATTTACTTTCATTTGTTTAAGCTATAACTTACATTTTTAATAAAAATCCTGGAGGAGTGACATGAAAGTAAGAATTTCAAATATTTTAGCAGCTCTATTTCTGACAGTTGCCTTTTTAAGCCATGCAAATGCTCAGACAAATGATGTATTTAAAACCAAACTGGACAACGGCATGACGGTCATTCTTGAACAAGACCACTCTGCGAGGGTTGTTGCATTTCAGATGTTTGTCAGGGTTGGCAGCGCTGATGAAAATGAGAAAGAGGCTG
>JACRML010000027.1 GCA_016214995.1 Deltaproteobacteria bacterium
TGGATACTGAACCGCAGCCCTGTATATTTTTTCAAACTCATCCTTGCATCCTGCATTATTGCCTGCTGTACTCTTTTTCTCTCTGAAAGGTGCTTAAGACCAATATAGATAGAGACATCTGTTACATTTGATTGATACTGTCCTCTTACACCGATTGTAGTTAAGAGATGCTCTACCTCTGGAATTTTTCTCAATTCCCCTTCCAGCATTCTTGCAATATCATCACTTTTTTCAAGTGATGACCCAGGCGGTGTCTCAACTATTATCTCAAACTCGCTCATATCATCATCAACAATAAACTCCCCTTTTAAAAACTTCATAATCACCACGGTGGATAGGAAAAGCCCAATGGCAAATATGATTACAACAATCCTGTGGTGAAGACACCACTTGAGCATTGACATATAGGCCGCCTCCATGAGGCTGTAAAACCGTGACTGCTTTGATTTGCCTTTGTCGGCATTATTTGGCTTTTTCAACAAGCGGGATGAAAGCATGGGCGTAAGAGTAAATGAAACCAAAAGAGATACGGCTATGGCGATTGTTGCAGTAAGGCCGAAGCTTTTCCAGAACCTGCCAACAAGCCCGCCCATAAAGGCAACTGGAAGAAATATAACAACCAGCGAAAGGGTTGTTGCCGTAACAGCAAGGGCAATTTCCTTTGTGCCTTTTATTGCCGCCTCAAACGGGGTTTTACCCTCTTCCTCTATGTGCCTGAATATGTTTTCAAGCACAATGATGGCATCGTCAATCACAATGCCCGTGCATACGGAGAGGGCAAGGAGTGTCATGTTGTTGAGCGTAAAGCCCATATAACGCATGGCGGTAAAGGTGGCTATGATGGATATGGGAATGGCAAGCGCGGCAATGAATGCGGTTTTGAAGTTTCTTATAAAAAATAAAATTATTATGCTTGCCAGAAAGGCGCCCAAGACAAGATGTTCTTCAACCTGTGATACAGAACGTTTGATAAAACGGGACTGGTCTTTTACCGTCTCTATGTTAATATCCTTCGGAAGTATCTCCTTTATGGCCTTAAGTTTCTCCTTGACTCTGTCTGTAACCTCCACAGTATTTGTGCCGGACTGTTTTCGCACAAAGAGCGATACTGCATTATTCCCGTCAAGCCTGGAGAGCGTCCGCGCCTCTTCCTCGCCGTCTATCACATAGCCGATGTCTTTCAAACTGAGCGGAGCGCCTTTGTAATCAGCTATGATAAGGTTATTAAACTCCTCAATCCGCTCAATCCTCCCCATTGTCCTGATCCCCTCTTCTCGTCCTTTCCATGTAACCCTGCCGCCGGGTATTTCAATGTTCTGCCTCTTGATAGCCTCTTTAACCTGCTGAATGCTGATATTATATGCGGCAAGTCTGTCAGGACTTATAAAGATTTGAACCTCTCTCTTCCTATCGCCCACAAGAGATATGGCGCCCACGTCCTTAACAGTTTCAAGCTGGCGCTTTATCCGCTTGTCGGCTATCTCCGTAACTTCCCTTGCAGAACGTTTGCCTGAAACTACAATGGCCATGACAGGACTTGCATCGGGATCAAATTTTTCTATTATCGGGGAGTCTGTGCCTGAAGGAAACTGGGAAACAATGGCAGATACCTTGTCCCTTACTTCATTTGCAGCGACATTGATATCCTTCTCCAGAACAAAAGTCGCATATACCTGGGATTGGCCTTCAATGGTTGTGGAACGGAGTTCATCAATGCCGTTTATGGTATTGACAACCTCCTCAACCCTCTTTGTAATCTGATTTTCTATCTCCTCGGGGCTTGCGCCATCAAGTTTTGTTGTTACGGTAACGGTTGGCAAATCTACCTTTGGAAAGAGGTCAACGCCAAGCTCCCGGTACGAGGCAAGCCCGAGAACCACAAGGCTCATAATAAGCATTGTAGCAAAGACAGGTCTTCTTACGCAGATTTCGTATAATGACATAATTATTAGCGTATAGCGTATAGCGGATAGCGAATAGAAAAACTATACGCTATGCGTCTCTCCTATACGCTATCCGCTATTTCCTATCCGGCATTATCTTCACATCAACCGTCATCCCCAATTTGAAAGGCGTCTTTTCCTTGAGCAGTATCTTCACCTGAATGACCTTCATATCCAGATTCTTGGCAGGATTATTCGGCTTCACCTTTCTCTGCCCGACATAATCAAAAATCTCCTGAATCTCTCCTTTGAAAACCTTGCCCGGATAGCTGTCTGATGTAACCTCTGCCGGGTCTCCGACCTGTATCCTGCCTATGTCTGTCTCGTCCACTTCTGTGTTTATCCTTGTTCTATCAACATCAGCAACAGCAGCTATCGGTGTTTCAGGGATTGCCGTCTCACCTTCCTCAAGATACTTGCGGATTACCTTGCCTGAGATTGGAGACTTTATAATTGTCTTTTCCAGAAACCTTTTATAATACTCTACTGTTGCCTCAGCCTGAGACACAGCATCCTTGTAAATTTTTAATGTCTCCTGTTTCGGCCCTTTTTCCAGAAGCCTTTTCCCTTGTTCCGCTTCTCTGGCTTTTGCCTTTGCAACCTTAAACAAACCCTTCTTTTCATCAAGAAGCGCCTTTGATATCACGTCCTCTTTGTAAAGCTGTTCATATCTTTCAAGGTTTGTTTTTGCCAACTCCATATCCGCCTCCGCAGCCTCAAGAGCAGCCTCCGCCCTTTTAATCTCCTCTTCCCTTGAGCCAGAGGCAACCTCTTCATACCGCGCCTTTGCAACAGCCAGTTCAGCATCTGCCGCCTTAAACCTTGCCTGAATATCTTTATTATCCAGCCTTACTATTACCGCGCCTTTTTCTACACGATCCCCTTCATTAACAAAAAACTTGTCAATCCTTGCAATCATATCAGCACCCACCTCTATCTCCATGCCTGGCATTGCCTCCACCTTTCCTTCAGCGGCCACATACATAGCGGTGGTATGTAATAATGCCTTGTCATCATTCTTGCCGGCCTTTGTTTCTTGTGTGCCTGATTTTAACAAAAAGAATACGCCTGAAATCAGCAAAGCAATGAAAATTATGGCTGCAAACACCAGCTTTTTCATCTGTCTTTGCTCCGAAAATACCCCATCCCCACCCCAACCCTCCCCTTGAAGGGGATGGAGTAAAATAGTCTCCTCTCCCTCAGGGAGAGGATTAAGGTGAGGGTGGGGTAAATTTTCATGCACCTTTGTGAGCCTATGCTCATGTGGGTTTCTCCTGACTTATAATTTTTCCGTCCTCCAGATGCACAACCGTATGCGCTACATCTAAAGCATTTGGATCATGACTGACAATAACTACCGCCTTACCTGACTCCACAGCCAGATTTCTCAAAACCCCTAATACATCTTTCCCTGTCCTGGAATCAAGGTTTGCCGTAGGTTCATCGGCAAGGATAATCGGCGGCTCACCTGCCAACGCTCTGGCAAAGGCAACCCTCTGTTTCTCGCCTCCGCTCAGATCACGCGGATAAAAATCAGCCCTTTCCCCAAGACCTACCTTTTTCAAAAGATTCACGGATTCAGTCTTCAACTCTTTCTTGTCCCACCCCTTGAGCCTTAAAACAGCCTCCACATTTTCCGCTGATGTAAGCGATGGGAACAGATTGAATGACTGAAATACAAAACCAAAATACTTTTTCCTGATGTCAGGAAGCGCATCTTCCGTGAGATTGCCAACCATACGGCCATCCACAACCACATCGCCTTTTGTCGGATGCAGGATGCACCCCATCATGGAAAGAAGCGTTGTCTTGCCTGAACCGGACGGCCCCATGATAAGCAGCGCCTCGCCCTTCTTAATGCTGAGTGATACAGAGTCCACAGCCACTACCTTTGCGGCCCCTTCCTGATACACCTTGCTGACATCTAATATTTCAAGTATTGGATTCATCCGGTCACACTCTAAAAACCATAGCAGGGTCTAACTTCCGCACCTTTCTCACAGAAAAATATGCGGATAAAAGGCATATTAAAAGTATTATAAAAAACAATGAAAGAAATAAACCTGCGCTCAGATATAAAGTTACTCCTGCCTTTTCAACACCGTCTTTTACAAGGAGAATAAATAGAGCGCCAACCGCATAACCTATGACCGCATTTATGCCGGCCTGGCTGAAGATTATCTTATAAAGGTCTATATTCCTTGCGCCAACAGCCTTTAATGTGCCGAACTCATGTAGATGCTCCATTGTATTAGCATAAATTGTCTGCCCTACTATAGCCCCGCCGACTGTAAGGCCGAGTATAGCTGTAAGAAAAAAACCCATACCCATCCCTGTCGTGACAGTCCAATACATAACACTCTTATAAACAAACTCTCTGGTGGTATATACATCATTATCCTTCATAGATGCCTTTAATATCCTTACGGCATCGCCTATCTTTTCTTTTTCCTTAACCTTTGCAACTATGAATGATGTGTTCCCCGGCGGATAAAAACTCTGCGCATTATTATAGGACATAAATATCATCGGGGAAGTGGTGAAGCTCTTTATCCCCTGCGACAGTCCTGCAAGTTTAAACCTGTTCGCGTTTAATTCCCAAATAGTGCCGATTTCTAATCCGCCAAGCCTTTGCTCAGAGGTCTTGTCAATAATCATATACCTTCCGCCCTTTACATCAAAAGGCTCTCCTGCCAGCATTGACCAGGGCGCGCCAACGGCTGTGTCTGGGTTATATCCGACTATCTGAACCTGCTCCTGGCCTCCGCCTGCCAATTTTAAAAAACCCCATGTAAGCACAAGCCTCTCTGTCCATGAGATTTGAGGGAGCGCATTAACCCTGTTTATCCTCTCTTCAGGAAACGGATTTGCAAAATCAAAATTCTGAATATTCCTGGATGCTATCCAGATATCCGCATCAATATGACGGATTATGGCTGTGGCATTTCCCATCATGCCAAGATACATGGAAACCTGAACAATCGTAAGGATGGTGGAAAACGTAATCCCCATCAGGGTTATAAAAAGCCTCCCCTTTTCATAAAAAAGTGTTTTTATCGCAAGCCAGAACATAAATTTAAAACAATTATGAATTAAGAATTAAATTCCTAATTCGTAATCCCTAATTTTTAATGCTCGTTCCCAAGCTCTGCTTGGGAACGCAATTGCTGTTGAAGCTCCAGCTTCGTAAAAAGATTTTGAAGCAGGAGCTTCCGGGACATCTACATTCCCAAGCTGGAGCTTGGGAACGAGAAGATAAGTAAGGAGTAGGCAGTAAGCAGCAGACAAAACGTTTCATTCTTTTACTGCATACTCCATACTGCTTACTGCTTACTCTCTTTCGTTTCTATTCTTGCTCCGTCAAATAATTGGTCAAGGCCTGTTGTGGCAACCTTCTCGCCAGGCTTAATCCCTTCCATAATCTCCACCCATCCTTGCTCACGGATGCCTGTTTTTACAAAACGTTCTGCGGCCGCACCATTCACAATCACATAAACCTTGTTTATACCTGCAAAAGAATATACAGCAGTCTCAGGGACAAAGGGGACGGTTTTTTCTTGCTTTGTTTTTATAACAACCTTGGCAAAAAAGCCTGATTTCAGCATATTGCTGTGATTTGGCACCCTGGCCTCAATGGAAAACGTTCTCGTCTTTTCATCAATTGACGGGCTTACACGAATAATCTTGCCGGCAAATACATGATCAGGGAATGCATCTATGCGGACGGTAATATCCTGTCCAACATCTATCTCCGGGGCAAATGATTCCGGCACAGCGCCCTGAAATTTCAGCGGGTCATTTTTTACTAATATAAAAAGTGGGCTCTTGTCTTTTAACGTCTCTCCCGCAGATACAAACCTTTTTTTCACATAGCCTGATATGGGTGATATTATCTCCGTATCTGCAAGACGTTTCTTTGAAAGCTCAAGCTGGGCCTTTGCCAGATTGACCTGCGCCTCTGCCTGTTTTAACTGGGCGTCTGCAACATCATATTGTGTCTGCATTGCATCTCTTTGACTAATAGAAATAACACCTTCCGAGAAAAGATTGACATATCTCTTGAGGTTTGCGCCGGCATCCTGCCATACAGCCTTTGCCCTCTCAAGACTACGGATATTTGTCTCCAGCAGAGCCTCGGATACGGCAAGATTTGTTTTGGCATCCTTCTGGTCTAATCGCAGCAGGAGGCCGCCTTCATCCACCCCGTCGCCAAGGTCAACAAAAACCTTATCTACTGTGCCGGCTGCCTCGTTGCCAATAGTTACTTCATCCCACGGGGCAAGGGTTCCTGTTGTCTCAATCGTTCTCTGGATAGCCTTGCCAACCGTTACTGCGGTAGTGACCTTAAATACTTTATCATCTTTTTTTTCACTTTGCTTGACCGCCCTATTTTCATTAGAGCAGGATGAAAGGACGAGCAGGGCAGCAAATAGACACAGGGTTATCTTTGCAATATTTTTCATTGGAATCCTCGTTCAAATAAAAATAAATTTCTAATTCGTTCACTAAAAATTTCCAATTACTTCCCCATCTCCTCCAACAGAATCCCCACTCGTTTCTTTAATTCCAGGATTGCAATCTGTAAATCATATTGTGCATTTGTAAGACCTCGCTGGCTTGAGACCAGGGTTGCATTTGCATCAATCACATCAACATTTGTTGCAAGGCCATAGCTGAATTGCTTAAAAACCATATTATAATTCTCTTCTGCAAAAGACATCTGCCTTTTATACGATTCTATAATGGGATTAAATGCCTCAAGGTTATGAAAAGTCTCCCTTACCTCCAGTTCAATGTCCTTTCTCATTCTTACTCTCTTAAATTCAGCCTGCCTTTTTTTACTCTTTGCCTCATTCAGTTCAGCCTTTCTTAAACCGCCTTCAAATATAGGAAAGGTAAAGGTAATTCCTGCATACATACTTTCTGCATTAAAAAGCGTTGATTTTGGATTCTGATCCCTGTTTGAATACACGCCTTCCAGCTTAAGGCTCGGCAGGAAGTTTCCAACAGCATATTTGACCGCCTCGTCGGCAATGTCTTCGCCTATTTTACTTTGGATATAATCCTGCCTTTTCTCCAGAGAAAGCGATATCAATCTGTCCAGACCGGCATCTGGGATAGGTTGAATATCAGGCTCGGCAACCTTAAATTGCTCGGACATACCTATAAAGCGCGCCAGCTTATCTTTCGCCACTAAAAGGTCTTTCTTTGCATTGGCAAGTTCTGTTTCTGCGCCTGCCACCTCTGCTTCTGCTCGCAACAATATAGCCTTTGTAACCTCTCCAACTTGAAATCTTGCGCTGGCCACCCTCCTCTGCTCTATTGCCCTTTTTAAGGCAGCCTCCTTTATTTCTACTGTCTTTTCTGATTTCAAAACAGTGTAATATATTTTTGAAACATTGAGCACAATATCTTCTTTCGCAGCATCAAGGCTGTATTTGCCTGCCTCTGTCTTTTTCCTGGCCTGCCTTAAGAGGCTCCATTCCTTGCCTCCTGAATAGAGAGGCTGGCTGAGTTTTATGCTAAAAGATGAGCTGTTGTCGGGTTGAATACTAGACGCTCCGGAGGTCTTGCTTTCAGAATATTCTGTATAATTGCTATCTACAGTAACAGTTGGCATCACCTGAGAAATTGCCTTGTCAATCCCTACCTCTGCCTGATACAGGTCTTCCTGAGATAATATAACAGACTCATAGTTAGAAACCGCAAGGAGAGAGGCATCGGTAAGGGTAATGGTCTTTTCTTCGGCATGAACTACAGTGAACAGTGAACAGTACACGGTGAATAGCAATAAAATTTTTTTGAAATCTGAAATTTGCCCCCGATTGATTCTATCGGGGGTGAAATTTGAAATTTTATTCATACCTGTCTCCTCTCCATACCCTCAAAAAATATATTCACAAATACATCTATCACTTTTTTTACAGGCATCTTGAAAAATTTTTTCATACCATAAACCTCCTGCATCATGGTGTAGTGAAGAATCATAGCGAGGAACGCCCTCGCCGCCAGATGTGCATTTACATTCTTGAATCTCCCATCCTTTGTAAGGTTGTTGATATATTTTGCCAGATAATCCAGTATTTCCAATCCTCGTGTCTTTATAAATATGTCAGAGAGCTTATGTCCCTCTAATGCACTGAACATAAGCAGCTTCATAAAAGTTGGGTCTTCAAGATGCTTTTGTATAAGGAAGGAGGCTATCTCTCTAAAAACATCCCTCCCTTCTTTGTTTTCCAGCCTTTTCATTAAGATGGATTGCCCCAGCTTGTCATTGCACTGCATGTCAATTATAGCGGAATAGAGTTTTTCTTTTTTGGCAAAATGCTTAAAGATAATTGCCTCACTAATCCCGGCATGCTGTGCTATTTCCCTCGTTGTGGTGCCCTTGAAGCCTTTTTGGGAAAAAAGCCTCATGGCAACCTTAACAATCTGGGCATATCTTTCTTCTGCTGTCAATCTCTTTTTGGCCATTTTGCACACACCTTTTACGGCTGAATTCAGGCAATGCATCTGCATTTTCTGATACGGTCAGCCCCATGAGAAATGCCCTTCATGAAAACCTAAGAAAATAACCAAGAGTGCAATTCCGAAGGGTAGATTTCTGATTGGGTTAGTGAGTGCTTACTTTATACCAAGATTTAGAGCTTGTCAAGTGTTGACTGCCGCTGATTGCTTTGATACAATCCCTTTCATGGAAACTTTTCTCACTGATACTCCGACCAAGATTAGCTCGTTACAGAAAAATCTGGAAAAGATAATCAAAGGAAAACCGCAAATCATCAAGCAGGCAATAACAGCCCTTATTGCAAGAGGGCATCTGCTTATAGAAGATATACCTGGGGTTGGCAAGACAACCCTGGCCCATGGGCTAGCGAGGTCGATAAACTGCACCTTCCAGAGGATTCAGTTTACCAGCGATCTCCTCCCCTCTGATATAATTGGCGTTACCATTTATAATCAGGAAAGACATGGGTTTGAGTTTAAACCAGGCCCTATATTTGCCAACATTATCCTGGCGGACGAGATAAACCGCACCACACCAAAAACGCAGAGCTCACTGCTTGAGGCAATGAACGACAGGCAAGTATCTGTCGATAAGATAACCCATCCCCTGCCGGAGCCTTTTATGGTGATTGCCACACAAAATTCATTGGAATATGTAGGGACATACCCGTTGCCAGAATCCCAGCTGGACAGGTTTATGATGAGGATAAGGATTGGCTATCCGGAGGCAGCGGCTGAAAAGGAAATACTACTCTCATCTTCCACCGAACTTCAGCCTCAACGTCTTAATCCTGTTTTATCCACAGAGGAAGTAATATACCTCCAAACGCTTGTAGATAAAATAAAAGTGGATGACGACCTGGTGGAATATATCCTGACAATTGCAGATGCTACAAGGAAATCCAGCATGTTGCGATTGGGCGCAAGCCCCCGCGGAGCCATGATGTTGTATCGCGCTGCCCAGGCATTTGCCCTTGTAGAAGGCAGAGCATACTGCGTCCCTGATGACATAAAGAGGCTTTCTATATCTGTTTTAAGCCACAGGGTAGTCGCTATGCAAGGCATGGAAGAGGAAACAGATGTTGAAGGAATTATACAAGAAATAGTAGATGGGATAGAAGTACCGTTATAGGCGCGTAGCTGATAGCTGATAGTTGATAGCTGTTAATTTTTTACTGTGAGCTATGAACTATGAGCTATTTATCCGCACCATTGCCTTGGCTTACTGCGGCTGCCAACCTGCTGACCAGACAAAAGCAAATCAGCAAAAAGAAAATAGGTTTATTTGTCCTGCCAAGAACGCTCTCATTTACAAAAGAAGGAAAAAGGTTTATTGCAATCCTTTTTGTCATTGGTATAGCCGCCATCAATACAGGAAATAATCTCCTCTATCTTATTGTAGCAATGATGCTGTCCATTATAGTTATATCAGGGATACTTTCAGAATCTACATTAAGAGGCGTGGAGGTATGCAGAATATTACCAAGACATATATTCGCAGGAACTCCGGTAATAGTGAAATGGAACATTTCAAATAAAAAGAGGATTTTCCCGTCATTCTCTCTTGTAATAGACGAAGCCCTTCCCAATAAACTTACAGCAGAATCAGGTTATATCCTGAAATTGCCTGCACGCACCACTCTTGCACAAATACGGCCGTATATATTCCATAAAAGAGGGCTGTATAAACTGGAAGGATTTAAAACAAAAACCAGTTTCCCATTCGGTTTTTTTCTAAAAGGAAGAAGACTGGATATGCCGGAAGATGCGCTGGTATATCCGAATATAAGACCCACGAAGCAAATAGCCGCAGTAAAATTTTCAAAAAGCGGGGAATTACCTGAAAAGATAAAAGGCTACGGAACACACCTTTACAGCCTCAGGGATTATACGCTTATGGATGATGCAAGAGTTATCCATTGGAAGTCAACAGCAAAAACTACAAAATTAATGGCAAAAGAATTTGAACAAGAGGGAAATAAAAAGGTGAAGATTATCTTTTATAATACACTCACTGAATCCACATCCCTCCCCGCTAATAAAGAGGAAACCATCAGCGGTTTAAAAGATGAGTTTGAAGAGAAGGTAGAGGAAGCTGCCAGCCTGGCCAATTATTTTATAACTTCCGGTTTTGAGGTTGGTTTTAAAAGTCTGACCACAGAATTGCCATGCAGGTCAGGTAAAGAACAGCTTTACAGGATACTAAGAGAGCTTGCACTAATAGAGCCTGCTGCAGGCAGTAAAAATATGCCTCTGACTGTGGTTGTAAGCAAATAATGTCTGATTACACAGATTAGGTAGGAGTAAGATTACACAGATTTAAGCATGGTCATCAATCAGTATAACCCAAAAATAGACATTGATTTTTGGGTTATAATCACTCTCTTGATTTGTGTAATCATGCAAGGATTATACATCGATGAGATTTTCTGCATACTTCATTCTAATCTCTTATCTTATGGCAGGCACAGGGCTTGTGGCAGTCAGCCTGACCAATATAATAAGCCCTGTCTTTCTTATAGCAACGGGTATTCTTATATCCTTAAGTTTTTTCTTAAGCATTCTTGGTAAGCCCATTAATATACAGCGGCTTGTTTGGAACAGCCTTGCAATAATTATATTGGCAGCCGGCCTTATAGACTATCTTCTTATATCACTCTCACTTATAGATGCGTCAGTCCGTTTTCTCACCATATTAATGGTTGCCAAACTCTTTGACCTCAAGACAAACAGGGATTATGCCACATTATATCTGCTGACATTTTTCCAGCTTCTTGCAGCATCTGCATCAACAGTAAATCTTTCATTTTTATTTGCTCTGGCATTATACATTCTGACGGGCATATGGGCGCTTACAATATTTAATCTTAAAAGAGACTGGGAAGAAAAATCAGTTGCCCATAATGAGATAGCAAAGAATATTCTCGACCCATATTTTTTCATCGTAACCGCAGGGCTTGCGGCTTTATCCCTTATAATCACCCTCTCCCTATTCTTTGTCATACCAAGGATGGGCGTAGGATTTTTTCCAAAACAGACCGCTGATACCATAAAAATATCGGGTTTTTCAGAAAAGATAGATATTGGAGACCTTGGACCAATCAAGCTGGACCCTTCGATAGTTATGCGAGTAGAATTGTCTGGCTATAAAACCCCTGCCACGTCCCGCCTGTATTTCAGGGGAATATCATTTGACACTTACAATGGCGCACAGTGGCAGCAAACAATAAAAGAGTTGGTAGCATTGCATAAAAACAGCAAAGGCATATGGAATTTAAAATCCGAAATCCAAAATTCAAATTCTGAAATTATTATACAAACAATCCTTCTGGAGCCAATAGAAACAAATGTCATCTTTGCAGCATCCACAGGCATAGGAGTTTCCGGCAATTTTCAGAATATAGCTGCCGACAAGATGGGTTCATTTTATCTGCCGGCCCCGTTTTATTCCAGAATTGAATACACTGCATATTCCTTGCTGCCGGCTCACCCTAAACCCATATTGCCGGAACAGAGTTATTATAAAGAGGTGCCTTTGCAGTATCTTCATATACCATCCGGCCTTGATAGAGTTTCTGTGCTTGTTAAAGGCATCACCTCGGGTAAAAAGACACCGCTTGATAAGGCAATTTCAATAGAGGAATATCTCAAAAAAAATTACCGCTACACACTAAGCCCAGGCATCCCAGATAGAAGCATTCGGAAACAGGAAGGCAAAAACCCGGTAGAAGATTTTATTTTTTATACAAAGGCAGGCTACTGCGAACAATATGCAACCACAATGGCAATCATGCTGCGAACCATAGGCATACCTAGCAGGATTGTGACAGGTTTTCTGCCGGGAGAGTGGAACAAATTTGGGAATTATTTCATCATACGCAACAGAGATGCGCATTCGTGGGTAGAGGCTTACATGCCTGGCGCAGGCTGGACTACATTTGATCCAACACCTTCTGCTGACACAGTTGGGGCAATGCCGGCGGCAACGACCGCTATAGGCCTGTATATTGATACGCTGAAGTGGAAATGGAATAGATATATAGTAAATTATTCTTTCCAAGATCAGATGAATCTGGCAAAGACGGTAGAAGGTAAAGGCCGCTCCATGCTGTCAAAGTTACGAGGGAGTTTTAATACCAAAACCGTAGCCTCTAAGTGGAAAGATATGCTCCTATTGATAACAGCGGTGGTAATTGCAGCTATTATTCTTATAACCATAAGAAGCTTGGTTTTGAGGGCAAAAGGCAAGACAAGATGGCCGAATACCCCGCTGTTTTATAAAGATATGTTAGTGCTTTTGGCAAAAAAGGGTAAGACAAAAAAGACGGGTGAAACTGCACTGGAATTTGCTGACTCAGTAGCTATTGAAGGGGTTAAGGCTGCAACAGATATTTATTATAATATAAGATTTGGCGGGCATAAACCAACAGACGAGGAAAAGGCTCAGATATCGGCTTATTTAATTAGCATACGAAAGACGCTGCCATAGAAGAAATTTAAAGCTCTGGTGGGCTACTTCCCGAAAAAGGAGACTATCAATGGACAGAAAGGATAATCTTCTCTATTGTGCAGTTCATTATGGAGGCGGCGAGCGGATTTGAACCGCTGCATCGCAGTTTTGCAGACTGCTCCCTTAGCCACTTGGGTACGCCGCCGTGATATTGTAGTAAACAGTATAATTACCCCACCTGTTATTTGTCAAGGCAAAAAGGATCTCTGTGCAAAAAAGATCTCTACTTGCATTGCTTAATATTCCAGCAAACCTTCCCTAATCTGCCAAACAAAAACTTGTGATAATCAACCTAATTCCTCTATATATTTTTCTGCCATAAATGCAGCAATGGCGCCGTCTCCGACCGCCGTTGCTACCTGTTTGAGAGACGTTGTTCTGCAATCGCCTGCTGCAAATATACCTTTTACCGATGTCTGCATATTCTGGTCGGTCTTTATAAAACCCTGCTCATCTTTTTCAACGTCAACAAAATCGCTTGTCGGATTTATGCCGACAAAAACAAAAACCCCTTCCACATCAAGTTCTCTTACACTGTTATCCTTGAGATTCTGCAACACAACCTTCTCAACCACTGTCTTTCCTTTTATTCCCTTTAAGACATGGCTTAAGACCATCTCTATATTTGATGTGGAAAGGGCTTTCTCCTGTATTACCTTCTCAGCCCTGAGTTGGTCTCGCCTGTGGGCAAGATAGACCTTGCTTGCAATCTTGGACAGGTAGACTGCCTCTTTTACAGCAGTATCGCCGCCGCCGACAACCAAAACCTGCTGTCCTTTAAAAAATGGGCCGTCGCAGGTTGCGCAGTAGGAAACACCCTTGCCTGTAAATTCTTTCTCTCCGGGAACACCCAATCTTTTTGGTTTTGCACCGGTAGCTACAATTACTGCCTTTGTTGTTAAATCCCCTTCAGAAGTTTTGATAATCTTTTGTTTGCCTTCATCTTGAATATCCGCAACATCTGCCAGTTTTATCTCAAGCCCAAAACCTCTTGCCTGCTGTTCAAACTTTTCCATAAGGCCGGCACCGCTTATTGATGGAAAACCAGGGTAATTTTCTATAACATCGCTGACAGCAATCTGACCACCCACCACTTCCTTTTCTAAAAGAAGTGTTTTAAGCCTTGCCCTCTGGGCATAAATGCCTGCGGTAAGTCCTGCAGGACCTCCGCCGATGATGATGAGATCATACATAGTGAACTCCCTTCTAATACAAATTCCAAATAACAAATTTCTAATTTCTAAATCCTAATTTCTAATAAAATGTCAAATGTCAAAAAACATTGGAAATTTAGTCATCGGACATTTCATTGGAAATTAGACATTAGGATTTAGGATTTTCAAGTCATCCTTTCCAAAATATCGGAGTAAATAAAATCAAAAGTGTATATATCTCAAGCCTGCCAAGAAGCATGCAGAATATAAGAAGCCACTTGCCGATATAAGGGATCTCGCTGAAATTTGAAAGCGGACCGATAACCCCAAGGCCTGGCCCTACGCCGCCCATTGTTGTAGCAACTGAGGAAATAGCGCTGACTATATCAAGCCCCAGAAATGTCATTGCCAGAGAAACCACAAAAAAGATAACAATATACAAAAATGTAAAACCAATTGCGCCTGTCATAACCTCAGTAGGAACAACCCTGTCGCCAAGCTTTATCGGTATAACGGCATGAGGATGTATAAGGTGGCGAAGCTCTTTATATCCTTGTTTAAGCAATAACATAATTCTTAAGCATTTTATAGCCCCCGTTGTTGAGCCTGTTGAACCACCAATGAGCATCAATACAACGAGAATAAGCTGTGAGAAAGAAGGCCACTTTGCAAAGTCAGTAGATGAAAAACCAGTGCATGTTCCTATGGAAACAACCTGAAATGACGCATATCTGAAAGATGAAATAATATTATCATAAAATGAAAAACGGAGATTAACTGTAACAAGGAATATGGCAAGCAGTTGCAAACCAAAATAAAAACGAAATTCGGAATTCCGCCAGTATATCTTTGGCCCATGTTTCAAGATGTTTGTATGCAATGCAAAATTTGTTGCAGAGAGAAACATAAATATCGTGATAATAAATTCAATGAGCGGGCTGCGATAATATTCAACGCTTATGTCTTTATTGGAGAATCCGCCTGTTGCAACAGTGCCAAACGCATGTATAACTGCGTCAAAAGGCCCCATGCCTGCCAATATAAAGGCAGTCATTCCTGTGACGGTAATTCCAATATAAACCAGGCCGAACAGCTTAACAGTTTCAATAAGCCGCGGTGCCAGCTTATCGGAAGAAACCCCCACGCCCGTGGCCTCTGCCCTGTAAAGCTGCATCCCTCCTATCCCAAGTATCGGCAATATGGCTATAGATAAAAGGATTATTCCCATGCCCCCAATCCAGTGTGTTAAACTTCTCCATAAGAGTATGCCATGCGGCAGATTTTCTACAGATGTAAAAACAGAGGCGCCTGTTGTTGTAAAACCTGATATGGACTCAAAATAGGCATCTACGAAATTAAGCAGTGTCCCTGAAAAAAGATATGGCAACGCCCCAAATAAACCGGCGCTCATCCATGCAATTGCGGTTATGGCAAAACCCTCTCTGTGCGAAACGTCTATCCGCTGTCCTTTAAAGAGCATGAATAAAACACCGCCAATGCCTGAAGTTAATATGGCTGATGACAATAGGGCTATTACCGCCGGCTCTCTATACGCAAGAGATATTGCAGCAGGAACCAGCATGGAAGAGCCAAGAACTATGCCCAATATCCCAAGAAGATACAAAATTACTTTGACTCTCATTATCGCTTCACCACATTTTCAAGGTTAAGTGATTTTCTTTCCTCAACCTCAGCCTTAACCTTAACCTATCTTTAAAAATACTCCGGTTTTACCATAAGCATCTTTTCAATCTTTGGTACCGCCTTCGCAAGGGTAAAAATGATGACCTTATCGCCAGGCTGAATCACTGTTTCTCCTTCAGGTATAACAACATTACTATTTTCTTTAACAACCGCGCCTATCAATGCCCCCTGAGGAAGCTTGAGTTCTTTTAATGGCCGGCTGACAATATCCGCTGTCTCCATGGCTACTGTTTCAATTGCCTCAACCCTTTCCTCCATCAATTGAGTTACCGCCAGTATTTTCCCTCTTCTCACAAATTGCAATATTCCGCTCACAGAGGCAAGCCGCGGAGAAACACCCACATCTATCCCTATAGTAGAGACCATGGATAGATATTCGGGCTTATCAATCAACGAAATGCATCTGCTGGCGCCCATTCTCTTAGCCAAAAGAGCGCTCAATATATTGGCCTCCTCATCGTTAGTAACTGCAATAAAGGTGTCTATATCCATCACATTTTCTTCCATAAGGAGATTCTGGTCTGTGCCGTCTCCTCTGATAACTATCGTTTTATTCAACTTATCTGCGATAAACTCAGCCCTTTTCTCATTTCTTTCTATAACCTTTACAGAAAAACCTCTTTTCTCAAGCCACTGGGCAAGGTAAAAACCAATATCACCCCCGCCAACCATCATAACCTTGCTGCCTGCCTTCTCTTTTCTGCCGAGGAGTTTAATGAGGTTAGGTATCTCAGCAGGAACAGTCACGGCAAAAACAAGGTCACCTGTCTCAAGAATAGTAGATCCGTTTGGTATTATGGTTTCGCTCCCCCTGTAAATGGCTACTATTATAACCCTGTGATCCGGATGCAGATCTTTCAGGTCTTTGAGTTTTTGCCCAACAGCGCCGCATGTTTGTGTAAGTTTTATGCCTACTAATTTGACCTTGCCATCTGCGAATTCAACTACATCCAATGCCCCGGATACCTCTATAATCCTCAATATCCTCTCTGCAGCAGCCTTTTCAGGATTTATATTAAAATCCAAATCCAGATAATCCTTTTCAAATATCTGGGTGTAGTTGGCATAGTCAGGTTCTCTTATCCTTGCTATCTTTTTTGGAATCTTTGACTGGCTGCCTGCAATAAGACAGGCTATCATATTAACCTCATCGCTGTCGGTTACAGCAATAACAATATCCGAACGTTCTACCCCGGCCTCCATTAAGACCCTTGGGCTGCTGCCGCTGCCGTGTATAACCTTTACATCCAGATTTTCTGCCACTTCTCTAATACGCCTCTCATCCTTTTCTATTATAACTACATCCTGAGCCTCGGAAGAAAGTCTTTTTGCAATGGTATGTCCCACTACACCTGCGCCGATTATTATAACCTTCATTCATGCCTCCCATACTAATGTGCAGTCAACGCCATAAATAAGAAACAAATTCTTTTTAAATAAAAATCAAAACAGTGGAAATTCGATCACTGGGTGTTTTATTAGAAACATGTCCCCGAAGGTCTTCATCGTGGATTAGACATTCGGATTTTCTCTCTCAATGTTTGTCTTTCTGCATAACTATCTTTTTTGCTGCTGCAGACAGGGCGCTTGAAACATTTTTACTTTTCGCAATATGCTGAACATCTTTCTCGTGTAATTGACTTATAAGCCGCATGGCAACGGCTAAAGGTGTCTTGGGGTTATTAACCATGCCCAATTTTACGGGATATTTTTTTAGCCACTCCTTGTTGTTTGCCACCTGCCTGAGTATATCGTCTGAAATACTTCTTGAGTTGACTACCTTTACAACCTCGTCTTCAGTAATCCTCGGATTTTTTAATACGGTAGATGAAATAAGCTTATTGGAATCCTTCAAAAGTATGTCCCTCGCCTCCTTATTGCCAAGCAGGGCCAGCTTAATCCTTTCCGCAACATTCATACGCTGCACTTTTTTATAAAAACTTTCCTTCTCTGCCTCCGTCACAGCTTCCTTTTCTGTTTTCAAATCAGCATCAATGGCCGATGCTTCTTTAGCCGTCTCCCTTATGGAGGGGGGTTCTATTTCAGCAGGCTTAGGTACATCCTCTGGCTTTGGAGCGGGCCTTCCAATTGATACAAGAAAGGCCTCCACCCTGTCAACAACAGATTTGCCAACACAAGGATTGGCTTTAAGAGCATCCAGCAGGGATGGGTTGCGCATGAGCCTTGTTTCATTTTCTGCTACGATATTTGCCACATTCTCAGGGCCATTGGAGGCCAGGAATGTCATTGTCTCATCGTCCGTATTGCGATTCAATGCAACCATCACAAGTATCGCCTCATCTCTCTGATGAATATTTGCAATGGCCTTTGTCACAGCAGGGTTCAAATCACCATCCAAAACCGTCAGCAATAAATCGGCAGGAACCCCTTCGAGGCTTTTTTTTGCCGTTTCACTAACATCATGGTCGCTATCGCCTAAAAGCATGCAAAGAAGCGTAACCATATCCTTTGGTTCCATGGGAAAGGCAGCCTTAGCCGCCATAAGCCTTGTTTCCTTACTGGTTTGAGGGGAGACAAACTTCTCCAAATTGGCTGGTATTTTCATGGTCGCTTTACTCCATGCAAACAAAATCCTAAACGCAGGAAAATCCTAAATCCTAACTTCTAAATCCTAAACAAATTCAAAACCCAAAAGTCCAAATGTTCAAAACTGTTTTGAATTTAGAATTTTGGTCATTTGATATTATTTAGGATTTCGGATTTAGAAATTAGAATTTGTCTTTCCATATTATATCCCAACATCTCAATCCTTATCCTTTACCGCTTCCTTCTGCCTTCTAATCCTGCCAATAATACCTGGTATTGTCTTTCTGAATAACATGCCAAGAAATTTATTTATGGGATTAGACCTTTTCGCGAACGGTATTATAGGCTTTTCCACAGCTCCAAGTTTTACCAACTCATTACAGATGATACTGTTTTCAGGGTCAATCATAAGCCCTTTTTTTAAAACAGCAACAGCCCCTTTTTTATTATCAATCTTAAGATATACCTTGGCAAGGTTTATATAATATTCGGTTTTAGAAAAGTCTTTCTTTACCGCTTTTGTGCAAAGCTCAATCCCCAACCCTATCTCACCCCATCGCAAGGCGGCGCACATTCCATAATAAGACATATATTTTGCATTCTCCTTATCCTCTTTATATGCCTTTTCAAACGCCCTTGTTGCCTTTTCCAAGATACCCTCTTTTAAAAAGTGTAATCCTTGCTTAAATTGCTCCTCTGAAGATTCTGTTGCCATTATATATTCCTCTCATAAATAATCTTCAAACCCTCAAGAGTCAAAAATTCATCAACACGTTCAATTGTTCTGCTCTCAGGCGAAATGAGTTTGGCAAGCCCGCCGGTAGCCACAACCTTGGCTTTTGAACCAACCTCCATCTTCATCATTTCGACAATACCGTCCACAAGCCCTACATAGCCATAGAATATACCGGCCTGCATGCTGTCAATGGTATTTTTGCCAACAATCTTTCTGGGCTTTGTTATTTCAACCCGTGGAAGTTTTGCAGCCCTCTGAAACAGAGCATCCGTTGATATGCCTATGCCGGGCGCAATGGCGCCGCCCATATATTCGCCTTTCTTAGATACATAGTCAAATGTCGTTGCAGTACCGAAATCAACAATAATAACTGCATCTTTATAAATCTCGTATGCGGCGACTGCGTTCACAATCCTGTCTGCCCCAACCTCTTTGGGATTATCTGTCATAATGGGCATGCCTGTCTTGGTGCCAGGACCAACAACAAGAGGTTTAACGCCGAAATATCTTTCTCCCACCTCAAGGAATGTGTCAATCAAAGGCGGAACAACGCAGGATATGATAGCGCCGCCGATACTATCGGCTTCGATTTTGGTAAAGTTAAAAAGATCCATTATCATAATCCCATACTCATCAGCGGTCCTGCTCTTTTTTGTACCTATACGCCAGTGATGGACAAGCCTTTGGCTTTTGTCATGGACAGATTTGTGCCTATCCGTATTATAAATGCCAACAACGATATTTGTATTGCCTATGTCGATAACTAAAAGCATATTTAAAACAGGCTAAGGCTTAGGCTCAGGTTAAGAAAAAAACAAGCAACACTTTTTTATTTTTTATATTTCTCAACCTTAACCTTTATCTTGCCTCCTCCTCTTGTACCTTTTCAATCTGTATATATCTTCCCTTTCCCTCTCCTCATGAACCCGTTCTATACCCTTCATGCCATACTGTATAGACGGCATAATAATCTCCTCAAGGGCATTTATTCTTCTCATATCAGCCTTTATCTCCTCCCCTACCCTCTTTAGCCTTACCTCGCTTGATGCAATTGTAACAATGGCCTCAAGCACCTTTTCAAAACCCCTTGCAGTCTCAATGACCAGACTGCCCTCTCCTATCGGCGATATATCCCTCGCTTCAATATTTCTTACAAAGGCCTTCTGTTCTATCTCCGGTATATTTATCCCCCATATATTCTTCACCTTTATATCTATAGATATATCCCTTTTAGAGGCATATGCTGTTGAATAAATTATGTCGCCAAGAAATGCTTTGGCAAGATGCAGTGAGTATGTTGCATCCCTCATCTGAGAGTTTAACTTTGTCCTTAATTCAAGGCATTCTCCGACACATCTGAAAAAATCCTTCATCAGGGCATCTCTCTTGCTTCTCAAGAGCTTGGCCCCGCTCTTTGACACGGAAAGCTGTGTATTTAAAAACAGAAGATTTATCCTT
Source organism: Deltaproteobacteria bacterium (assembly GCA_016214995.1). Lineage (GTDB taxonomy): Bacteria > Desulfobacterota > GWC2-55-46 > UBA9637 > UBA9637 > JACRNJ01. The sequence goes on from JACRML010000027.1 coordinate 20,560, forward strand.
GTGGGCGAAAATTTTTCCATAGTCAGTTCATGCGAAAATGGCTTTTTTAATACAGTGTAGGGGCGGCCCTTGTGGCCGCCCAAAAGCGGGAGAGGACAAGCCCCTCCCCTACGGAGAATGGGAATAGTATTTCTCTACAAACTCCTCCTTTATCCTTATAAGCTCTGTTTTTGGCAATGTTGACAAAAGAGTCCAGCCCAGTTTTAACGTATCATCTATTGACCTGTCAGCATCACCCTGCCCTACAAACTGCTTTTCAAATTCATCTGCAAATTTCAGATACAGTCTATCCATAGAAGTTAAACCCTCTTCGCCTATAATTGTGGCAAGCCTTTTCGTATCCCTACCCTTTGCATAAAATGCATACAACTGGTCAGCCACGCCCCTGTGGTCATCTCTGGTCTTGTCCTTGCCTATGCCAAGATTCATGAGTCTTGAAAGCGATGGAAGCACATCCACTGGCGGATATATACCTTTCCTGAATAGCGCTCTGCTTAAGACAATCTGGCCTTCGGTTATATAGCCGCTTAAATCTGCTATCGGGTGGGTTATATCATCATCCGGCATTGTTAGTATAGGAATCAGTGTGATAGAACCATCCTTCCCCTTTATCCTGCCTGCCCGTTCATAAATTGTGGCAAGGTCTGTATACATATAGCCAGGATAACCCCTTCTTCCCGGTATCTCTTCCCTTGCGCTCCCTATCTCACGCATGGCCTCACAGTAGTTTGTCATATCTGTAAGTATTACCAGAACATGGTGCCCTTTTTCAAATGCAAGATATTCAGCAGCGGTCAAAGCGCTCCTCGGCGTAAACAGCCTTTCAATGGTCGGGTCTTCCGCCTTGTTTATAAAGGCCACAGTCCGCTCCATTACCCCGCTTTGTTCAAAAACCTTTTTAAAGAAAAATGCCTCCCTTGATGTAATCCCCATGGCGCCAAATACAATGGAAAACTGCTCGCCACCTGCAACCTTTGCCTGCCGGACTATCTGGGCTGCTATCTCATTGGCAGGAAGACCTGCGCCGGAAAATATCGGCAGCTTCTGCCCCCGCACCAAAGTATTCAGACCGTCTATGGTTGATATGCCGGTCTGTATAAAATGAGCAGGCTTGTCCCGTGCAGTAGGATTTATGGGAAGACCGTTTATGTCCAGCCTTGCTTCGGGTATAATTGGGCAAAAGCCGTCTTCCGGCTCTCCAAGCCCATTAAAAAATTTGCCGAGAATATCAATAGATACGCCAATCTTCGCAGTTTCTCCTTTAAGTCTAATCTTTGCCCCTAAAGTATCAACCCCTGATGTGCCTTCCAGCACCTGCACCACTGCAAGGCCTTCCGTAATCTGGAGTATCTGCCCTTTTCTTATTTCACCATCGGCAAGATGAATCTCCACCATCTCGCCAAGGCTTCCAGCCGTCACACCCTCAACAAATATGAGCGGTCCGGATATGCTGGTTATGGATTGGTATTCAAAGGTTAACAATCTCATGGCTTCACCCCTCCGCCATCCTCATCTCAAGTATCCTCTCTATATTAAAAACCCTTTCGTCCATCCTCTTTGTGCAGAATGCCTCTAAACCGAGAAACTTCTTTCCCTGATACTCCAGTTCTCCCATATATTTCGGGATAATTGTCCTCCTTGTTTTTTCATCCTTTGCCTTGAGATACACAATATCTAATTTTCTTTCTTCCTTTATTGCCAGTTCAATCAGGCTAATCCTCTGTTCAAGAGGCTGTCTTTGTTTTGCCCGTTTATACTGATACTTTGTTACAAACTCCACAATTCTCCTGTCCATAAATATATGCTTCTTCATAATCGGCTTTTTCAGAATAATCCCATCAAGGTTAGTGCACCTTGACAGCGCCACATAAAGCTGCCCATGTGAAAATGTACCCCTGCCTATATCTATAATCATCCTGTCAAATGTCAAACCCTGACTCTTGTGAATGGTAACCGCCCATGCAAATTTGATGGGATACTGCGTGAATCTGCCTGTAATCTCCGACGCTACCATATTTTTACTCCTATCATAATTAAATTCATACATCTCCCATGTGTAAGGCGCAACATCCACGCGCTCCCCGTCAGAGAGTTCCACCCATATTACATCAGGCTCATTTTTAATCTTTTCAATCTCAACAATCTTTCCTATGCTTCCATTTATCCACCGTCCGGAAGAATCATTATTTAAGAGCATGACCTGCGCCCCGACCTTAATCGTAATATCCTCTGCTGTAGGCAAATCCTTTGCCTCAAAGTCTCCGTCAACTAAGCCGTGATACTTATATTCCTTTCCTTGAATCTCCGATAGTTTTTTCTGGTTGATGTTATCCGCAAGTTCATTTGTTGTAGTTAGGCAGATATAGAATTCCCCATTGTCCTCAAAATCCGGAAGGTGTTTTAAGTTTATAGCCGTGAAATCATCATCCGTTGCTGTATTATTCCTTATTGCATTCAGGATGTTCAGAAACCTTGCATCTTTCTGGCGATAGACCTTCTCAAGTTCAATAAATTCCATGTCCAGACCATTTGAAAAGACCTTTGAATCAAAAAAATACGGACTTTTGTAATAATCTGCAAAAATAGTCTTCTCACGGTATCGGACAACAGGGGGAAGTTGATAGAGGTCTCCTATAAATATCATCTGTATTCCGCCGAAGGGAAGAGACTTCTTTTTGCCGTGGATCCTTAAAAATATATCTATGCAGTCAAGAATGTCAGCCCGCACCATGGATATCTCATCTACTACAATGGCATCAAGGTTTTTGTAAATAGATTTATCCCTTGGCCTAATCTTCTTTACGGTATCAGGGGTTACATCTATCTTAAAGTTGAAGAATGAGTGGATGGTCTGTGCCTTCACATTCACCGCAGCCACGCCTGTCGGCGCGATAACCGCAATGGCCTTTTTTGTGCTGTCCCTGAAATGCTGAAGAAGGGTTGACTTGCCTGTGCCTGCCCTTCCTGTAACAAAGACATTCCTGTCCGTATCCTCCATGATATGGAGGGCTTTAAGGAAGTGTTCATTTAAATCAAGTTTAATAGACATAAATAGAGGGGCATACAGGAAGCGGCTGCCTGTATCTGTATCTGGATTTGGATTCTATGTTTTGCGATGCAACTGTTCTTAAAACCATATTTTTATTTTGCGTCATATTTTAAATCTTAAACCTTCTTGCTTCTCTCCTCGTCCTGTAATCTTTGCAGTAATGCCTGCCCATAGGTTGATAAAATCGCATATAAAGACAACCATCCCATTTTTTCATATCTTACTCACTTTTAAATATCCTTAAAAATTCCGAAGCGCTTACAATCTTGACAGACTTGTACCTGCCCATATCCAGCAAATCCTTGTCTCCTGTGATAATAAAATCCGCTGATGCAGATACAGCACAGCCAATGAATTTATCATCATCGGCGTCCCTGCATACTCCTTTGATTTTATCCGTAACTTCAATTACTTCAAAGAAAGGCAGAACTTCTTCCTCAATAATCACCTTCATCTCTTGTGCTGTCAGAGAAAATTTCGGATATTCAAGAACGGCCTTAAACTCGTCAAAAGTATCTCTGGAGAGAATTGGGATAATCTTGCCTTTTTTCCAAAGGTCTACGACTCTTGCAAGTTCGCCTTTAAACAGCAGAGACGATATAAGAATATTGGTATCAAGGACTATCTTGACTGCCGCTTTTTCTTTCTTGCCCATTTGACTGCCTCGTCAACAACACCTTCGGTAACGCCAAGTTTTTCCAGTTTGTCCCTTATGCCTTCAAGAGCCGCATCAGCAGGGGTTATCCTGACCGGCATAAGAATTATCTTTCTTTCCTTTACCGAAACATCAAAGTATTCGGCATCAGGGAACGACTTGACGACCTCCTTCGGCAGGGTTAGCTGATTTTTGGATGTCTTCTTTGCAAGCATATTTCCTTACCTCCTTACTGTAAGGATACATTATTTAGCCCAAATATTGCAATCATAAAATACAGCCAAAAAGATCCGCATGGTTTTTAATGTCTGCCCCCATAGGTTGACACAATCGTATATAAAGATAATCGTTCTCAGTTTATCGCCGTTATTCTCTTAATATTATTTCCTCAACCCTCTGTTTAGCTTTATTAATAATTTCAGATGCCTCTGCTTTAAGCCTTTCAGCCTCTGACATTCGCTTTTTGACTTCTTCAGCGATTTTGTTTTGGATTTCAAGAGGAGGAAGGAGGAGTTGAATGTTTTTCAATGCGTTTTGACTTAAATGTCCCATAATAGCGCCAGTGCTGATTCTGTTAAATAACTGTTTGGTTATATTACTGTTCAACCAGATAGCAATATAATGAGGATTCACATTTTCTTTCTTTAACACAACTCTAAATATCTCTGAACTGATTATCGTTCTCTTATGCTCATCATCTACAACGACTGCAATTCCATAAGTGCCTTTTCTTGTAATTAATAAATCTCCACTATCTAATTCAATGTCTTTTGATATGTTGAATGCCGGAATGAATTTAACATCTATTAAATCAAAAGAATTAGGTTTTATGTTTGATACTCTGAGATATGGAATTCCCGTTTCTGTAAATTCTCGGAAATCTAGTCCGTTTATTATTTTGGTTGATATTGCCTCTAATGAGTAAGTCTCAAAAGGTGCATGTTGTATCGCTTCCATTAATTCTATAAACTTTGGCTGATAATAATAAGCATCCACTCTATTGTCCCGCATTTCTTCGGAGTCAACAACAAAGCACATCTTATCCTCAACCTCTGGAAGTTTTATGCCTAATTCGTCAAGGACATAGCTGTCAATAGAATCCAAAAGCCTCTGCACCTCGGCTTCCATTTGTTTCTTCTGAGAGTATGCAGACTGCATGATGTCAACGATTTTATTTTGAATTGAGAGAGGTGGGAGAGGGATAAGTAAATTATTTATGACGGTTCTGTCCAGATAATTTACTGCATTATTTGCTATCAACAGTAAATTCATCTGTCTTTTGCTATTTTCAAAACATAAGGCGTAAACAATATACTTTGCGTTAATTCCTTCTTTGACCTGAAATCTAAATATACTTCCGTTTACGATTGCTCTTAGAGGTTCTTTCTCTACAAAACACACTGATTTGTTTGACGCAATCGTTGCTCCCTTTACAGCAAGCAATATATCATTCTGTCGTAATCGTGCTCTTTCATTTTTATTGTAAATCTCAGGTACAGGAATTGAATTTGTAAAATCTATTTCAAAATCCGGCATCAATTCGGTTGCTCTCACCAAAAGTATCTCACCACCCTCTGAATAACATTCACTCGGTGGCAAAACACCGTAAGAACCACTGCCGATAATTGCCCCCAACTTGACTGAATATTTTGATTTTATCTGGTCGTTCAAAAAAGATTTAAATTGAGGCGTGTAACTGAAGGGATCGAATCTTTCTTTTATCTTATCTGCGTAAACAACAAAACACTGCATTTTATTTACCCTTCAAAAATTTTATATATTCCTCATAAATCCCGTCAAAATCATTTGCCGGGTCTTCTCTGCCAGTAGCGTCATAGCCGATATGTTCGGCTATTGCCATGAAAATTGGATACTTTGTTAATTTTTCATTTTCGCCTTTTCTTCTTAAAAACACAAGTGAAGATTTAACACCTGCGCCATAATGAGTGAAGGCAAACTGCGGCAGAGATACAACAGCCAATATCTGGCATTTCTCCATTATGAAATTTCTCACATACTGCAAGGAGGAGTTTGTTAAAATCCCGTCCGGCAGAACTATTCCAATCCTGCCTGTCTTAGGCTTCACAAATTCAATACAACGCTCGATAAACATTATTTCTGTCTTCTGATTCTTTTTGCCCTTGCCAAGCTCATACTTTTCTAAATAATTTTTCTCTGTTGATTTGACAGTTGCGCCAAACGGCGGGTTAGTGAGAATAATATCAAAATAATCCTTCTTGAAGCCTTTATGTATATCCGTAATTTCCTTAATATCCCTTAACGAATCTGTGCTGATTACATTGGTATGTCCATCATCATGAATAATCATATTCATTTTGCAGACCCTTGCAATCTGGTCGTTAATCTCAATGCCATAAAGATTATTCATGGCAAAATTATGCCAGTGTTCCCATGCTTCTCTATCGTCATAATTTTCTTCTGCAAACTTTTTGACTAAATCCATGGCATTAAGCAGGAAACCACCGCTTCCACAAGCAGGGTCTAAGATTAAATCAGTTCTTTCAGGATTTAGCATCTTGATGGCAAATTCAACAATTGGACGAGGAGTAAAGAACTGCCCCATCTTGCCTTTAAAAAAGTCCTGCATAAATCGCTCGAATGCGACCCCTTTAGTATCCAGATCAATCTTGTTTATAGCCAACTCCTGCAGGTGCTCAACTACATTATAGACAATCTTTGCGTCTAACCGAATGTCCTCTCTGAAAACCTCTGAGTCTTCCTTTTTTGCTTTTTGATAAATAGAATCAACTCTATCGTAAACTTCTTCTGCTGATTCATGAGTGCCAATTTGGAATTTGTAGGTATCGCCCTTCTTCGTACCCTTTTCGTCTTTCAGTTTGCAGAAAAGAAGTTTTGAAACTTCGTCAAAAGCTGTTGTTGGCGCAAGTCTGCCGCCCTGCCAGACAGTGTCGTGGGATTTCTCTAAAGCCCTGATGAGTTCTTCTCTTGAAACGACTTTTAAATCTCTTGCTGGATCGCCTTTAATGAACCTGTATTTCGGGGTTTTCCCATATCGTACAGAAACATCGGAGATTACATTTCTTTCTCTTTCGCTCGGGTTGAAACCCGCTACATCAAAGCTAGTTTTTGTTGTGCCGGCAATAACGGCAGCGAACTTTGCCCTTAAGCTGTTTGCATTGCCAAAAGCCTGTTCAATAGCCTGTTTAAATTCAGCATCTGTGATTCCGTCTTTTTTGCACTCAACAACCAGATAGGGCTTCTTAAGTTCGTCGTCTTCATAGATAACTATATCTGCCCTGTCTTCAGGTTTTCTTCGCGGAACAATAACCTCGATGTCTATCTTTTGTTGGGATACTCATAATCCAGAACCAGTTCGGCAAAATAAGATGCCCTTACTTTCTCCTCGGGTTTTTTGAAACTTGTCGTATAGTCTCGGCTGCAGTGATATGTAATCTTGGAGTTATCAGCAGAAAAGGATATACAACCCTTTTCTACTCCACTTTGGATATTTTTCATAAAAATTGAATCGTGATTGCTAGTTGTCATTTTATAACCTCAATCAATATTTATAAATAATATTTTTGCCGCTCACAGCTGTAATTAGGCACAGCAACCATTACCATCTATTCCATCTATCACAAATTTATGCTCAATAGAACATACTCTTGTTGATAAAGCAAAGTATCTCCCCGCTTCCGGCCGAGTTGCTGGAGTCTTTCAATAACCTTCAAACTTGTCCCCCGTATCAAGTACGGGGCAGGCTCTGCAAGCCTGCCCTCGAATGCTTCTATCGGGGGTATTAAGCAGGGATCAGTGTCTGTGGCTTCGTTTATTTTTAGCATAACTATTTAAACAACCCCTCGGTATTGATATTACCCGCCATGTTTGACAAAACAATTTATCTCATGATAGATTGTTCTATAAATTCTAACCTTTACCAAGGAGATTATTATGAAATTGCATGTAATAATTGAACAGGATGAGGCAGGTTATTATGTTGCTGAAGTTCCTGCGCTTCCCGGCTGTCTTTCTCAGGGCAAAACTTATGAAGAAGCTGTGTCCAATATCAAAGAGGCTGTTGAAGCATGGCTTGAGGTAATGGAATCTAAACAGCAGTTATAACCACGGTCTACCAGTTCTCTCATTTTGCCATTCCTCCTAAACCCACATCTATCTCCCCAATCATCTCCCCTGCCCTTTGCTTGAACACGTTGCTCGGTATATCCTGCATACGCATAAGTCTTGCTGCAATCGGGCTTGCGAGTATCTTATCCAAATATGTCCCCTCGCCTAATGCCTTTTTAGCCCTACCATAAAACTCAATTATGCACTTCATCATCCAATATTGTTTTTCCATGGTGCAGAATGCATCTGCATCGTTAAATACGCTCTGTCTTAAAAATACCTCCTTGACAAGCCTTCCAAGTTCCATGGTAAGCCTGTCTGCATCCCTATCTCGGAGTAAAATAGCATCTTCTGCCACTTCTCTCGTAAACCACTCTTTCAGTGAACTATAATAGAGGCTGAAACTTTTATTCCAGTCAACTGCCGGAAAGTGTCTCCTGTATGCCAGGTCTGTATCAAGGGCCCACAAAGCGCCCGCCACCCTTAGAGATGCCTGCGTTACCGGCTCGGAGAAATCTCCACCGGGCGGCGATACTGCGCTTACAATAGTAACAGAGCCTGTTCTTTCAACGTTGCCGAGACACTTTACCTTTCCCGCCCTTTCATAAAAATTTCCGAGCCGTGTTGCAAGATACGGCGGATAACCCTCTTCGCCCGGCATCTCCTCCATTCTGGATGATATCTCCCTGAGTGCCTCTGCCCATCTTGAGATAGAGTCTGTCATGAGCGCAACGTTGTATCCCATATCCCTGAAATATTCGGCGATAGTTGCGCCAATAAAGATAGACGCCTCCCTTGCTGCAACAGGCATATTTGATGTATTTACTATAAGGACGGTTCTTAAACTTAATGGCAGGCCAGTGGATGGATCTAAAAGTTTTGGAAAGTCTGTCAAGACCTCGGTCATTTCATTCCCACGTTCTCCGCATCCGACATAAACAATAATGCCTGATTTTGCATATCTTGCAAGGGTCTGCTCCACAATGGTCTTGCCTGTTCCAAATCCGCCCGGCACAATGGCTGCACCGCCCTCTGCCACCGGAAACATGGTGTCAAATATACGTTGACCTGTAAAAAAAGGGGTATCGGGCGACAATCTTTGTTTAAACGGCCTGGGTTGTCTAACAGGCCATTCGTGATATAGCGAAATGGTGTTTTTATCTTCAAGGATTACAACAGGTTCATCACCTGCAATATTTCCGCTTTTTATCTCTTTAACAACGCCATTTTTATATGGCGGCACAAGAATTCTATGCTCTATACTTTCATTTTCTTTGACAATGCCAATAACATCTCCTGCACCAATAGCATCTCCTTTTTTTATTTTAGGAATAAATTCCCATGTTTTATCCAATAATACATCAACGTTAATCCCCCTGCTTATAAAATTGCCTGCCTTGAGCCTTAATGATTCAAGCGGCCTTTGTATACCGTCAAAAACATTTGATAGAAGGCCGGGGCCGAGCCTTATAGCAAGAGATTTGCCATAGTTTACAACCTCCTGCCCGATTGAAAGCCCTGTTGTATCCTCATAAACCTGCAATATGGCCTGCTCCCCTTGAATCTTTATAATCTCGCCGAGAAGACCGTCTTTGCCGACAAAGGCGGTTGTGTGCATCTTAGCGCCGCTCATGCCTTTAGCGGTAACCGTTGGTCCGGAGATGCCGGAGATTTTTCCTTTGATGGTCTGCATAGCTGTTAGTTAAATAGCGAATTAGCGGATTAGCGAATTAGTTTTTCTAATCTCCAATTATCTAATCCCTAATTCTCTATCTCTTAATTTTCACCTGATACCCTATTGCCCTTCTGATAAGCCGTGCGATATACGACTCCATCTCTACCTCGCTATGCCATGATTTTGGTGTATTTATCGGAACAATAACAGGTATGCCTGTCTTTCTAATCCTCTTTAAAATGCCTTCATCAACCTTTGTCAGCAATTTTTCTTCTATAGCCAGAAGGCCGTAGCCGCCGGTTTTTACGATGTCATTCAGAACAGCCGTGATATCCTCACCCTCTTGAACCTCTTTGACCTCAACACCTGCAAGGTTAAAACCAAGAGATGTGTCTGGATATGTGATTACAAGGAGTTTGGACATATCAAAAAGTTGCAAGTTCCAAGTTGCAGGTTTTAAGTTTAAAAAATGTAGTTCAAATCTTGAAACTTGTTACTTGAAACTTGAAACTTATATTATAAACCTTCTCACCTCAATTGCTGGTATGTCAAAAATCTTTGCACGGGCAATAAGCCTTAAATTTTTTACTTCCCTTATCTTTTTATAAACAAAACAGATGGCAAGGGCTATGCTTAACGGCTCCACCACAGTCAGCCTGCAAACTTTTTGTCTTAGCAGTTCCTCAAGCCGTTCCTCCAGAAAAAAAGCGTTCTCAGGTTCTGCTGAGCCAACTAACTTTTTCCAGTAGCTGTCTTTTAAGAAATCATAGAGCTCTTTCATAAGCTCGGTTTTATTCCGGCTCTTTGTGAGTCTCAAAAAATCATCTTTATCAATTATATCCCCGCCGGCAAGAAAATAACCGCCGGCATCTGCAATGGCAATATCTTCACCAGCCAATTTTAATAATGTGGATATGTTTATGCTGTCTACTCTCTGCGCTATAAACTGCTCAATTATTTTTTTATTTATATCGCTTCCAGCCGTGTCATAGATAGCATGGTTAGCAGCAAAGCGATCCAGGGCAAGTTCAAGAATTATGAGATGCCTTTCGCGCATATACTGCCCCATGACATGCTGCATGGGTCTTGCATATGGGCTTCCCCATGTAGAAAGAAGTTTTATAACCTCAAACACATCCCTCTGCTGGTTCAATTCCTTTAATGCAGACTCGTTCATCTCGCCGGCTGGTATGAGGACAGATGCGCTCTCATCGGGTGAAACCCCATTTACCCTGGCCCTTAATATCGCCTTTAAGTTGTATACCTCCCATATAGAGAATATTGCCCGCAGTAAAACCCTCATCTCATCAGAAGAACAACCCCACAATCCCTTGAAGGCCTTGGCAAGATTTCCCTTAAGCCCAGCCTCTATAACTTCTCTCTCATTTTTATACCTTGCAGAGGCTATCTCTATATCCCGTGCATAGGTGGTTGCTTTTAAATGACTTATGAAACTCTGAATACCATCTGAGGCAATAAGTCCGTCATATGCCTCTTTGGTAAGAAGTTCACCTTTCCATGCCCTTATCCGGGCATTGAGATAACTCAAATCCATCATAAAAATAAATTTTAAATTCTAAGAGCTTGTTGAAAAACTCAACAATCTCTGATTACACAGATAAAAAATCAGATTACACAGATTAAAACTCCTTGAAATATCTGTGTAATCATTTTTTATAATCTGTGTAATCAAGGCTGTTGGTGTCTTTTTCAGCAGCCCTTTTTTCATGTTAACTGTTAGGCATTAGGATTTAGGAATTTCACTAAACAATATCTTGTCAATCGTTGAAACAAGTTCTGCTTTTGCCTTCTCTAATCTTGAATCCAAGGTGTTTACCATCTTATATTTTTTATCCTTGCTCATAATAACAATCCCTGGCGGCATATTCTCTGTTTGATAAGGAATGAACTCAAAACCAGAGGCATTGTTTAAATCGGCCAAAATAGCAATATCCTTTTTTGATACAATAACTTCCGCCTTTGTATCTCCCATATATATCTGCCATTTGTCCGCAGCTTCTTTAAAAAGCCTTTTTAATATATTCGGATAATCTTTATCATGCCGCAGATCTTCAAGCCTGTTGTATGCCATGTCCAAAACCTTGTTTATGGCAAGTTGCCTCTCCTTCAGTATAAATTCCTTGGCATACAACCTCGCATTGGCTAACATTCCTACCTTTTGCAGCTCTATGGATCTCTTAGCCTTTTCAAACTCTTTTTGCCTTAATCCATTTGCCTCTTCAGCGGCTGCCTTTAAAATCGCATCCGCCTCTTTCCCAGCCTCTTCAATAATGGCGGCATATTCCCTTCTGGCATCTTGTTCCAGCGCTTTTAATAATTCTTTTTCGTTCATTATTTTGGGGATTACACAGATTTCAAAACATGATTACACAGATTAAAAAACAAATAATCTGTGTAATCCGTATTCCATGATCAGCGTAATCAATCCTTTCTTTAAGCTAAGATAAGATAGGCTATTACAAAACCAAGTATTACCATGGTTTCCGGTATTGCCGTCAAGATAATGACAATGCCGCTCAATTCTGGTTTTTCTGCCAAAGCTCCGGCGCCGGCAGAGCCTATCTTGCTCTGCGCCCATGCAGTTGCAAGCGCCGGAATCGCTATAGCAAGAGCCGCCGCTAACGCAATAAGACCTTTTTCCATAAACACCTCCATTCAGTTTATTAGAGAATTGGTGGATTAGTTAATTTGTTTTTCTAATTCGCTAATCTCTAATTCTCTGATTTATTTTCCTGTCTTTCTAAACGGTTCATATCTTCTTCCGCCTGCCTGATAAAATTTGCTGAAAAACTCCACATAGTGGAGTCTCAGTGATTGAATACCCGGACTAAGTATGCCCAGTAATATGTTTATGACATGTATTATGCCGGCTATGAATATGCCAAGGATAACATTGCCGGTCAAGCCGCCCAATTTATTCGCCACCAGCGCCAATGCAACAGATGCGGTTCCAATGGCCATGATACGGGCATATGAAAGAATATTGCCGATTGTCTTCAATGCCTCCAATGGCCCGATAATCCCTTCAAACAATATAAGTATAATAAAGGCAGCCAGCATAATAACTACACCGGGTGTAATGAGTCCCTTTGGCAGATAACCTGCCAGGATGGCCACTATAGTAATCAGGGCAAGCATCAATATCAAAGTAGATGCCTTTGCCATAGCCTCCTTACCCTTGCCCCTGTGGATATAATTAACTATTGCAAGCATTAAACCAAGGAGTATATGTCCTATGCCTATTCCAATCGCTAATACCAGAAAAACCTTCATGGCCTTCACTCTGTCAAAGATTATTGGATGAAGCAGGCCAAACCTTTCCCCCAAATCTCCAAAAAATTCTCCGAAAAATATTCCAAATGCCACTGCAAACAGGCTTGAAATAGTTAAGACAGAGGCAAGATTGGCAAGATACTCTTTTGCCTTAAATCGCTTTTTGAGATAAAGACTCAACATAAAGAGTATGCCGCCATATCCGATATCGCCGAGTATGAGGCCAAAAAATGTTGGAAAGAATAATGCAAGATATGGCGTTGGGTCTACAGAACCATACTTAGGCGGTGGCAGGATATTTAAAAAAACCTCAAAGGGCTTTAAAAGTTTTGGGTTTTTTATATACACAGGTATTAAGTCTATCTCATCCTCCCTTATCTCCATCTCCCGCACCATAACCTTATCACTAAACTTATCCATGATAGCTATGGAAAGGGCATGGAATTTATCCTTAGGAATCCATCCAACTATAACAAACGTAAACCTTGTATGGGCGCAATATACAAGGGTCTTTAACTCATCAATCGTGTCACGCAGAAGCCTCATCAACAATTCAAGCTTTTTATACCATTCAAGCGCTAACCCATTTAATTTATTATCAATATTCATTACCAGAACAGGCATTTCTTCCCTTCTCTTTATCATAACCTTGAGCGCATCAAAGAGCGTCATATCGGTATATCTTTCTGGAAGCTTTATCTCTGCTATGGCCTCGCTGGCGATAAGCGCCTTCATCTTTGCATCATATTTTTTAGGGTAGGTAATTACAATGCCAATAGTATCTTTATCTATATCTTTTACAAAAAACTGATGCCTCTCTTCTGCAATACGGCCTACCTCATTCTCAAGCAAAGGGATAATATCCTCTTTGGCCCTGTCAATGGTAATGCCGATTGTCTCAAAATTATTAAGCCCCTTTAATTTTGCCACAAGAGGCGCAATGCCCTTTAATATCTTTTCATAACGTCCGATAGATGAAATTTCCTCTGAAAGCCCTGCCTTTTCAGCATGCAGCCCTTTAACCTCTTTCTCCAATTTATCCACTTCATCCAGAAAGGCATGAGATGTAATATCTGCAAGCAAAACAGGCATATCGCCTGTCATCAAGCCTTCTTCCCTTCCTGCCCCTGATGCAGGAAGCAGAAGATATATACCCTTCAGCCGTTCAAGTATCTTCTCAAGCCTTTCCTTGAGCAAAGCCTTTTCTCTTTCAATAGGCTGTCTTCTTAAGTATGAATCTTCAAGCCCAATCCTTGCAGGTATACTCTCTATATGAACAATGCCAAGATTATGGAGCAGCCTTATAACCTCATCCAGAAGCGCCTTGGAACCAATAAGCTGTACCTTGCTCATTACCTTTATCATAGGTCGCTATGCTCCATTGCAAACACAGAAATGAGGAGAGAGGAAACAGGAAAGAGTTTCTCTCTTTTCTAATTCCTAATTTCTCTTTCCTGTTTTGCTATAACTTTGCATTTTCCAATTTACAATCTTCAATCTACAATTTTCAATCTACAATATGCCGCACAACTATCTCAACAGCCTTTTCCTGCCTCTTCTCTACCCTCAGCCTTAATTCTTCAGCCTGTTTTTTTGCCTCTGCCTTTATAATATCAGCTTCTTTTTCAATCTTCTCCATCTCCTCTTTTTTATGCTCATGCAGCATCCTTTCAACCTGTTTTGACATGGATACCCTCATCTCTTCTGCCCTATGCAGTGCATCCTGTTTAATCTTCAGCGCCTTTTGCTTGGCCTCATTCAACAGGTTCTCCAGTTCATCTTCTTTTCGCTTCAAAGATTCTATGACGTCTGTTTCATTCATCATCCTTCTCCCCTTGCTCCTCTTTGCTTTCTTGCTCAACCTCTACAGAATATTTTCCATCTGCCCATTTGCCCAGGTCAATAAGACTGCATCTTTCTGAACAGAATGGCCTGAAAGCATTCTCTTGCCATCCGGTTTCCTTGCCGCATACAGGGCATTTAATCTTTGTATTCATCATTTTGTGCATCAAAAATCAAGCGGACTTTTCACCTCTTTGACGGTCTGGCTCTTAATCGTATGAGTATATATCATGGTCGTCCTTACATCGCTGTGTCCCAGCATCTCCTGAATAGTGCGAATATCGTAATTGGCCTGCAAGAGATGCGTTGCAAAACTGTGGCGAAAGGTGTGTGACGACACCCTCTTCAATATCTTTGTCTTCCTCACAGCCCGCCGTATCGCCTTATTCACATGGGTTTCATGGAGATGATACCTCCTGTATTTGCCCTCATCGGGGACAAGGGTTAATGTCTTGGCCGGAAAGAACCACTGCCAGATCAACTCCCTCCCGATATTCTTATACTTCTTTTCAAGAAGTCCGTCAACAAACGCTCCCGCATAACCGGCATCGAGGTCTTTTTTATGCAGTTCCGTCACATCGGAGAGATGCTTCCTGATATCCGGAATGATAGACCTTGGAAGCGGCACAGTCCTGTCTTTCTTCCCCTTCCCGTCATGCACCGTCAATACCCCTGCATCCAAATTAAAATTGTGCAGCCTGAGCTTCATGCACTCAAACAACCGGAGGCCGCAACCGTACAAAAGCCTGACCACAAGGTCATAAGGATAATTGAGGTTGGCTATCACAGAATCCACTTCCTCCCGAGACAGCACAACAGGTATATATCTGGTTCGCCTGGCCCTCACATTATCGCTCTGGTCTCCGAAATCGGTCTTTAATACATGCCTGTACAAAAACAAGAGTGCGTTAAAAGCCTGGTTTTGGGAAGAAGCTGATACGCGGCATTGCACAGCCAGAAAGCGTATGAACTCCTTTACATCGGATGGATTCAAGTCAGAAGGTTTCTTGCTTTTTATAAAGGCTTGAAACTTTCTCACCCATGTAGAATATGATCTCAATGTCTTAGGGGAATAATGCCTTACCTTAATCTCCGCAAACAGGTCTGAGTATGCCTTCTGCCAATCATACTCTATGCTCCCCTCCTTTTTAATATTCCTCTCGCCCATCATGAGTGAGGGGACTGTCCCAGATTTACCGGCGGAGTGACACGGAGCGGTAGAATTGGGACTGTCCCCGGCTTTGCTATCTTCCAGCATCTCATAATAAATAGCCACCGCCCTCGCCGCCTCCTCCTGCATCACAGTAGATTGATTCTTCTCATGCAATTTGATCATGAAGTGCTTAAGGGATTCCCTGTCAGCATACCTGTGACAGTATTTATGACAGAAATCAAGATAGTACCTCAACCACTTCTTGTAGTTATTATGAAGGGAATTTGAAACCGATTTTTTATTCAGCAAGAGACTATATTTAGTAAATAAAGCAGCAGGGATATTTAGCATGAATACTTATCCTATTTCTTAATATCACTCAAATTGTGGTGCTAACGGGTTAGAAATTATATTTATGATGATTATATATGTCAAGAAAAATGTTATTTTTTGCTTGACTATACCCTGTTTCTTGGTTAAATAGAGAAAACTTGTTAAATATATAGTTGGGCGGCAGGTGTGGGCAATCGTAGTTTGTATTCAATCGACCAATAGAGGAAACGACATGACGACTAGAGACATCATCCAAAACTACTTTGATAGCCTCAAACAGAAGAGTGGGTGGAAGGCCTTCTTGGCTGATGAAATGACGTTCACCAGCTTTGTTAGCCCGATTAAGCGGGTCGCGGGTAAAGGTGCGTACCTTGAAGCCACAAAGCGCTTCTTCTCCATGATCACCGCAGTGGAGGTAAAAAACCTTATTGTGGATGGAGACAGAGCTTGCGCTTTGACCCGATACGAACTTCAGCCGCCTGGCGGCCCTGTCTTTGACAGCCACGTCGCCGAAGTATTCGAGGTACGAGATGGAAAGATCGCGTCTCTTGACATCTACTTTGACAGCACGCCTTTCCCAAAGCCTCCGACTGCCGCCTAACATGGCGTTCGAGAGGGACGCGCCAAAAGCGGCGCGCCCCTCAACTTTACGTTGGCACTCCGCTTCGCGGAGTGCCAACGCCGCGCGTATCAATGTTCTGCTGGCTGGCCTCCGCTTCGCTACGGCCAACCAGCGGATCGAGCGGACTACAGCTACGGCGAGCTCGCTCGCCTTCGCTTCCGCCGCTCATCCGCGCGGCGTTATACATTAAAAGACATCGGCAGATAACGATAAATTTCCAGCTCTTATTTATTTCTTGCCTATAAAAAATAGATTTTATACAATAATGCCATGAAAGCATTAGAGACAATAAACCATCTTTTCAGAAAAGAAGAAATAAGCATCGGCAAAACATATCAAATTCAAGCCGAAAGCTCAGGTTTTAGACTACACTATCAACACCCGAACGGGAAACTTTATCAAGGAGACAGTATCGCTTGGCTAAATTCATTAGAAGACGAGAGTGTAGATTTAATATTTGCTGATCCCCCGTATAACATCAATAAAGCAGAGTGGGATAATTTTGAGAGTCAAGAACATTATATAGAGTGGTCATTAAAATGGATTGAACCATCAGCCCGGATTTTAAAGCCGCACGGCTCGTTATACGTCTGTGGATTTTCAGAGATATTGGCTGATCTCAAACATCCAACCTCAAAATATTTTAAATCATGTCGCTGGTTAATATGGCATTATAAGAACAAAGCAAATCTTGGAAACAACTGGGGACGCTCCCACGAAAGCATTATTCATTTTCGCAAATCTTCAAAAGGTAATCTGAACATAGATGATATTCGTATTCCTTACGGAGCACATACTTTAAAATATCCATCACACCCACAGGCTATAACCAGTCAGTACGGGAATGGCGAGCATCGAGAACATTGGAGGCCACACCCAAGAGGCGCAAAACCCAAAGACGTTATAGACATTCCAACCACTTGCAATGGCATGGGAGAAAAAACACCTCATCCCACGCAAAAACCGGAAGAACTTGTACGTAAGTTTGTTCTGGCATCCTCCAATAAAGATGATATTGTTCTTGATCCTTTTTCAGGTTCAGGCACTACGCTTGTTGTAGCAGAACAGTTAAACCGTAACTGGTTAGGATGTGAAATAAACACAGAGTATAACGAATTGGCAATTGAACGGCTTGAATACGTTAGAAAAATGTCGGTAGAAGATTGGATCGAACATGACAGAAAAGTTCAAGAGAGACGGGAGTCTATCAGGTGACATTATCAAAAATAGTCAAGATTGCATCAAATAAGGAAAAATTCTTAACTCTCAAAGATTATATCGGATTTTGCAAGTCTTATTTAGAAGTTATTGCTGATGGACTTCAAGCGGTAATAATATCCCAGAACGAAAACCATTACCGTTTTTATCAGTATAAAAAGGACGGTCATTTCAACATTACGAGACCAATTAATTCAAATCTGATGTATGAATTTTCTGATGTCTCAACGATTGAAAAAGAGTTTTTGAAAATCCTCCACTCGGTTAGAGACATTCCCGCAAATGATAAGCATAACCGCGAATTGATAAGACGAGGCATATACACTGTTCAACAATCAATCGGTGCAGCACTTGACGCTTTACCTGCTGGTGCATCGAACATAGCCAGAAAAGTTAATGGAGATCTTTTTGAGAGGTTTATCCAACTGTTGATTAAAGAAATAGGGGTCAAATGCAAGACGGGGACTGTACAAGTTCCGGTATATCTCAACAATGAACTCCAGTTTCATATGAGTTATCAGCATGACCTTCTTCTATACAATAATGATGACTTGAAGGTTATAGGGTCAGTAAAAACTTCAAGCAAAGATAGAATTGACAAAATATTTCTAGATAAGTTTCTTTACTGTAAACTAACAAATACTATGCTCCCGCATATCGCTATTTTCCTGAATGATGTGCAAAGAAAAAACAGCAAGCGGCAAGATGAATATGGAATTAATGCTACCTTCCTTCCCGGACATTTCAAAGCTTTTACAGTCAAATTAAACCCGCTTGATGGGGTCTATTATTGTGACATTAGACCGAATATGGAGACAGACGACCTCTTGAAAAAACATATACGAACAATAGACCACTTTTTTTGTTCCGATATTTGGTCTTTCATAGAGAGTTCAAGGCTTATAATTTAAGAAATGTATAACAAGTCATTGGAGTGAACGAGTGCCACAGGACACTTTTTCAGTTGAGCAGAGCTTTAAGGTTTCCAAATCGTTTTCATGCTCTTTAACATTTTGCAGTGGCACTCGTCGCTCAATTTTACGTTAAACATAACCTCATCCCAACACAACCCCTTGCCGTTCAGGCGCTTTCTGTTGACCTTTATTTTCCCCTCAAAAGGAATGCCTCCATAAACTCATCCAATTTTCCATCCAGCACAGCATCTACATTTCCTGATTCAAAACCTGTTCTGTGGTCTTTGATTAAACGATACGGCTGCAGCACATAGGAGCGAATCTGACTCCCCCATGTTATCTCTTTTTTCTCCTTATGGAACTGATCCATTTTCTCTTCCTGTTCTTTGAGCTTTAATTCATAAAGCCTTGACCGCAGTATCTTCATGGCCAATGCCCTGTTTTTATGCTGACTTCTTTCAGCCTGGCATGCAACTATTATGCCGCTCGGCACATGCGTTATCCTCACGGCGGTTTCCACCTTGTTGACATTCTGACCGCCAGCTCCGCCTGACCTGAATGTGTCAACCTTTAAATCAGTATCTTTTACGTCCACTTCAATATCATCTTCAATTTCAGGATAGACAAACACAGATGCAAAGGATGTGTGTCTCCGCTGGTTGGCATCAAACGGCGATATTCTGACAAGGCGATGCACGCCAACCTCTGCCTTAAGATAGCCATAGGCATACTCACCCTCTATGGTCAAGGTAACACTCTTTACCCCTGCCTCTTCTCCTGCCTGATAATCAACTACCTCTACCCTGTATCTGTTTTTTTCTGCCCATCTTGTATACATCCGCAGAAGTATCTCTGCCCAATCCTGGGCCTCCGTGCCGCCGGAACCTGGATGAATTGACAGAATGGCGCTGAGCCTGTCATGTTCTCCGCCGAGCATCCTCTGGATATCCAGATGATGCATCCGTTTTTCTGTATCGGATAATTTGTCTTCTGCCTCTTTGGCTGTTCCGGGGCTCTGCTCCGAGACAGCAAGCTCCAAAAGCACTGAGGCATCTTCAAGGTCTTTGCCAATGCTGTCAATTGAAGCAATCTCTGACTTTAAAGCCGCCTGTATTTTCAGCAGGTTTTGCGCCTCATGAGCCTTTTCCCATAGGGCAGGGTCTGCAACTAATTTCTCTAGCTCTCCCAGTCTTTTAGCCTTTGAATCCAAGTCAAAGATAACCTCGTATCTCAATCAATCTGTTTTGCAGCCCCTTCAGCCTCTCCTGAATCTCGTCAAACATGTTTATTCCCCTCTTTTATTTATTTTTTGACCTATTTAAACCTAAAACCCATAACCCATAGCCTGCAACTATAATCATGCACCCGATTGCAAATATATCACCATATCTTGAATAGAATGTAAATTGGTTTATATCCTTTATTTTGATATATCCCGCCATGGCTTCTCTTGTAAATATATCGCTTTTCAATATAATTCTCCCGACAGGGTCAATCACCCCGCTTACGCCTGTATTCGCTGCCCTTATTAAGAATACCTTATTTTCCACAGCCCGAAATACCGCTTGAGAAAAGTGCTGATAGGGCGCCGATGTCCTGCCGAACCATGCATCGTTTGTTATATTTACAAGAAACCCCGCCCCCTCATTGATAAAACCCCTTGCAAGCTCTGGAAATATTGATTCAAAGCATATCAAGACCCCGAAACTATCGCCGTCCAATTCAAGCGGTTTAAGCCATTTTCCGGAGCTGAAATCTCCAACTCCTACAACAAGCTTATGTATAAACGGCAGATAATTTTTGAGCGGCACATATTCTCCAAACGGGACAAGATGGATTTTATCATATTTCCCAACAAGCTCACCCTTTGGCGATATGAGAAAGGCGCTGTTATAATATTTTACTTCACCGTCAAAGCCTAGCCCGTATGCATCGTTGCCGGTAAAGAGGTAGGCATTGGCCTCCCTGGGCAAATTAAATACCTCAGGGCCTAACTCTTTATCAGATTGAAGATAGAATGGGATTGCTGTTTCAGGCCAGATAATGAGCCTTACCCCTTGTTTTGCCAATGCCATGTTTAAATTTTTATAAATATCCACGGTCTCTTTTTTAAAAGATATATCCCATTTTCTGCCCTGGTCTATATTGCCCTGAGCAATGCCTATTTTTAAGGTTTTCCAATTTTGCGATATCTTGTCTGTCTCATATATTCTGAAAAAACCATAAATCAAAACAATAATTAAAATGAAAGAAACAACAAACCCGCTTTTTAAGAAAGGTGAAAGCTGAAAGCTTACAGTTGATAGTTCTTTATCTTCTTTGAGCTTTGAGCTTTTAGCTTGTATCGCAAGAAATATAAACATATTTACCATGACTATCAAAAAAGAAACGCCGTATACGCCTGTAATATCCGTTATCTGGATAATGGGAAGGAGTGAAGACTGGGAATAGCCTAAAAGAACCCATGGGAAGCCTATGGTAATCATGTTAGTCCTTATGTATTCCAGGCCAACCCATAATGACGAGGTAAACAAAACCTTTAATAATAAATTTGTTTTTATGGATAATACAATTGAGGTGCCAAATCCAAAGGCAGCGAAGAAAAGGGCAAGATATAATACCAGCAAAAGGAGAACCAAAATACTGGTGAAGAACGGAACACCTCCGTAATTAACCATTGAGTTCACCACCCAATAGACTGTGCCAAGAAAAAAGATAATGCCCCACAAAAGACCGAGTAAAAACCCTCTTTTGCAAAATTTAGGCAAGGAAATTCCAGCGCCTTTCCTGACCCCCGCCCCCTGACTCCCGACTGCTGTATCACTAAGCGCAAAGAAAAATGGCACCATCCCAACCCATGCAAAAAAACCAATATCAATGGGCGGGAATGCTGCAATAAGCATGGCCCCTGAAAGTATGCTCAGAAAAATAGTGCGCGTCATTTTATATTGTAGAAGCAGGATTTACCTCTATCTTACTCTACATAGGTAACCATTTTATTTCAACCCAAAAAATGCAGTGCAAATCTTTAAATTCGCATTTACTAGGTTAACTCATACTATAAAAATTTTTTAAAATTTACGGATTTGGGGATTCAAGCCTTGAAGAAAAAATTTCCTGAAGAAGCAAAAAAGGCAAAACATATTGACATACTTCTGACTGTATCTAAAAAAAACTCATGTAGTTAAAGATGGTCGTGACTTAATAACCAATTTGGTTCAGAGAATATCATTATTTATGAAGAAAAAGGAAGTGGAGAGGAGTTTGCAAAGAGGTGATTCTTGTCAGAACTTTATAGAATAAAACCTTAATTTCCGCTTATAATGCAGGCTATTTCTATCTTCAGAATCAAATCTGAGTGCAGCATCAAAGTAGTCAACTGCTTTGTTAAAATTGCCGGCAGCGTAGTATGCCCTTCCAATTAGGTTATAGCGGCTGGCTAAAAACTTACGCTCCATTTTTCTGCTTATCATCTCTTTACTGCTGTATTGTTGAGATATCACGAGATAGGGTAAGATTGTTTCTTTATATTTCAAAAGTTCTGCAATGTTTGGCGAGATGGTATTAACATTCAGGCTTTTGGGACCTGTGAATTCTATAAGAGGCATGTCATCGGTTACAATTGACGCATTCTTTGAATAAGCCCTTACCATATCCTCGTTCATTAAAAAGGTATTTAGAATCTCCAACGGGTCTTCCATGTCTATTTCTTTCAAAAGGGCCCTTACATTAGGCAGAGCAAGTCTTTCTTCTATGAGGGCGTAACTTATATTAGTTCTGGTGCTGGAGCCTATCATGAATATATCCGTATTTGCTACCCAGATGGTCGTGTGTGGAAAAACAGAATTAAATGTTTTTACCAGCATCCGTACATCCTCTATGGAAAGATTATATAAGGGAATCCACTGTGACATGATTCCGCCGTCCTTAAGGTGTGCCTTAGTCAGCTCATAATATTCCTTTGTATAGAGGTTAACAACGCCTGCCAGAGAGGGATGCATTGGTTCCTCTGTTATGACATCATATTTTTTTGAAGTTACCTCAAGATAACTTCTCCCATCATCTATAATTATCCTTGATTTTAGGTTATGCAAGACATCCATGTTTTCTTTTGCAAAGTATGGCGCTCCCTTAATCACTGTGCTGGCAATCTCTACATTATCAACCTGATTTACATCAAACTGACTTAAGGTGCCAAATGTCGTACCTGACCCAAAGCAAATGACTAGAACTTCCTTTGGATTGGGATGAATTATCATGGGGAGAACACCCTGAAACCTGTTAATCTGCAGGCCCTCATAAAATGCGGCTGTAGCCATGTTTCCATTTACCCATAGCCGCTTATTGGACGCTGTAATATCTATTCCCTCTCTCTCCGCAATCATCACAGTAGCGGCGGCACCCTCTTCATAAAAGAGCATGCTTTCGTTGCTTTTCAGGAAGCTTTTGTGAAGAGACTTCGGCATATTCTGAGGTAGCAACAAAATAAGGGCAACGGTAACTGCAAAACTAACTGACAGGAACATATATTTAAATTTATTCGTGATAAAGGGGTTAAAAAACATAAACAGAATACCCAGCCCCAGGTTTACATATCCCATAAGAACAATGCTATTCTGCATACCAAAAAACGGAATCAAAACAAACCCACTTGCAAAAGAACCGAAAATTCCACCGATAGTATTAACTGAATAGATATTCCCTATCTTGCTGCCTATTTTCTCAATCCGCCAACCGTATATCTTGCACACTAAGGGGAAGGTAGCCCCAAAGAGGAAGGTTGGTAAAAAGAGGGATATGAACGATGTAAAGAAGTTGAGATATACAAATTCGCCCCATATAGGTGTTGCATCTATTTTATTGTAGAATTCAAATGCTGGCATCTTATCATACAGAATAATTAAACCAATGGAGCTTAAACCTATCAGGGCCTCTACTACAGCAAGCATACTAATCACCCAGCCTAATCCCCTGAAGCGATCAAGGAATTGTGAAAAGACAAAGCTACCTACTGCTATTCCGGTGAGAAAGGTGGCCAACACTATAGCAAAAGCATATATTGTTCCAGTTAGAATAAAACCAAGCACCCTCGTCCATATTACCTCATAGGCAAGACCTGTAAAACCTGACAATGCAAAACCCAATATCAGTAAGGTAAAAAAATAGCTAGGCATGCGCTCACTGTCTATAGAAGATGGTTGTCCTTTAGGCATAGAGTCTGTTTGGGTTTTATAGTTTTTGGAGTATACTTTACTGACGGATATTGCGATGCCACCTATAACAATATTTAATACCCCTGTTGAATAAAGGATGGTTTTCATCCCCATGTTGGGAATCAGGAAAAAAGCAGTTGCAAGAGCCCCAACCACTGCCCCCATCGTGTTGATAGCATATAGGCCACCAATATTTTTTGCAAAACGGGTTTGAGAGTTGGCAAGTATTTTACTTAGTATTGGGAGCGTAGCCCCCATTAGTGTCGTTGGAATGGCAAGAAGCATGGTTGAAAGTATGAATTTCAATATACTCAGGGCATAAAAATCCATCATCAGTCGCTGGGCAATCAGCACATAGATAGAATTATTGAAATTAAGCAACAAGGAAAAAAGAAGGGCATATAATCCAATAAGTATTTCTGCCAGACCATACCATTTTAAACCGTCTTCATGATTGTCTATCCATCGCCCCCCTAAATAGCCTCCAAGAGCTAGTCCGCCAAAAAAGCTTGTCAACACAGTGCTGACGGCCATAGTGGTTACACCAAAGGTAAGGGTCAACAACTTGATCCATAGCATCTGGTATATAAGACCAGCCATACCTGAGCCAAGGAAAAGTAACAATATTATTACTCTCATCATCAATATATCAGTAGTGTAAACTTCGGTACTGTAAACTCCTGTCTGTGAATTCTAAAACGGGTATAATTTTCAGGGATTCGTAAAGGCTTCAGTGAACTACCGGCAATCAAACTGGCTGGCAATTCACTTCATCGAGGAATTTCTCACACTTTAATTTCTTTTGCTGGCCGAGGTATAAAAAGCTCATTTGACTCATCAGAACATCTCCTTACTGGTTATAATAATATCAGTTTCTTATGCAAAGTAGCGGTTTTTCAGAGCACCCTAAAAAAGGCTATCAAAAACAAGCAATAAAGTCATTAAGTAATTTCAAATAATTTCAATGACAATAATTGACAATCTGTCGGGTTCCCAATGCTCAAAGTAAACTACTACCGCCTAAAGGCGGTAGTAGTTTACTTTGATACTACAGAAAAGATATAGAAAATAAGAAAGGTTATGCCTGTTCCAAAGAGGGCGCCGAGAAATACCTCTAGATTTGTGTGAATACCTGCAACCAAGCGGCTGTGACTTACCATAAGCGCAATAATAAATGTAAGGAGTGTAACAAGAGGATTGAGGGTCAATAAAACCACTGACACCCAGAGAGAGAAGGCAACAGCAGAATGTCCGCTCGGCATACCGCCGTGAAGCGGGATCCCTTTACCAAAATATGCCTTTGATGCAACAACGGTTATAAGAACAATCAGTAACGCAACAACGGCAATATGTCCGGTAAAGGCCTTCATAGTTTGCAGACCTACGGCAAAGGGATTAATAAGATATTTTGAAAATATAAGATAACCCATTATAAATACACCAATGGATGATAAAAGAACAGCTCCTGCCGAAATATCTTTTGCAACTTTTGCAAGTGGATGAAATTTTTTGCCGCACACAAGGTCTATGGTTGACTCAATAGCAGTGTTTATCATCTCTGCAAACAATAATATTACAATAGAAACTGAAAAAAGCACAAACTCAATTTCAGGGAGATTCAGGATAAGACTCAGAAGCAGCACTGCTGCAGCTATAGCAAAGAAATATCTTATATGCCTCTGATGTTTAAGTGCATATATGATGCCTTCTATTGCGCAGTTAAGGCTTTCAAATATATTTTTCGGCTTTATTAACTCTTTATCTTCTTCCAATTTGTAATCTCCAATTGCGTTGCATTTTGCAATTTGTATTTTGCAATCTTCAGCAGTCTCTCCTCTTCTTTTCTCATCCTCCTGGCCTCTTTGCTGCTTTTCTCGTGGTCAAAGCCAAGAAGGTGCAAGATGCCGTGAATCAAAAGCCTTGCCAACTCTTCCTTCAAAGTTACGTCATTTTCTTTAGCCTGGGTTTTTGCAGTTTCCAGAGATATAACAATATCGCCCAAAATGAGTTGGGAGTTCGGAGTTCGGAGTTCGGAGTTAAAATCCCACATTGGAAACGAAAGCACATCCGTAGGTCTGTCCTTTTTTAAATATCTCTTGTTTAGCCTCTGAATACCATTATTGTCAGTTAAAAGTATGCTCAGCTCTGCATCACGGCAACCCAAATCTTTTAACACCGTCCTTGCTAAACCACTTATCTTTTTTAGCCCCGCCCTCTCCTTCTGATTGTTTTGTATCAGGACCTTCACTAATTTCCCCCTCAAATATATAATCTGCCGGCTCCGGATACTCTATCCTTTGATGAAACATCCCGGCAAGCGCCCTGTTGAAGCTTTTGGCAATGATATTAAGGTCTTTAAGCATCAGTTCGCATTCATCAAGCTGGCCGTCCACAAATATCTTGTTTATAATCTTTTGAACCATATTGTGAATCTTTGCGGCAGTTGGGTCAGGAATGGTT
This sequence comes from Deltaproteobacteria bacterium, assembly GCA_016214995.1. Taxonomy (GTDB): domain Bacteria; phylum Desulfobacterota; class GWC2-55-46; order UBA9637; family UBA9637; genus JACRNJ01. The sequence goes on from JACRML010000027.1 coordinate 47,095, forward strand.
TTGGATGCCGCCTCAACCGCATCAGCCAGCATCACTAATCCTGCTTCCTTGGTTCTAGGTTTTGGCCCCGGATATCTAAAATCCTTTTCATTTACCTCGGCAATGGTTATACCTTCTTTATTTTTTGCCTTCTGATAGAAATAACTTATCAGTGATGTGCCGTGGTGCTGCTGAATTATATCTATAATTTCCTCACCAAGCCTGTGATCCTGTGCAAGTTCCACACCTTCAGTTACATGCGATATAAGTATCCTGGCGCTGATATCAGGAGTAAGGATGTCGTGCCTATTCTCGCCTCTCATATTTTCAATAAAGTATAATGGGTTCTTTACCTTGCCTATATCATGATAGTATGCGCTAACCTTTGCCAGAAGAGGATTGGCATTGATTGCCTCTGCTGCCGCCTCCACCATGCTTCCGATTATGATTGAATGATGGTATGTGCCAGGGGCGTGAAGGGCAAGCTCTTTTAAAAGCGGATGATCCATTCTTGCCAGTTCAAGATGTCTTATATTGGTGGTATATCCGAATACCATCTCAAATATAGGTGCAATGCCTGTTACTATCACCGATGTTATCTGTCCGCCAATAAACCCAAAAAGGACTGTAAAAATATCCTCTCGTACAGACCATCTGCCATTTATGATTATCAAGCTTACAATGGTGAGGATATTTACGAAGCCCAGTATAATGCCTGCCTTTGTTATTGTAACCCTTTGTGTGGCATGGCGAATACCTTTAGCCGCTATAATCCCTCCAATAAAAAAATATGCCGCAAGGTTTAGGCTTCCCTCTAAAAATATACCTGAGATTAAACTTATCACCGCAGCAAAAACCAAGGCTGTTTCTGAATTCAGGAAAAGTCTTATGAGCATTGGTCCTGCGGCTATTGGCAGAAGATATAGATATACATGAGACGATATAACCGGAAATGTGGTTTCGATAGACTTTGCAACAAATAGAGAAAGTTTTGCCAGCACAAGAATAGTCACAAGCACAACGCCCATGAGAAGGACATCTTTTGGCGATGAGGCAAATTTTCTTATATTCTTTGCAGAAAATGTATAGGCGGAGTAAAAGAGGATGATGATGAAAAAGAAAATGCCAATGGTGGAAATAAAAAACCCTTTGCCGTAAGAGGCCTCTTGAGCCACCCTTAATCTTTTAATTATATCTTCTGTAACCTTATCCCCTGCCCTTACTATACTCTCACCTTGCTTTATATCCGCACCTTCTATAGTGATATTTTGGTCGGCCGTAACATTTGCAACTGCAATATCGCCAACCTTGTATGAATATCCTATGAACGAGATGTTTTTGGAAAATAAGACAGCAGCAATGCCGCCAACTAAAATAGCAATGGCCCACTTTTGAAATACAAGAGATTTTATAGATGCTCTATGCATAATGCGTTTGTTGCGTTTATAGCGTTATTGCGTTTATAACCCGCTATAACCATCCGCGCTATAACGTTTCAGCTTCGTTCTCTTCTTTCTTCCTTCCCCTCCCCTCATACGCCTTTATTACCTCTTGAACCAATGGATGCCTTACAACATCCTTTTCAGTAAAATAGGCAAAGCCTATGCCTTCAACACCTTGCAGTATCTTCTGGACCTCCACCAGACCGGACGGCTTTGCAAACGGCAGGTCTATCTGTGTAACATCTCCTGTTATAACAGCCTTTGAGCTGAACCCAAGCCGTGTCAAAAACATCTTCATTTGTTCTGATGTGGTATTCTGGGCTTCATCCATTATCACGAAAGAGTCGTTTAATGTCCTGCCTCGCATGAATGCAAGCGGAGCAACCTCTATAGTGCCTCTCTCTATCAGCTTCTCCGCCCGTTCAAAATCAATCATGTCATGAAGCGCATCGTATAGCGGCCTTAGATATGGGTCAACCTTTGCAGCCAGATCTCCTGGCAAAAATCCAAGTTTTTCACCAGCCTCTACTGCAGGTCTGGTAAGTATTATCCTCTCTACTTCTCTTTTAGATAATGCAGCAACTGCCATTGCCATAGCGAGATATGTTTTGCCTGTGCCTGCCGGCCCTATGCCAAAGACGATGTCATATTTTCGTATGGTGTCTATATATCTTTTCTGCGCAGGACTTTTTGGCGAAATAATCTTTTTCTTGAACGATATATAGACAGTATCAGTGAATATATCCGCAAGGTGAGTTTCTCTATCTGTCTCAATCGCCCTTATGGCATAATCTATATCAGTTGGATGAAGTCCATAACCCTTTTGTAAAAGGTCTGTCAGTTCATTCAAAAGCCTCTCCGCTACAGAGACCCTCTGCGCCTCACCGTGGACTACTACCATATTCCCCCTTGTATCAAGCTTTACCCCCAGCTTCTTTTCCAGACGCTTCAGGTTCTCGCCTGTTTCGCCAAAAAGGGCGGCTGCAATGGCATTATCCTCTATGGTAATATGTTTAAATATTTTTTCTTCTACGTTCAACATATAAAAAAGTTTCAAGTTGCAAGTTTCAAGTAAAAAACCTGCATTGCAACTATGGTATCTGGTCTACTTAAACTCCAACTCCTTAAACCACGCAATATCAATATCAGGAAATAGTTCGTCCCTTTTTTGGCACATTTCAAGAAAGTTTTTATCATTTACAGTAAGCTCATCTCCTCCACCTTTTATCCTGGCAATTTCAGCAAGCCTTTTGAAATCTTCATAATGCCTTACAATCCTTGCCTCTGCATAATCCTTTGCAGAAAAGGTGCTTATAAGAAACTGCCAGTCGGATGCCTCAAGGATAAAAAGCTCTCTGGCAGCCTGCTTCAAAATATCCTGTAAAAGGCTATCTTCTTTCTTATCACCATATTTCCTGGCAAGTTTAATCATCTCTTTTTCTACCTCATATATATGCTTCCAGGTCCACTGATTCGTATCGTTAAGCCATATCCAGTGATAACCGCCCTCTCCCCACGAACCTTCTGGTATGGATATGACTTCTGTCGGCCTGCTTTTATCAAGATATCCACCAGCAGTTACTAAATCCACGCTTCCGTCAAGATGGATGGCCTTGATTACACTGTAGAGCCACTCAGGACCTTCAAACCACCAATGGCCAAATAGTTCAGCATCGTAAGGAGATACCACTATGCCCGGTTCTTTATTAGTTTTGAGATGTTCCATCAGATTTACCTTGATAAGCTCCTTAAAATGGTCCGCCTGGGCGGAAATCTTTGCATAAACAGCTTCAGGCACATATTTCTCCTTGTCTGCAAGGTCGGCCTTTGCGCTGGTAACCCTCCAATATTTCATGCCACCAGGAAATCTCTTCTTATGAAAATCAAGATAGTTCCCATCTCCCGGATAGCCCCACTCGCCGCTCCATACCTGAAGACCTGTCTTTGGGTCTCTTGTAAAAACCGCCACCGGCATCTTCCCCTCTGATGAAGAACCAACCCAGTATGTCTTATAGGGTGTCTTCTCTGTGGTTTCAGGCAGCGGCTTATACTGTTCGGAAAATCTTGACCAGAGATTCTGGAGTGCGTCAAACCTGTCAAGATATACACCTATTGCCTTTCCTCCTTTTAACAGGTGGGCATCTATAAAGAAGTATTCAATATGATTCTCACTTAAAAATTCTTCCACGCCCTTCCTGTTATAAGGCTCTGTTTTATTTGCCGTATCAACAGGCGGCGACCATTTATATCCCGGTCTATAGGCGCATTCCGGAAGCCATATACCTCTCGGCTGTTTTCCGAAATGCCTTTTATAGGATGACACAGCCTGTTTTATCTGGGCCTGTATGCTTATATCTTGCGAAAGGAGCGGAAAATATCCATGTGTTGCGCCGCAGGTGATTATTTCTATATGCCCTTGATTCTGTAAATCTGCAAAGGCCTTTACAATATTCTGTTCATATTTTTCAACAAAATCCTTATATATATTTCTGTAAAAATCCTTCCACATTTTGGCAACCTTTGCAAAATCAGGCTGACCAAGTGTCTCAAACTCTGTAATGTCTTTTCCGGCTGCCTCCAGCCTCTGTCCAAGATATGTTTTAAATTCTGCTTTGAAAGATTGGCTTGCAAGCATCTCTGTTAGAACAGGTGTAAGACCTAATGTTATCTTTGGGCTTATCCCCTCTGCAACTAAACGGTTAAAGACATTCAAGAGCGGTATATAGGTCTCTGCTGCCGCCTCATTCAACCAATCTGTTCCATGCGGCCATCTCCCATGAGACAGGACATAGGGAAGATGGGAGTGCAAAACAAAGGTGAATGAACCATTTTTTTTCATAGGCCTCCTCTGAAAAAATACAAAAATCAGAAATTAGGAATTGGAAAAGTGTTAATAAAAATAGTATCTTCTTATTTATCTTTTTTTAAAAAGCTATCACAAGGTTATATCTTTTGCAATTTTAATTTTAGCCATTTTTTAAAATGTATGCACTCGCAGCAGCCCTATATTTCTTAACAAAGCCAATCGGCCTGTAAGTCATTTTGGCCTGCCTCATTCCTTCATCACCCAAATCCTGCTCCCTATTTATGAATTTGTATTTATCCGGAAGTATGGCGGCAAAGCTCTGATTAACAAACTGATATAATCCCTTATAATCACCCACAGCCTTTTCAAAGTGAATCACAAAATTTTTGCCTCCCCTCAATTCTTCACCCAATGTATAAGCTGCTGGTTTCCCATCTACATAGTAAATACCGCCGCATAACTGCAGTTCTTCTGCCTTTTCCAATGCCTCTTTTGCAGCAACATAATCACCATAATCGTCTTTTCCCTGTCTCCACATATCCAAAACTGATACAGCATCATTCATGTATTCTTTCAAAAGAGGTTTAGCCTCGTATGAATAGCTGCTGATAAAAGCATTGACCATATTCTTCTTTCTGTGAAATTTAGCGCCAGGCAATTTCACTAATTCTTCCCTCAGGTAAAGATAATCAAAGTTATTACGGTCTTCTGCAACAAAATACCCCATCTCAGCAAGCGCAGATGCATGGCTCACAGAAACACATTTCATAAAAACAAATTCATGGAAGAGTTTATCCAGAAAATCTTTTTCAGGCAAATCAAATGGGATCATAAAAAATGGGCTTCCCTTATCATTACCGGCAATCAAAAAAAGATTATCCTTTAATTTAGAAATCCTATAATTATGAGTTTCTCTGAAAAGATACAGATTTGCAAAAGTAAACTCTGAAATTCCATGTTGCAGGTCTTTTAAAAAAGGATGAATATCTGGCCGCAACTCCATGTGAAAACCAGAAAATTTTGGGTAGTCCGGAATCATCTATCCTCTCTATTTCTATCAGGCAAAGTAAAAAGCCCACCTTCCGAAATGGGTTAAGGTTTAAAACAAGGCTGACTTTTTGCAGTATGCTGCTTACGAAAACCGCAACAACACCGCTATGGGCAACCCAACCGAAGGTTGTGGCATGCTTTTTACAAAACCGTCATTTCTTGAGAAGATAAAATATCAGGCTCACTATAAGGCTTATAATAATAGAGGTAGTAAGCGGGAAATAGAATGTAAAATCTTCTTTTTTTATATATATGTCTCCGGGAAGGCGGCCTAACCATTTGAAACTCCCACCCAAACTTAAAAACACGCCGATCCCGAATAAAAACAAACCCACTACTATCAAAAATCTTGCCAACCCGGAAAACTCACTCATAGGTAGTATTTACAAAAAAATGTAACTGCATTTTTTGGCCGTAAAAATCACTGTCTGTTTTTGGGTTTGAGTTAAGATTCTCTTTTCCGCTCCGCACCTGTTTTAGCCTCTTCATACCAGTTATCAAAGTGATGTTTAAACAGAAGTTTTGAAAATTCAGAATCTTTATTGACCATCTCATAGACGGTTTTTGGGGTTGTTGACTCGAAGCCCTTAAATATTATTTCCCCCGCTTTACAAAATATCTCTACATGTTTAATCCCTTCTATAACGAATACGCCAAACCACAATTCTAACAATTTAACGTGGAAGAAAAATGCGCTTTGTATCTCTTTGTCCAGTTCTGATACCGGAACCTCCCGCTTAAAAAACAATCCTTTTCCTTTAGTTTCTCTTATATATTCCTTTAATGCATCTTCACTTAACGCTTGCCCTTTATTATATATATCGCCAGTAATGTTTAATATTCTGAGAGAAGAAAGTGGCTCCCCTGAAACAATTCTTCTGAAATCCTTAAAACATTCCTGCGCCAACACTTGCGCCAAATCTTTTGCCTCAGACACGTTCTTATGTACAATGACATTTTCCAGCTTGTCGTCCAGACTCGGAGGCATGAGCAAGCCATAAGTCTTATCAATGTAAATATCCAACGGATATTTGAGGTTGTGGTTATTCCTTTTCAGTCTTTCTTCTTCAAGCAGTCTTTCCCTCTTTGCCCTTACCATAGAACTTCTATCGGTACCTCTGGCAGCCTCATTTATCTTCTCAGCAATAGCAACCTTTACCTCGCCCCAAAAACCGTCCTTCATTACAATAATCTCGGCCTTGCTGCCAAATGTGATAAAAAGACCTGCCTCCATCTCCTGCCCTATTGCAGCCTCCAGTTCCTCTCTATATGTTTTTTCCAGCCTGTATTCTTTTTCCTTTACCTCTAACATCTTGGCTTCTAATCCTTTTTCACCGCTCGATATAGCCTTCTCTATTGAAGCCTGCTCCCTGGCAAGCTCCTCTTTCATTGCCTCAAAGTTTTTATGAATGGTATGAAGAAGCTCCTCCTCTAACACATGAGGCACCCTTTTTTCCAATTGCTCTTTATATCTCTTCATAATAAGCCGAATATCTCCTGCCAGGGCAATAAGATTAGAAACTCCGCCGGAAAATACGGCGGCATCGCCTAATAGGTTATTTAATTTTATGTTTCTTTTATCGCTTGTAATATCCGGAGTTGAAGAGCCGTATCTGCTCGCAACGTTGAGGATGGGCTTGTAAAAATTTGACTCCATGAAGTCAGCCATGGTGATTTCCTTGGCTCTCAGGGTTTTCCTTGTAAAATCCTTCATATCTACAAAAAGGTGCCCTTCGGCTTCAACCTCCAATTCTCTGAGAATCGGTCTCTCATCTGCAGAAAAAAGATAGAGCCTCCCCCTCTCGTATTCCATCCGCAATGTCTCGCTGGAAAACTCGCCGCGCCTATCAACCATCAGCCCACGCATAGAACTTACAAATCTTTCTACATCCTCGTCAAACTTGTATGCAACAAACGCCTCTATTATATCGGTAATAGCCGCACCCTTTTTCCTGCCTATTCTAAACAAATTGCGAAATGAAGTTTTTGTAATTGAAGCCACGAACTCCTCTATTACATTGATTCTTTCTAATCTAGCCGTATCATTTTGAAACTGTATCTTTACATCATCTAAACCTTGTTTCAGCCTCGTCATTACTTTAGAATCAGTGGACAGCATCTGGATAAGTCTATTATCCGCATATAGTTCAGCAAGCATCGCATTAACCCCTATTCCAGGGGTGTCATAATCCAGAAGATAATCGCTTATCAGCTGTCTTAAATAATTTATATTAGAAAGCTTGAGGAGCTCTTCTGTAAGAGGTGAATCCTTTTTTACCTCATTCTCCATCGCAGCGATTATGCCTGCGACATCTTTAGCCTTTGCAGCCGTCTTATCATAAACCGGCCTCAATAAAGAAACCACATTATCCCCAAGCCCATATGGGTTTAAATCGCTGTTAATAATATTTCCGCCTTGAATAGTCAGAAAACTCATCGGCGTAAACCATTCCTCAAAGCTTTCCAATTTTGCCGAACTATAGGAAGCCGCTATCTGTTTCAGTTCAGATGCCACATTTTTTACAGCAGCTTTATAAACAAAATAGAGGGCAAGCCCTATCACCTGATCCAGTCTTTCGTAGTTAAAGCCTTTTACCTTAGCGCTTCTTATAATACTGTCTTTCCTCTTTGCTGTGGCATTGACCATAGCCATAATTGCCAAAATAGAGGTCTTTTCCACGCCTTCCAGACGCATCTCTTCAAGCACAGCCTTTCTCAATATTCCCCTAACCAGCGTATAATATCTCTTTCCATATCCATCTGCCCCAAGCCAAGTCTTTAATATTCCGCTATCAAGCATCGGAGTTGTGGTTAGTATTTCACATGCAATACCTTTCTCTGCTGAATCCGGCAAAAAATAATCTGCCCTGTATGTCTTATCTATAAGGATTGTTTTAATATCAAGAAGGGATGAGAAGCTGTCCTTTACTTCCTGTTCAGAATTTGGTTCAAAACGTCTTTTTAAAAGCAGTATCAATGACAGAATAGATTTTTCTATTACAGGTTCATCCTCTACCCCAAACAAGTAAGGTATCTTTAAATCTTTTACAGATTCACCCAGTCGGAATCTCATATAGGCAGGTTCTATCAGCCATAATTTGCCTGTATTACAGTCAAACCCTTTCCGTAAAATATCATCAAAGAGATTGAGTCTATCTTTTATGAATTTATAATCGGCGTCTGCTGGCATAGAATTAAGACAGAAATCAGGGATTAGGGGTTGGAGGCTGGTGGTTTTGCCTCGCTTCTCCTCGCTTAAATAGTTGCTGAAACAATCCCTTCAAAAATCTTTTTTCCGTTCTCCCCTCCAAGAATAGATTCGCACACCCTTTCAGGATGCGGCATAGTACCGAAGACATTCCCAGTTTTATTGATGATGGCTGCAATATTATTGACGGAGCCGTTCGGGTTGGCATCTTCTGTGATTTTGCCGTCTTTGTCAGAATATCTGAATATTACCTGATTATTATCCTCTAATCTTTTAATAGTATCTTGATCTGCAAAATAGTTTCCATCCGCATGGGCAATGGGAATGTTAAGCACCTGATTTTTTTGATACGTCTTTGTAAAGGCGGTCCGGTTGTTCTCTATCCTTATATGAACATTTTTGCAGATAAATTTGAGCGTCTTGTTTCTCATCAAAACACCAGGCAAAAGCCCTGCTTCGGTCAATATCTGAAAACCATTGCATATACCGATAACAAGGCCGCCATTTTTTGCAAATGCGGCTACCTCTTGCATAACCGGTGAGAATCTGGCAATGGCGCCGGTCCTTAAATAGTCGCCGTATGAAAATCCGCCAGGGATGATAACACAGCCAAATCCCTTGAGACTTGTCTCCTTATGCCAGATGTATTCTGCCTTTTGATCAAAGATATGCTTTACAGCATGGTAGCAATCATGGTCGCAGTTGGAACCTGGAAATACTATGATGCCGAATTTCATTCTATCTCCACCTTATAGTCTTCAACAACAGTATTCGCCAAAAGTTTTTCGCACATCTCTTTAAGCCGTTTATCTGCATCTTTTTGAGATACGCCGTCAATCTCTATTTCTATAAACTTGCCTATGCGCAATCCTTTGACTTCTTTATATCCCATAGATTCCAGCGCCCCGCATACAGCCTTTCCCTGCGGGTCAAGAACTCCTTTTTTCAATGTTACATAAACTTTTGCCTTCATTTGTTTTCTCCCTGCAACAAAATTTCTTTGACCTTGCGATGTATATCTTCCAGCAGCGGACGGCTTACGCTGATAAATGTCTTGATGGAGTTCCACCGTATATCAAGATAATCATGGGCTACGATATTTCTCAAGACCGCCCATGTCTCTATCTTTTTGCCGAAGTCTTCATGGAAATATCTTGCTCCGAAAGCAAACAACACTTCTTTATATGTTTGAGGCATGGGAAAGTCTTCACCGGCAAGAAGAAGCTTGGCCATATCAATAGTTGAATTGACAAGATTTTCAATCCACCGCTCAAGATTTCTGCGTTTGTCTTTGTCGAACTGATAATCGTTCCATGAATACTCCGCAAATTTCCAAAAATCCGCCAATTCACCGGCAAAAAAATCCAGATGTCTTGCAAGCCGCTCTCTTTCTCTATTCGCCGGCATGAGTCCTTATCTCCTCTTTCAGCTTCCAATAGCTTATGACAAATTCCCTGAAATCCTCGGCTTCGGCTGTAACCCTCATCATAAAATCAACATACAACCCCCTGTCCTTTATCACAAGAGGCGCACCGCTTATAGCGCTCTCGGCAACGCTCGATGCCGCCCTGTTGAGAACCAACAGGTCAACCTCTTTGCCTAAAAGCCCCTCTATCTCACGCCATAAAACAGTTTCCCCATCATATCTTGCGTCGCTATCTTCCCATTCCAGTCGTGATGTTTTCGGTTTGAAATAAACCGCTATATCAACATCCGAATCCATCCCGCCTTTACCTTTTGCCCATGAACCGAAGAGAAAGGCCATAACAATATCGTCCCTCTTTTCAAAATATGGCTGTAAAAGTGTTATCATTTCATTCTTCATAAACTACCTTCCCTGCCACAATCGTCTTCACAACCCGTCCCTTCATCTTCCATCCGTCAAACGGCGTATTCCTGCTCTTTGATTTTAACTTTTTGGATAATTCTGGGGACACCATACTGAACTGAACTCTCCCTGAATTGAGTAAGGTGTCCCCGGAATTCCTGAATCTTTATTAATATCCAGCACCATCTACAGCGCAAACTGTGCAACCTTTTGATTCATCATATTTTGAAACATTGGCAGAACTCACAAGAATGTTTACCTCTTTGCTTATCTCCTGTTCAGTTTTTTCAACTTCCATGTATATCACCTCCTTTCCGTTATAGATCAATTACTCACAACCAAGTCATACATCTTTTTAGTTTCCAAACACTTTAGCTCCAATGTGCTGTCTTTTTTATAAACCTCCTTGTAATAAGGACAAGTATGACATAATGGAAGACAATTGCATTTTTTACATTCAGCATCTAATGCAAGAGTTTCTTTTCTATATTCATTTAATTTTTGAAATTGATCCTTAAAAGGCACTTCATGTCTATAATCCACATATTTTTCTCTAAACATAACACAAAAATGAATTTTAAAATCTAAAGAGATAAAACACTCTGATATTCCGACATTACAAAAATGTTCACCTTTATCTATCAATTCTTTTCTAAACTCTTTTTCACTATCAAATATTTTTTTTAGATTTATTATCTTCTTCTCTGAAAAAATAAATTTGTCTAAACATTCTGGCTCAATTTCATGCTCCTTAGGTGCGCTATTTCCATCTAATGTATGTGCCATCACAGGATTAATATTGTGTTGGCTATTCATTTTATTACAGAAACGTCTCATGGCATTGAGGCTTGAATAATTTTCCTTTAATAAAACTGTCTGAATTACAAAGTTGAGATTATTTCTTGATAAAGCATCTATGCCATTTAAAAACTTATTATAATTATTTGCACTTCCTGTAATTTGAATATATTCTTCTTCGGAAGAACCATACTGACTGACTTTTATCATCTTTGGGGGGTATTTATTGAAAGTGGCAACAACTTTAGGAATAAATGAGCCATTTGTTACAATGGAGACCACAAAACCTTTTCTTTTTGCATAAGTATAAATATCTATGAAATCTTTTCTTAAAGTGCATTCGCCGCCAGTAAACCAAAGAAATAAGACACCACTATCACATAAGTTGTCCAAAAGGTTTATTAATGAATCAAATGAAGGCTCTTTTTTCCCTTGCAGCGGTTTAGCATAGCAATGAATGCAATCAAAATTACATTGACCCGTAAGTTCAATTCCAACTTTCCATGGGTAAATATCATTTGAATTTGGCTTTGATAGATTCCTTTTGTTGGTGAAATTAGCTTTATCATTTATTTTCAGAAATTCTTCAAAGATTTGTTGAACTATATTATCCGGTATGGAAGCCTTATGGTTAAGTGTGCATTTTATGTCGCTCTCCAAAATTATCGCATTTTCATTACAGTATGAAATCTGCGGGTCTATCAACCACATTTTCCCCGCAATATTTCTGATTACTATTCTGTCCCAATATGCAATAAACTCTTTTGAATATTTCATACTTATTGATTTTTCCTGAATGAAAACATATGAATGAAAACATAAAGAAACATAAATAGAAACAAAGGGGACAGATTTATTTAAGCATTGCTTCGAAATCTTTGGGTCTTATAATTTTTGTATTATGGAATGAATCTAATACAAGAATATCCTCATCTCCTGTAATAAGATAATCGGCTTTCCCTTCCAATGCCACTCCAAGCAAAAAGTTATCTTTCTTATCCCTGCAAACATCAACCTTTTCACTTGGCAAAACTACTATTGCATAGCTGTCAAGAAGCGAAAAGAGTTCTTTGATTCTTTTCATATCGCCTTTGCCTGACAGATTCTACCTCCCCGGTAATCTCCTCTATTGTTATAGGATATTTTCGGGCAGACTCCCTGAACTCTTTCAGAAGGCTTTTAAACCTCGCTGCAAATAGCTCTTTTTCCAGCATCGTCAACACCTCTATCTTTTTTGCCAATGGCAAACTCTTAACTGCCTTTTTAATTTCATTTAAACCTGAATCTGAAATTGTTTTTAGCATAACAACACCTCCTTCAAATCATGGCAGTAATATTCAATATTGCCGTATATACCTTTTGATTTAATGCTAACAAAATCACCGGAGAGAGTAAAGTTTTTTGATATTGTGATATCCTTTCAAAAATAAATCTGATCCCCTTTATCCTTTAGATTCCTATACGGTGCGCCTTTTAGGTCAACTGCCTTTGCCCTATCTTTTGTGAGATTTGCCCTTGGTATCCGTTTTTCCACAAGCCCTACTTCAACACCGTCTCCCCGGAAAAAACCGGGACAGGGATATACCGTGAAGGCTTTTTTTTCTGATACCTTTTAATAAATCTGTCGATTTTTGAAGAGACATCGGCGCTGAAGTATTTTTCACCGCACTGTTTGCATATATCTGCAGGCAGGTCTTCACAGATTATCAGTTCTTTTTGGATGTGAACCTCCAAATCTATTTTTTTATGCTCCAATTCCCCGCCGCATAGGTCGCAAAGGTCTTTCTCCTTCATCTTGGCTCCATTGTCCCAATAGAACACCCTATTGATTTATATAGACTCGTAGGGTGGGCTGTGCCCACCGCAAACATTGTCCTTTGTAATGGTGGGCGCAGCCCACCCTACCATTTTCATCCCCCTTTGTGCCTGCCTGTGCGTTGCACGCAGACAGGAGCCAAAGGCTCGTGAGGGTTTACTCCGAAATGCTTTGTATTTTTATCCTTCATAAACTACCTTCCCTGCCACAATCGTTTTTGAAGCCATTCCCTTCATCCTCCATCCATTAAACGGAGTGTTTTTGCTTTTGGATTTTAATTTTTTAACATCAACAACCCATTCCATATTCAAATCAACAATTGTTATATCAGCATCTTTACCATTTGCAAGAGAGCCTTTTGTAGAAAGTCCTAAAATCTTTGCGGGGTTCGCAGAGAGTTTTTCAACAAGGGTGTTTAATGAGACAACCCCTTCGTCAACAAGTCTCAAAGATAGAGGTAGCGCTGTTTCAAGACCAATTATCCCGTTTGCTGCCTTATCAAACTCAACATCCTTTTCATCAATATTTTGAGGAGCATGGTCTGTTGCTATCGCATCTATGGTTCCGTCTTTAAGCCCAATCTTTATCGCATCAATATCGGTTTTGGCTCTAAGCGGAGGATTCATCTTGGCATTGGTATTATAACCCATAACAGCCTCGTCTGTTAAAGTAAAATGATGCGGCGCAGCCTCTGCTGAAATATTTAATAACCCCCTTTGTTTTGCGTTTCTTACAAGTTCGACGGCCCCCTTCGTGCTGATATGGGCGATATGCAATCTCCCTCCCGTAAGCTCGGCCAGCGCAATATCCCTCGCAACCATAATATCTTCTTTGGCATTTGGAATGCCTCTGAGCCCCAGTTTTGTTGATATAAAACCCTCGTTCATTACGCCGTCCGGCGCAAGCCCGGTATCCTCACAGTGGCTTATAATTAGAAAATTAAAAAGTTTTGCATATTCCATGGCCAATCTCATAAAGCCGCTGTTCACAATGGGTCTTCCGTCATCTGACAACGCAACGCATCCCGAATCTTTTAACTCCCCTATCTCTGCAAGCGTCTCTCCTTTCAATTCTTTGCTTATTGCGCCCACAGGAAATACATTCACAGCGCCTTCTTCCGCAGCTTTTTTAAGTATATACCTTGCGACAGAGGCATTGTCGTTTACAGGGTTTGTATTTGCCATACATGCAATTGACGTGAATCCTCCGGCTGCGGCTGCCATTGTGCCTGTCTTTATCGTTTCTTTATATTCGTAGCCAGGCTCCCGCAAGTGCGTGTGCATGTCAATAAATCCTGAACAGACAATTAGGCCGGTTGCATCTATGATATTCCAGCCATCAGACTGGGAATCTGGGGCTGGAGTAGAAAGATTCGGTTTTACAGCGGCAATTTTCCCGCCGACTGCATACACATCAAACAGACCGTCGATGCCGCTTGCAGGGTCAATCACCCTTCCGCCTTTGATCAAGAGCCTATTCACGAGCCCCTCCCATGAGCAAGTAAAATAAAGCCATCCTCACAGCAACGCCATTCTTCACCTGTTCAAGTATAAGCGAATACTTCCCGTCTGCAACATCGGATGAAATCTCAATGCCCCTGTTTACCGGCCCGGGATGAAGTATCACAACATTCTTTTTTGCATATTCAAGTTTTTTGGAATCAAGACCAAACAACTGTGAATACTCTCTTGCTGTCGGAAACAAGCCTGTCTTCTGCCTTTCCAGTTGAATCCTCAACATCATTATAACATCCGCATCCTTTATTGCATCTTCAATCCTATTAAACGCCCTGCATCCGGTTTTCTCAATTTCACAAGGCATCATTGTCGGAGGCCCTGCAATATTTACCTCAGCCCCAAGCTTTGCAAAGCCGTATATATTGCTCCTTGCAACCCTTGAATGAAGGATATCGCCGATTATTGCAATCTTTAATCCTTGTATCTTGCCCAACCTTTGCTTCACGGTTAATAAATCAAGAAGCGCCTGGCTTGGATGCTCATGCGTGCCGTCGCCTGCATTTATAACAGAACATCTAAGAAGCCTTGATAAGATTTGAGGCGTACCACTTGAAGGATGCCTCAAAACGATGCAGTCGGGGCTCATTGCCTCAAGATTCTTTGCAGTATCCTTTAATGTCTCTCCTTTTACAGCACTGCTTGACGACGCAGATATATTTATTGCATCAGCGCTCATCCTCTTTGCAGCAATCTCAAAAGACGTTCTTGTCCTTGTGGATGCCTCATAAAACAGATTTATGATAGTCCTGCCTCTTAGAGTAGGAACCTTTTTTATTTCCCTGTCAGACACCTCTTTGAAAGATTCGGCAGTAGATAAAATAAGTTCTATCTCATCCCTGCCAAGATCTTCAATTGTTAATATATCTTTCCTTTTAAGCCTCATTCTCTGCCTCTACAACTACCTCATCAACACCATCCGTTTCCTTTAAATGCACCTTAACTGTTTCCTGTATTGACGTCGGCACATTCTTGCCAACATAATCAGGTCTTATGGGAAGCTCCCTGTGCCCCCTGTCAATCAAGACAGCAAGATGAATGCTGCTCGGCCTGCCGAAATCCATTATTACATTCATGGCTGCCCTGATTGTCCTTCCGGTGAACAGGACATCATCAACAATAATAACCTTTTTATTATCAATTGGAACAGGTATATCTGTCTCTTTTAATATCGGCTGGTCGTGCTTCATTCCTATATCATCCCTGTAAAGCGTTGCATCAAGGCTGCCAACCGGCAGGTTGATGTTTTCTATACTCTTTAATATATCCCTTAATCTCTTTGCAATATGCACTCCACGCGTTGGAATACCAAGGATGATTATGTCTTCAATACCCTTGTTTTTTTCAATAATCTCGTGTGCTATCCTTGTAAATGCCCTTTCTATGCCTTTTGCATCTATGATACTTTTTTTCTTCACTCAATTTCCCCCATTCATTGCCCCATTAAAACCATGACCTTAAACCCCCTAGTCTTTATGATGAAAGAGAGAGTTTTAGATCTGACTGGGTTCATACTAAAAAAATACCTCCTTGCCTTACTAACTGACAAGGAGGTATCACAAAAATTATAATATAAGTTTTCATTTCTAATCCCCTTCTTAACCTCTCCGGGCAAAATTAAAAGGGCAGCCAATCTTACTCCAAAATGGATATTTATCTTTGGTTACTGTTTAGCCTTGATTGGTTTAACAGCCTTTATATCAAAAAAAAGCGTTTTGTTGTATTTATATAAAAAGTTTATATCAATTTTATAGCTTACTGCAATCTCTATCTCGCTGTCTCTCCTTTCTAAAATAATATCTTTTTCTTCTATTGGAAGCTCAGACAGCTTAACTTTTTCCATGATATGTTTTATTACATCCTGGTCATGATGCAAGTATGCCATCCCTGCCTCTGCCTCAACCTCAATCTTAAACATGTAATAATTAAAATATGGGGGAATAAGTTTTATGCCAAAATAGACTGTAACCACTATTAAAACAAACCAAAGCAATGCACTAATGCTTATATTACCATGCTTATCAGCCAACTTAGCGCACATTGTGCATATTTATACACAGCTATTACATACGAGTCAATATAATTCTATAAAAAATTCAAGAAAACTTTAAATCCCCCGCAAAAAACACACTTTTTTAATTCCAAATAACAGCAAGATAATATATCTTGCAATCCGTATAAAAATTGATTAAAAATCAACTAATCATGCCTGACAAGAAAATCTTCGGCTTTTCAAAGAATGTATTCGTAGCAGGGCTTGTAAGCCTTTTCATGGATATATCTTCTGAAATGATATATCCGCTGCTCCCCATTTTTCTGACCACTGTGCTCGGCGCAAGCAAGGCAACTGTAGGCATCATAGAAGGGATTGCAGAATCAACAGCAAGCATATTAAAGGTGTTTTCAGGGTGGCTCTCTGACAAAATGGGCAAACGAAAACTCCTCATGGGCATTGGATACGGCGTGTCAGTCCTTAGCAGGCCAATAATGGCAACCGCAGTAAACTGGGGAGAGGTTCTGACAGCAAGGTTTGTGGACAGGTTCGGCAAGGGAGTCCGCACGGCGCCGAGAGACGCAATCATTGCAGATTCAGTTGAAAACAATAACCTCGGCAAGGCATTCGGATTCCACAGGGCAATGGACACATTAGGCGCTGTCATAGGCCCTGCAATAGCTTTTTTAGTACTCGCACTTTTCTTTAATAACTTTAGGCTTGTATTTTGGCTATCCGTTATTCCAGGGATAATCTCAGTCCTGTTAATAATATTTTTCATAACAGAGAAAGGACATAAACGGGAGGCTGCAAGCATCCCAAAACTTACAATAAAGGACTTTAACGGCAATTTTAGATTTTATATCCTTATAATCTTTATCTTCTCCATCGGAAATTCAAGCGACGCATTCCTTATACTCAGGGCAGAAAATGTAGGCATATCAAAGGAATTTATCCCGATTATTTATCTCATCTTCAATCTTGTATACTCTTTATCCTCGACTCCTCTTGGTATGCTGGCGGATAAGGTTGGCATGAAAAGGATGATACTCTTTAGCTTTCTATTCTACGCGGGTATCTATGCTGGCCTTGCCTTTGTTTCCAATCAATATCAGATACTTGGTTTGTTTATTTTGTACGGCCTCTTCAAGGGCATGAGCGAAGGCACTCAGAGGGCATATCTCGCAAGCCTTGCGCCGCCTGAAAGAAAGGCAACAGCATTTGGCATCTACCATATGGCAGTCGGGTTTGCGCTTTTGCCTGCAAGCATTATAGCAGGCGCATTGTGGGATAAAATCGGGCCGGAGGCAACATTTTTATACGGGACAGTAACAGCCCTAATGGCTTTTATCCTGTTTGGTATGAGAAAGCGAACAGCACAAATTATGTAGTTATATTTGGTATTATAAAAAGAAGAAAATAGTTTATCCAGTGCCAGGTATTATAATATTACCTATGATTTATCAAACTGACTTCTTACCCTCGTCAAATTCTCCCTTGACTCTCCCCATAAGTTGACCTAAAATTCACAAAAGATACATACAGACATAAAAGAAGGTATAGCAGATAATGAGCTACTTAAATTACATTCTTATCGGAGCACTTCTTATTATTCCAACTTCTTTTGGGGTATTTGGAATGGCTACTGAGATGGCCATATCAATAGGTGGCATCGTTGGTGATCTTTTTTTTTGCCAATCTTGAAAAGTTTTCCAAGTTCAAAGGTGCTGGTTTTGAAGCCGAGATGCATAATGCTGTTAGAGAAACTTATGCCGCACTTGAAGAACTCAAAGAACTTGCCCTATCGCTTTCTGCCCCAATTATAGATGAGCTTGCAGTTTCTGGAAGAATGCTTCAATACATCCCCCTCAAATATAAACTGGAACGGGTTGAGAAAATAGAAAAAACACTTGCAAAACTCGGGGCTCAAAAAGAAGAAATAGAAGAGATCTGCTACACCTTTTACAGTCGCGTTCATGATGACCATGTAAAGGCTATACTTAGATCCCTCAAAACAGCGAATCAAGATAAACAAGATATACTTAAAGAATTGGAAGAAGGAGATGTTTCTGGCTGGAACGCTGAAAAGCTCCATGACTTTATTGAAACAAACAATATGGTTTGCGACGACCAAGTGACTAGAGAACCTCACAGATTTTGAATATTTTTCAAAAAATAAGAAGCTACGGCTGGAAGATAAGTGGCAGACCTGATTACGTCGAACCATGCAGTTCACCTGACCAGTGTGAAGCGCAACAAAACACCGGTTAGGTGACTTCTACATTAGGCCTCTGCATAATAAGGAGGGATCCTCACATGTTCAATGACTTTAAAAAAAGAATAGTAAGAGAATCTATATTCTTTGAAAGATTAAGAATATTACTTTACCTATCTATGCTGAAAAATGTAAAGATTTGGCTGGTTCTTCAGGAGCCAGACAAATATATTGATTCTGCAAAGATAGTTAGTGGTGTAGTTGATGGTCTTGTTAACGGCACTGAGCCAGAACCTTTTCATAAAAGATATCTAGGCAGAATAGTATATTTTAAAAATAGTAAAGAACCTTTTAATATGGTCGAAATAGTTGCCGTAAGTTATCACCC
Organism: Deltaproteobacteria bacterium; assembly: GCA_016214995.1. Classification (GTDB taxonomy): domain Bacteria; phylum Desulfobacterota; class GWC2-55-46; order UBA9637; family UBA9637; genus JACRNJ01. Next base: position 66,132 of record JACRML010000027.1, read on the forward strand.
AATAAATGATGTTCACGAACCCTTTAATCATACTCGCAAAGATATATTAAATAATATTCAACACCTTGATCCATTTACAGGCTTTGGGAAGGGATATGATAATAATGAATCGCACTACTATAAAGTGCTATCAGACTTTATTGGATAGGGGAAATATAGGGGAACATCTCCCATATTTTTCATCTATCTCTTTCATCAAGAAGGCAGTTAGGTAAAGCCGTATTGCCTTAAAAACAAAAAAGGCAGACCAATTGGTCTGCCTTTTGCAATTCTATCCGCAAAAATATTTAAAAGAAGGGTTATTTCTGTCTGTCTGTGTGTGTGTGAGGTAGATGCCATTTTTACCGCTTCGCCTTGATTTGCTTCACCTCTTTGGATGTCTGAAGCAATGCATCACCCAAGGCATTTACTGTGGTTTTAACCTCGGCCATGTCAACTTTTAGTTCAGCAACATCGGCCTTGAGTTCTGAGACACCGGTTTCAAGATTGCCCACTCTTTCTTTAAGTTCTGCCACATCTCCTTTAATAAGAGAGACATCTTTTTTAACACCGCCGATATCCGCCTTAATATCTAATAAAATGTTTATAACCTTTTCTTCCATACACCACTGTTTATACTATGCTGCCAAAACGGTGTCAAGGCAAAATATAGTGTATGAGACAGACAACCCTATCGCCTATATTTTTGCATTCTCCAGCATCTCTTTTGCGTGTTCCCTTGTCCTGTCAGTTATCTTAACCCCGCCGAGCATGCGGGAAAGTTCAAAAACCCTTTCATCACCTGCGAGTTCAGATACCCTTGCACATGTCCTCCCTCCACGTACCTCTTTTGCAACCGAATAATGCCTGTCAGCATACGCAGCAATCTGCGGCAGGTGGGTAATACAAAGCACCTGATGCCTTTTTGAAACTTCTTTTAATTTCCTGCCCACAACCTCTGCTGTGCCGCCGCCTATGCCTGCGTCCACCTCATCGAATATCAGGACTGGTATTTTGCCGGTTGTTGTTATCCGCTTAATGGCAAGCATGATTCTTGATAATTCCCCTCCTGATGCAATTTTAGATAAGGGCTTTGGCTCTTCGCCTATATTGGGAGAGATGAAAAACTCAACACTATTTATCCCCTTCTCGCCCAGCATAAAATTTCCATTTGTATCTTTACTCTTTTCTATATGCACCTCAAAGACAGTTTTTTTCATATTGAGGTCAGAAAGCTCCTCTTCTATCTTCTTTTTCAGGAGTTTTGCCGAGTCTATGCGCTTTTCTGAAAGTTTTTTGGATAATTTCAAGGTATTTTCCTTTGCCTTCTCAACTGCTTGTTTAAGCTCTGTAATCCTCTCATCGTGATGGATAATATTATCCAGTTCTCTGTCTGCTTCCTCTTTTTTCTTTAAAATCGCCTCAATTGTAGCGCCATATTTCTTCTTGAGTTTACTTATAAGGTCAAGCCTGTTATCAGCCTCCTCAAGCCTTTGAGGCTCAAAGCTAATCCCCTGAGTATAATCCCTCAGCGATGTCGCAGCATCCTCAAGCTGGCATACAGCAGGTTCCATATTCTCTATGATAGGTTTTAGTTCTTTGTCAAATTTAGAGGCATCTTTAAGTTTATTTAATATCTGCGCCAGCCTCTCAAGCATGGAACCGCTGGATGCATATAATGAGTCATAGCCTGAATTTGTTGCCTCAAAGAGTTTTTCTGCATTTGCAAGTTTTTCCTTTTCTTTCTTAAGCTCCTCGTCTTCACCTGTTTTAAGAGCTGCCTCGCCTATCTCTTTTGATTGAAAGCTCAAAAAATCCTGTTTTTCAAGGAGCCTCTGACTGTCTGTTGTAAGATTATCCAGTTCTGATTTTATTGAATAAAACTCCCTGTAAACCTTTGTCACATCATCCCGTAAAACTATAAGCCCTGCAAAGGCATCAAGTATATCTATATGCTCCTCAGATTTTGTTAAAGACTGGTGGTCGTGCTGTCCGTAGATGTCTATAATGCGGCTGCCTATATCCTGGAGGATTGAAAGATTAGCCATGCTGCTGTTTATGAATATCCTGTTTTTGCCTGAACGGTTTATGACCCGTTTTATGATAAGATTTTCTTCATTGGGAAGACCTGCTGACTCAAGTATCCCTGCTATA
>JACRML010000028.1 GCA_016214995.1 Deltaproteobacteria bacterium
ATTGCCAATTTGTTTTTCTGATAATTATCTTCTACTTGCCTTTACATAAGCAATGAACTCTGCGCTAAAAAGAAATATAACAGCTGAATAATAGACCCATAAAAGAAGTATCATGATTGCGCCAAGAGAACCATAGGCCTTATTGAAGTTGCCAAAATGCGAGATATACCATGCAAAGATATGTTTTGCAGCCTCCCATAAAACAGAAAATATTATACTACCTAAAATGGCATGCCTAACCTTAATATTTGTTCCGGCCATTATCTTAAATATAAATGCTACGGCAGCCACCATAATCACAACTGGTAAAAAATATTTAAAGGTTACACTCTTTGTAAGATAGTAGGATATATCTATTCCCAATGCAGCTATTTTTATCCTGCTTAAAACCTCTGCCGCAACCGGAAGACCTATGGAGATGAGAAACACTGAACACCAGATAAGGAATGTCCCCCATACAACCAGCCTGGTTTTTATAAAACCCATTTTTTCTGCCTCTCCGAAAATGATGTTCATAGCATCCCTTATGGCGAGTATTACAAATTCAGCGCTCCAAATAAGCATTATAATGCCGAGTCCGCCAAAGACTTTGCGGTTAGCTATAAGCCCTTTAATATCCTCTACGATGCTGTCGCTCAGATACGGAAGGCTCTCCTTTATAAATTCTATAATCCGTTCAAAAAGCCATGTTTCTGTTCCAAGGATAAAACCTATGAACGAGAAGAACAGAAACATAAGCGGAAGCATAGAGAACAAAGCGTAGAATGATATTGCTGCAGCCATAGTAAGGCAATTATCATAGGAAAACGCCCTTACGCTGTCAGCTATTATAGCAAAAAGCCTTTTCATGGTCACCTCTGCCTCTTTCTCAAATAAAGCCTGATAGGAATCTTATCCAATTCAAATGCCTTTCTAATCTGGTTTACAAGAAACCGTTCGTAGGAAAAATGAATGCCTTCTGGAAAATTTACAAAGGCAACAAATGTAGGTGGTTTTATATCTGTCTGGGTTATGTAATAGACTTTTACTGTTTTGCCATTATAAATGGGCGGTTGATGATATTTATTAAACTCGCCAAAGAATTTATTAAGTTGGGATGTTGCTATCCTCTTCTTGAGTTGTTCCAGCACCTCATTGACTCGTTCAAGGATTTTAAAAATTCTCTGGCCGGTAAGCGCCGATACAAATATAATCGGTGCAAACTGTAAGAACTTTACCTTCCACCTTATCCGCTCTGCATATTGCTTTGCCGTGTTTGTTTCTTTCTCCGGCATATCCCACTTGTTGACAACAACAATACAACCCTTCCCCCTGTCGTATATAAGACCTGCTATCTTCTCATCCTGTTCCGTCATGCCGTCCATTGCGTCTATAACCAACAATGCAATATCACACCTCTCAATATTTTTAATTGCTGCCATGACTGAGTATTGCTCCACAGTCCTGCTAATCCTTGCCTTTTTCCTTATACCGGCCGTATCTATAAGCAGATATTTTCTTTTATCATAATTAAAAGGTGTATCGATTGCATCTCTCGTTGTACCAGGTATATCGCTTACCATAACCCTTTCATAACCAAGGAGCTTATTAACAAGAGATGATTTGCCTACATTCGGCCTCCCAACCACTGCCAATCTTATCCTTTCCTCTTTTTCTTTCACGGAAGAAGTCTTGGGAATAAGGTTTATTATTTTGTCCATCAGTTCATAAACGCCTTTACCAAGTTCAGCTGAAACAGGAATAAGGTTTTCCATGCCAAGCCTGTAGAAATCTGCCAATCCTTGTTCTTGGTTTGATGTGTCTATCTTATTCACGGTATAAATGACAGGTTTATTTACTTTTCTCAATATGTTCGCAACATCTATGTCAGAAGGAAGGAAACCGTCGCGGCCATCCATAATAAATACAATAATGTCAGCCTCTTCAATAGCGAGTAATGCCTGCTCCCGCACTTTGGCAAGCATTGCTGAACCCACTCCATCCCGATAGGTGGAGATTGGTTCAAAACCACCAGTGTCAATCAGGGTAAATGCCCTACCCTGTTCAATCACATCCGCATAATTTAAGTCTCTGGTGATACCGGGTTCATTCTTGACAATGGCCTTTCTCTTGCCAATGAGGCGGTTGAAGAGGGTTGACTTACCTACATTCGGCCTTCCAACTATGGCAACAATAGGTTTCATATATAATTGATTACACAGATTTTCAAAACATGATTACACAGATAAGGATTGGTTTTAAATCTGCGTAATCTGCCTCTGCAATCTGTGTAATCAGGCATCATTAGTGATACCCAAACTCCTTTAACAGTCTTTTATCCTTTGTCCAGTCTTTCTGAACCGTTACAAAAAGTTCAAGATATATTTTTGTCCCTAACAGTCTTTCTATATCAATGCGGGCACGGGTGCCAATCTGTTTCAGCATGTTTCCGCCCTTCCCAATGATAATACCTTTCTGAGAATCTCTCTCCACAGTGATAGTTGCAGAGATGGAAACAATTCTTTTCGCTTGGTTTTCTTTAAATCTGTCAACCACAACAACGGTGGAATAAGGTATCTCCTGTTTTGTAAGCTCAAATACCTTTTCCCTTATAATTTCAGCAGCAATAAACCGTTCAGACATATCTGTCAATATATCTTCAGAAAAGTATTTTGGCCCCTGAGGGAGAAGTTCCATAATTAGATTTAAAAGCTTATCTATTCCCTCTCTTTTTGCTGCGGATAAAGGGATAATCTCTTTAAATGGATATAATCTGGAATATTCATCTATCAAAGGCAGTAGTTTGTCCTTCGACACCATATCTATTTTATTTATGCCGAGTATAACAGGGCATTTAAGCTTTTTAAAACCTAGGACAATAAAAACATCTTCTTCGTCTATCTTTCTTGTGGCCTCTGTCAAATATACTATACCATCAACATCTTCCCGTACCGACATCGCCTCCTTTATCATAAACTCATTTAAATAACCCTTTGCCGCATGTATGCCGGGGGTATCCAGAAATATAATCTGGGCATTTTCAGTATTTTTTATGCCGCGGATTTTGTTTCTGGTAGTCTGTGGTTTTTTAGAAACGATAGCAACTTTTTCCCCAAGGATTGCATTTAAGAGTGTAGACTTCCCAACATTCGGACGGCCTATGATGGCTACAAAACCTGATTTAAAAGGTATGCTATTTGGCATATAATATTTAAGTACCGCCTGATATTCTTCCTGTTTTCCTATTTATATTTTAGTTGCAAGTTATGCCTTTTTTTATTATAATTTAAACAATTGGTTATCTTTTAGCAAAATGGCTATTGTGTAATGTAAGCCTTTAACCTAACAATGAATAAAAACACAGAAAAGAAAGAACTATTGACCTGCCCCGAGTGCAACAATACATTTCAGCATTATGCACCATTTTCATATAGCCCATGCCCTTCGTGCAACACTGTTTTTAACAAAGATGGCAAAGATAGAAGGAGTAACCTTAGAATAGCCAAAGTTGTTCCCTGTATATTCTACATAGAGGGAGCTTACGACAGAATATCATTTTCAGCAAAAACAGTGGATATTTCCGAGAGCGGTGTTGGAATAAGATATGCTATTTTCCCTCTGCCGCAAAATTCTATCGTTGAAATAGAAATGATGAATTTGGCTACAAACACACTCGCTGTTGTAATGTGGTCTAATGAAATATCTAAAATAGAATCTGCATCAGGGCTCAAGTTTATTCAGCCTATACAGCTAATAACTCCGGTAATTGCGTAACAATTTCATATATTGCCTACCCAAAATATCTTACAGTATTTCTCATGTCAAAAACACCAACATAAATGATAAGTATTCTGTTTTTTGAGACATTATCCAACCTATAAAAAAGTTATCATTTTCCATTAGCAGTCAACTGTACAAAGACATCTTGCAGTGAATTGTGTCTGTCTTTCATTTTATAAGAGATTATCACTCATGATGCAAAATTTCAATGAAGAAAACCGCCTCAAAAATAGACATCGTTTTTTGGGAAAACTGCCCCCGATTGATTCTATCGGACGCTGCCAGACGAGGCAGAGGCCAATTTTAACTGTTACAGCTCACAGTAAACCATCTGTAATAAACCAGATGGAAAGAAAAAGATATAAAACAAATGGATGTATCGCTGAGCATGGCATTACAATGGGAAATAAATATTACATGAAACCACTTACTTTACAGAGAAGTTACCCGTTCTTCTTCAACTCTTCAATCACCATTGGCACCACTTCAAATAAATCCCCGACTATCCCATAATCGGCCACTTGAAATATTGGCGCATAAGGGTCTTTGTTGATGGCAACAATGCATTTGGATGTTGACATACCTGCCAGATGCTGTGGCGCGCCTGATATGCCGCAGGCAATATAGAGTTTTGGAGACACAACCTTCCCTGTTTGGCCGACCTGCGCTGAGTGAGGCATCCAGCCAGCATCCACAGCTGCCCCTGATGCACCAACAACACCACCAAGAACACTTGCAAGATCTTCCAGCATTTTAAAATTTTCAGCGTCTTTCATACCCCTTCCGCCAGCTATAATAATATCTGCCTCGGTTAAACCCATACCCTTCTGCGTCTGCTCAACACCTTTGATGATTGCCCTTATAGAGGAAGATAGAAGATTCGTGGAATATTTTTCTATGTTTGCAGCTTTTGAGACCCCATAGGCATGAAGGTCTGTGGCTACAGCACCGGATGCAGCCTTTTCAAATGCCCTCGGTCTGAGTATTAAAACCCAGGGTTTTTCACCTCTGCATACAACAGCAGATAAAAGCCTGCCTCCGTATACGGGTCTAGTAAAAGTTATATTGTTATTGTCAATCTCTATCCTGCTTATATCAGATACATAGGCTGTCTTAAGCACCGCAGCTAATTTTGGTGCAAGGTCTCTGCCGAGACAAGTTGATGGTATAAGTATAACAGATGGCCGGTGTTGTTTAATTAATGGGATAAGGCAGCTTATATATGCATCAGAGGTATATTGCACCAAGAGTGGATTTTCCAGCAGATAAATATTATCTACCATTGTATTTGAAAGACTTTTAGAGAATACAGACAACTCATCACCCAGAATAACAACGGATAACCCTCCATTCAATTGCTTTGAAATGAGCTTGCCGGCGCCTATTGCCTCTAACGCGCCAGCGGTTATGATATTTGCCTTATGCTCAGCAATTACCCAAATGTCATTGTTATTCACTTGAAAATACCCAGAACTGTCATTCCGCTCCGAACCATGCTTTTAGGATCGCTTCGCGCAATGACATTTTCATCTTCCTTCCTGCGCAACCACTGGTATAGGTGCTTTGTTATATTACCTTCGCCTCATTCCTTAAAAGATTGATTAGCTCTTTTATCACAGTCATGGAATCACCTTCCAAAACCTTCCCCTTTTTCCTTTCGGGCGGATAGAATAATTTTTTTACATTTGTGCGTGAAGCACCCCAAACCCGAAGGTCTGTGGCTGCCGAAGCAACACCCAATGCGCCTGCATCAACTATTTTTATCTCTTTCTTCTTTGCTTTCATGATTCCGGGAAGAGAGGCATATCTTGGTTTGTTAATGCCCTGCTGAACTGCGAATAGGGCAGGCAGAGGCACTTCAACTACTTCAAGGCCTTCATCAATCTCTCTTGTTGCCGTTGCATGTTTTTTATCTTCTGATATTTTCAATTTAAGGATCGAAGAGACTGATGGAACACTTAATATTTCCGCCAGGGCCGGCCCTATATAGCCCCAACCGTCATCTACTGCCTGCTTGCCGCAAAGGATGATGTCATAACCTGAAATACTTATAGCTTTACTTAAGATGAAGGCTGTTGAATATGCATCAAGGCTGTTAAAGGCAGTATCCTTTAAATGAACAGCTTCATCAGCACCCATTGCAAAAGAGCTTCTGATAATATCTGCAACCCTGTCAGGCCCCATAGAGATTACTGTTACGCTGCCGCCAAGCTTTTCTTTTATGCACAGTGCTTCTTCCACAGCATATTCATCGTAGGGATTTATAACCCACGGTATATCCTGATACATAATATCTGCAGCATCTGCCTTTATTTCCAAAGCTATTGCAGTATCAGGAACCTGCTTTATAAGAACAAATATTTTCACGGCTAGAGTATAGCAACGAATGTGCATATGGTCAAATAACTTAAGGACTGCAAAACCGCACCAAAAATTATCCAGAAAGTTATCGCCCACCTTGCCTTATCTTATTTTTTTTGTTATTATTTTTTGATGAAGAATAAAAACAAACAAAAGCAACTTATCGTGATACTTGCTGTAGCTATTTTTGTGATTGGATCTCTTCCACTTACCATCTATCTTTATTTTGCCAGTACTCTGCCGCAACTAAACTCTCTCCAGCAGTATAACCCCAATATAATTACAAAGGTATATTCCAGTGATGGCCAGGTTATAGGTGAGTTTTATATAGAAAGGAGGATTGTAGTTCCATTCTCCAAGATTCCACCTCGCCTCATAAAGGCATTCCTGGCTGCGGAAGATGCCCAGTTTTACCAACACAAGGGCGTAGACTACTGGAGTATCCTGCGGGCATTTTATAAAAACATTTCAGCAGGCAGAATAGTGCAGGGTGGAAGCACCATTACTCAACAGCTGGCAAAATCATTTTTTCTTACCTCCGAAAAGAGCTTTGCAAGAAAGGTGAAAGAGGCTTTATTGGCATATAGGATAGAAAAAAGCCTTTCAAAAGATGACATACTCCATCTTTATCTGAATCAGATATATCTGGGAAACGGCGCTTACGGCGTCCAGGCTGCGGCAGAAACATATTTCGGCAAGGACGTTGAAAATCTGAACATGGCTGAGGCTGCACTACTGGCAGGCCTCCCAAAAGCGCCCAGCAAATATTCACCCTATCATTTTCCCGAGGCAGCAAAGCAGCGGCAGGAGTATGTGCTTCGGAGAATGCTGGAAGAGGGTTCTATTACAGTGGAGGAAGAAGAAAAGGCGATACGTTATTCTATCAAACTTAAACCTAAAGAGATAAGAAGTTTATGGGTAGGGCCGTATTTTACGGAGCATGTCCGCAGATACATAGATGAAAAGTATGGCGAAGATCTTCTCTATAGGGGCGGGCTCCAGGTATACACAACATTGGACGTAGAACTGCAGCAGGCTGCTAACGAAGCGGTAGCCTATGGCTTAAAGGAGCATGACAAAAGGCGCGGCTACAGGGGACCTGAGAAAAAACTGGTCAAAAAAGAAGACATGGATGCATTTCTGGACCAGGTAAATGCAGAGTTGAACGGCAAACAGCCTGAAGCAGGAAAAATATATGAAGGAATTGTTGCTGCGGTAAATACTCAAGAGAAATACTTTTTAGTCAACATCGGCGGCTATAAAACCACACTTTCATTTGAAGATGCAACGTGGGCAAAACTCTACAATCCAACCAACGAACCTGATGGAGGAAAATATCAGGAGATTACACGCATCATACGAAGCGGCGATGTCATAAAGGTGTCTGTAAAGGCTATTTCAAACTCCGGCCCGTCTCTAATTTCAAACTCCGAACCGGTCTCTGTCGTTTTGGAGCAGGAACCGTTGACACAGGCATCTTTGATTGCACTGGAGCATGCAACAGGTTATGTAAAGGCTATGATAGGAGGGGCGGATTTTACAAAAAGCCAGTTTAACAGGGCTGTGCAGGCAAAACGGCAGCCAGGAAGCGCATTTAAGCCAATTATCTATGCCGCCGCTCTGGACAAGGGTTACACGCCTGCATCTGTAATAGTTGACTCGCCTATTATTTTTGAAGAAACTGCAAAAAATGCTCAAAATAAAACTGACATAGAAAGCGAATGGAAGCCGAGAAACTTTGAAGAAAAATTTTACGGACCGACAACATTCAGACAGGCGCTTACACATTCCAGAAATGTTGTAACAGTAAAGATACTACAGGATATTGGCGTAAACTATGCAATTGAGTATGCAAAAAGGCTTGGCATCCAGTCTGTATTGAATAACGACCTCTCCCTTGCCTTAGGCTCACCCAGCTTGTCTTTGCTGGAACTGACCAGCGCCTATTCCACATTTGCAAACATGGGACAAAGGACAGAGGCAATATTTATAACAAAGATTACAGACAAGGCAGGGAATATCCTTGAGGAAACATCTCGGACAACGCAGGCAATCCTGAGCCCTCAGACTGCGTTCATAATGACTAACCTTTTGCAAGGTGTTATACAAGAAGGAACCGGCAGACGGGCAAAGGCACTTGGAAGACCTGCTGCTGGCAAGACAGGAACCACAAATAATTTAAATGATGCATGGTTTATAGGCTATACTCCGGACATCATTGCGGGCGCCTGGATAGGTTATGATGACGAGAGACCGCTAGGCCATATGGAGACAGGTGCAAGGGCGGCTTTGCCAATATGGCTTAACTTCATGCAAAAGGCAACGGCTGGGGCGTCTGTTAAAAGTTTTCCAACCCCGGAAGGCGTTATATTTACCAAAATAGATAAGATAACAGGCACGGCTGCAACCCCGGCAACAGAAAATGTAATCTTTGAAGCCTTTAAAGAAGGAACCGCACCAACAGATTCAGCAAATACTGCCGCAGACAGCAGAAATGCCGCCCCGGAAAGATTTTTTGAAATTGATATAGCCAAACCACAGGAAGAAAAACAACCCCCTGCTGATGATTCAGCACATGAAGAGATGGATTGACCCCAAAAATAGACATTGATTTTTGGGGAAACCTGCAAGTTGGTTGCCAGACGAGGCAGCGGCCAATTTTTACAACGAGCCGTATATTCACCGATACGGTGAGGAACAAAAATTGGCCGATAACGAAGTATGGCAACCAAATCGGCTGGCTCCACTTGCTGCGAAGCGATTGCAAGTGGAAGATGTAAAATAGCGAGGTTTTTAATCGCCATTTTACGGATTGACTATTTTATATTGATAAGTTAAGAAGGTAGAGAATAATGAAAGAGGACGCAGGCAAAATCTCCCACCTCTTAGCCTCTGTGATTAAAATATGACAAAACTCATAGATTCATACAACCGCCCTATAGACTACCTGAGAATATCTGTAACGGACCGATGCAACTTAAGGTGTGTCTACTGCATGCCTTCTGATGGCATACCTTTGATGGATTCCAATAATATACTGCGGTACGAAGAATTCTTAAGGATTGCAACTATTGCAGTAAAGCACGGCATAACAAAAATAAGGGTTACCGGCGGAGAACCTCTTGTCCGTAAAGGTATTGTTGAATTTATAGAAAAATTGGCAAAACTTCCTGACGTTGAAGACCTCAGCCTTACAACAAACGGCGTTCTCCTGAAAAAATTTGCATATCCATTAAAAAAGGCTGGACTTACTCGGGTAAATGTGAGTGTAGATTCTTTAAGGCAAGACAGATTTCATAAAATAACCAGGGGAGATTTTATGAACGATGTAATGGAAGGGCTTGAACAGGCAGAAAAGACAGGTTTAAGTCCTGTAAAGATAAATTGTGTGGTAATAAAGGGATTTAATGATGATGAGATTTTAGATTTTGCCTTGCTCACAAAACATAAACCATATCACATAAGATTTATAGAATATATGCCATTTGAAGTAGAGGCAGTCTGGGATAAAGACAAATGCATTTCAACCTCTCAAATCATGGAGAAAATAAACAGCTTTCAGAAACTGCTTCCGCTTGGCAATCCTGAAAAGAGGACAGGTCCGGCAAGGAGATACAAATTTACGGACAGCATAGGCGAGATAGGTTTTATAAGCCCTGTGTCAGACCACTTTTGCAGTTCATGCAACAGGCTGAGGCTTACAGCAGATGGAAAACTCAGAACATGCCTGTTTTCTGATGATGAGATAGATATTAAAATGGTATTGAGAAATGGCTGCACCGATAAGGAACTTGAAGAGCTTTTATTTAGAGCCGTAAGAAAGAAGCCAGAAAAACATCAGATAAGCGATAATATCTTTAAAAAATGCAGCAGAACGATGAGCTTTATTGGAGGATAGAGGATTATATTAAAGAAAATTTCTAATTACTAATTACCAATTAAGGAGTTTTGATTAGAAATGTAGGAATGAGAAATTCATAATCTAGCACCCCACTCCTAACCTCTCCGCCATTACCTCTGTTTATCCTTTGAGAAGTTTCATGCCGGAGTAATCCATCTTGCAATTACAGTAACTTATCCATAGATTAGTAAATTTCTAACGGGGTTTAGTCATATCCAGCAGCTTTTTTACTTCAGCCTCAATCTCCGATTTGCCGGCAAAACCGACAAAGATATGCCGCACAACCCCTTTTTTATCTATGAGAAAGAGCCACGGTTCTCCAATAACACCGTATCTTTTGCCTAATTTCACATCCTCATCTTCTGGCGCCCAAAACTCGGCTGCACGATGGGTCTTTAATATTGCAGCTACATCCTTGTACCGCTCCATCAGATCCTGTATATTAAACCATACCTTCTCACAGTATCTGCAATGGTCGGGGTTGCCAAACATAAGAAGGATAACCTTCCCTTGTTCATGCGCTTTGCGCAGATCATCTGTTTCAAGCGGGGCATTATTACCCACCTGAACCCGGGGCTTACCCTCGGGCGCCCCTCTTATTACCGCATGAGAAATAAGATGAGAATAGAGAGAAAAACATAAGACAATAAAAGAGCCTATGACAAATAATGACCTTTTCATACATTACCGTTTCGTTCTCCTTTGCCTTGGCTCTCTTACAATTGTATATTTGTTGCAGCGTTGTATTTTGAATGGCTATAATTTCATTGTGATGAAGTAAAAACTATTTGTCCATCAGCACCTTCTTTATCTCATTTTCAATCTCTGTCTTGCCTGTAAACCCCATAAATATATGCCTTACAATGCCTTTCTTATCTATGATAAAAAGCCACGGCTCCCCAATAACACCGTATCGTTCTCCTAATTTCACAGCCTCGTCTTCAGGTCCCCAGAACTTAGAAGCGCGATGGGTCTTTAGGATTGCGGCCACATCTTTACTGTACTTGGGCATTATATCTCTGATATTACCCCACACCTTCTCGCAGTAGATGCAGTGGTCTATGTTGCCGAACATGAGCAGGATGACCTTGCCGTCCTCATTGGCCTTTTTAAGGTCGGCGGTATCCAGTGGAGCTTTATCACCTACCTGAATTCTTGATTTGCCCTCGGGTAATCCGCGTAATACTGCATGGGAAATAACTGGGGAAAAGATGGAAAACAATAAACAGCAAACAGTAAGCAGCACAATGATTTGCGATTTACGATTTGCGATTTGCGATTTTAAATTCGGAATTCGGAATTCGGAAATCGAAATTATCTTCTGACTCCTGACCTCTGTTTTTATCATTACTTCCCTCCTCTTACATCAAGCACAAAGATTGGAAGCTCCTTAGCTGCATCTATTTTATCCCTTCCACGATTGAAGCCTTCGGGGACAGGCTTATCTTCATCATGAGAACTGTCATGTGAAGCCTTTGGGTGTTCGTGTTTGTGCTCGTCGGCCTGCTTGTTTGGAGACTCGATCTCTGCCAATCTTTCGCCTGCGCTTTTGGGCATGTTGACGCTGTGATAAAATGTCATTTTACCGGGATTGCCGGCAGTTATCACAATATCGTGCCTTTTTCCAGGGTATATGGTTATGGAATCCTGTGTTTTAGGTTCAGTGATGAGATAACCATCCTCATGGGTAATAAGGAAACCATCCGCAAATCTGATCTTATGAGGAAGGTGACCTATGTTGGCAAGCCTCATTCTAATCCTTTCACCCTTCTTTGCCTCCATAACAATGGGATTATCTCCTGTAACAGCCCTTTCATTGATTGTAGTAATATCATTATCCAGCATTGACCTGGGATGGCCTGCGCCAAGATGGTCGTCACCTTTTTCAGTCTTGCTGTTCCAGTCGCTTAAGATATATACAAATTCTTTATCATACTTGGGCTCGTTCTTTGCCTCCACAATAAATGCGCCGTAAAGGCCTCTGCTTAAGTGTTCCGCCATATTCCAACTGCAGTGATACAGGTGGGTTCCGGCAGGCTTTGCAATGAATTCGCCATAGGTATATTCATAATCAGGGTCAACAAATATCTCCTGCTCCTGAATAGAGACCCGTGGATTAACGTAAAGCCCGTGAAAAAACATCCCGTGTTTTGCGCTACTCTTGTTTCTTAGTTTAACCTTTACTATATCCCCTTCTTTTACCCTTATCTCAGGACCTGGAAATGTATCATTATATTTCCAGACCATAAACTTTGTGCCGTTTAGTTCGATTGTTCCTTCAGTTACCGTGAATGTGAACTCTCTTGTCTCGGCAAAAACATGCGATGCGAAAAGAAACAAGAAGCAAGAAGTTAGAAGGAAGAAAAATCTTGCATCTTGCATCCTGCACCCTGCATCTTCCTTCTGACCTCTGGCTTCTGACTTCTGACTTCTGAATTTTATCATTCCTTCCTCCCTATAATATTATCCAGTATCCCTTCTAATTCCTCTCCGGTAAAAAGTCCTATAAGTATCTTTCTCAATACCCCTTCCCTGTCTATAATAAATGTCCACGCATCGCCCATGGTGACAAAGCCGTAGAGTCTTTTTAATTCCAGAGTCTCTTGATCCGCGCCCAACATATCCTGGCCGCCTGCCATAATAAAAGAGGAATTATCTTTATATTTTTCCGTCTCCTTCTCAAGAAGGTTTACAAGCGAATCACAACGTCTGCACCCCATCGGATTTGGGAGGAGCGTAAGCACAATTACCTTTTTCTCTTGATTTATCTTTTTAAGCATCTCTGTGAGAGGCGCATTCTCTCCAACTTTAACCTTTTGTGTCTTTAACATTTCCTGTGCCGCGTAAAGAACAGTAGGCAGTAAGCAGTAGGCAGTGAGCAGTAAAAAGAAAGGTACGTGGTGCGAGGCAAGAGGTAAGAGGCAAGACCTTCTCTTGCTTCTTATTTCTTGATTCTGACTTCTGACTCCTGACTCCTGACTCCTGACTTTTATCATTCCTGACTTATCTCCTCTATTCATGTTTTCCATGCTCTCCTCCTTCTCTATGTTTCTTGAGCTGCTTTTGCTCTTGTTCACTAAGTTCCTCCTCCTTTGATTTTTCATGGCCTTCCGTTGCCTCTCCCAACAACTCCTTAATATTTCTTGTAAATGTGTCGCTGCCAACAAATATCTTATAGATAAATCTCACCGTGCCTGTCTGGTCTATAATAAACAGCCACGGCTGGCCTTCCACACCAAAGGCCTCTTTCAATTTCACCCCTTCATCCGGAGGGGCGATCATCTTTGCGTGCTCTATCTGTGTCATGATAAAAACTGCCTTGTTATCAAAATTGTTCGTGTTCTTCATGATCTCACGGATATACCTTTCCATCCTGTCGCACCATGGACAGTGGGAAGAATAACCTAATTGAAGGGCGATAACCTTTCCTTGCTTATGCGCCTTTTCCAGTTCAGGGGTAACCAGCGGGGCATTATCTCCTGCTTTTATCTTTGACTCTCCTCTGGCTATTCCTCTTATAGGAAGGTCGGTGGCATAAGAAACGGTATGCAGTAAGCAGAAGGCAGTAAGCAGCAAAGAATAGAGAAAATACGATGAGTAACAACTGCCTACTGCATACTGCCTACTGCATACTTTTTTTGACTTCCGACTCATATAACCCCCTTATTATTGAGAAACTGGCTGTACTTTTTATCCATCACACAGATGTGATTTCTGAGCCAGTCCGTCAAAAACTCCATGGTGTCTATGGTTAGTACAATCTTTATCGTGTCTTTATCAGATTTATCCTTGAGTTCCAGAACCTGTCTTACCAGATTCGCGTGCTCTTTTTTTTGCTGTAAATACTCGGGGTATCCATATTTTTTAAGCAGATATTCTTCAGCACTGAAGTGATAAACTGTATACTTTATAAGTTCAGAAAAGACCTCTCCTAAAACAAAACATCCCTTGCCTCACCATGTTCTATAGCATCATGCAATGTATTTATCAGGTCAAAGAACCTTTTATGATGGTCATCCATCTCCTTTATACGTACGCTAAAATAATCATTCCATGTCAAGAGTGGCATAATATCACTTTTTTATGATTTTCCAATAAATCACAGACAAGAGGAGTCCATATTTCCCAAGATCTATGTGCCCTTTAGCAGTCTATCGTACAGAAGACTAACACCCGGAGCTTTTAAAAAAAGACAAAATCCAAATTGATTTCCAACTTACGCAACCCCTTTACCATTCAGAAACTTGGTGTATTTTTTATCAGTGCCACAGATATGATTTTTTAGCCAGTCCTTTAAGAATTCCATGGTTTCCATGGTCAGCACCGTTCTCATCTGGTCTGCATCAAATCTATCCTTGAGCTCCAGAGCTGTCTTTGTCAAATCCTCATGCTCCTTTTTATGCTGCTGATATTCAGGATATACGTATTTTTGGAACAGCTCTTCTTCTGCACGAAAATGATAAACCGTATACTCTATTAACTCAGAGAATATCTTCCCTAAAACATCCTTTACCTTACCCTGTTTCATAGCATCGTGTAATGCGTTTATAAGGTCAAAGAGTTTCTTATGATGGGTATCTAACAGTTTGATATTGACGCTAAAATCATTATCATTCCATGTCATAAGTGCCATATAATAAGACCTCCTTCCCGTAAAAAAATCAATCTCTATTTTTTGGCCTTCTATCCTAAGAAAAACAGGAGGGCACGACAGCCCTCCTGTTTAATCCTGCTATAAATTATATACTCATTGTCACAGTTCTGCAACACTTTTCACTGCCTTTGACCCATCATCATTTAGATGATATTGCATCGTATGGCTTTTCCCCTATCTTTACAGGCTTGCCAAGCGGATACGCATCCAAATCTATACCGCTCCCATCAAGAACGCCGCCATAGGGCCCAACACCATCCTTTTTGGGATGCAGATAGACTACCGCCATCAGGAGACCTCCATGATATACGCCGTCATTGGTTGCATGCGCAACAATGTGGCAGTGCCATACCCATCTGCCATCCTGATTTGCCTCAAAGATATAATCCTTTCTCTCACCAGGAAGGATGGAGACAGAATCGCTTCTCATATCATTATCCGATATCTTATTATTATATGGAGGGACATTCCGTCCATCCCATGCCACCCAGTGAAGGGTGTGGCCATGCAGATGGATATTATGCGGCCAACTGCCCATGTTTATAAATCTCACCCGAATCTTCTGTCCCTGCTGGGCAGCAATGACATTCGGGTATTCATCTGTCCATGCATTGCCATTAATAGTAAAGAAGTTATAACGGGCAATATTTCTTGGATGACCAACCTCTGCGCTCTGTTTTACTTCAGCGGTGGTTGGGGCAAAACCCTCTTCCATTGAAAATTTTGAGTCCCACTCATCCAACATAACAAGGAGGTCCTGATCAACCTTTTCCTCATTCTTGCTGTGGATGATGATAGAGCCGTAAAGCCCCATATCCATATGCTCATTGGCATTCACATGACAGTGATAGAGATGTGTGCCGACCGGAGACGCCACAAACTCGTATGTAAACTCCTGATCTGGCTTTACCGGAACCTGCGCCACATTCATTGTGCCATCGTGGTCATACGCGATAACCGTCGGGCCATGGATGTGGATGGTATGATTATTCTTGCTCCTGTTCCTCATTATAACCCTTACAATATCCCCTTCATCTGCAATGATGGTTGGACCAGGAACCACACCATGTGGATTTTTATAACCTTCCACCTTGTCACCCTTTACCTTGTTGCTTGGCACAAAGGCCCATACAGGGAATTCCACACCTGCAATATCCTGCTTAGCTTCAACTGCAGTTATATCATACTCAACGGTCTTGCCTGAGAGTTTTACGCCAAGCTTTTTTGCCTGGCCTACTGCCCACTGGCCTCCCTTGGTCTGGACGTCAACCTTGTTTATTACCTTAGCATGACCTGCCTTTTCA
>JACRML010000018.1 GCA_016214995.1 Deltaproteobacteria bacterium
AAAATAGCGATTAAAAACCTCGCTATTTTACAAACCTGTGATTTGTCTGCCATACTTCGTTATCGGCCAATTTTGCTCCTCACAACCCACCCCTTTATCCCCTCCAAGGAGGGGAAGGGGTGGGTTACGACTCGTCGCAAAATTGTCCGCTGCCTCGTCTGGCAGGCAACTTGCAGGTTTCCCCAAAAATCAAAGTCTATTTTTGGGTCAAATCATCACATTCCAGAGAGTCAATATTACAAAAATTAGAACTGCTGCGCTTCCTATAACTATATTTATCCTTCCCATATTAAATCCCCTCTCCGTAAGAAATCTGTCTATATACGGGTAAGCGACAAAAACAACACAAAAGAGTAAAACCCCGAATAATGCGGGCTGCCTCGGCGCAATGGTTATCCACTTATACACCGCGGAAAAATACCAGGGCGGCGCCACATTGGATGCAACCTCCAATGGATTCGCCGCCACGCCAATGTTCGGCGGAAATATCATAACAAGGTTAACCATGAGTATAAGGAGACTGACTGCAGCAAGCCCTACCTTCATTGCATGCTCAGGATAGAACATGTGTTTTCCCATATGTTTTCCTTCTGATCCTTCCACCTTTGCAAAACCAAGAACCGTTATTGCAATAATGTGGCCGCCTATCAGGAGAATTAAAAGCAGAGGCAATAATTTGGTATGGAGGTCATACAGACGCAGAAGTGTAAGCTCTGACACCTCTGCGCCACCCCTTAAAAGATAGGCAAGCGGGGGGCCAAAAACAGGCATCTCTTCTGCCATATTCATTACAACTGTCATGCCCCAATATGATACATGGTCATAGACAAGCGAATAACCTGTAAATCCCATTGCAAGTGTTGTAAAAAAGAGCATTGTGCCTATCAGCCATTTCAATTCTCCATGGGTTTTATATGCACGGGTCACAAAAACCCTGACAAGATGAAGGAAAAGGGTAAATATCATCAGGTTGATAGATACCTTATGCAGACCCCGTATAAACCAACCGAGGTATATTTCACTGGTTATAGCCCTGACACTTTCGTATGCCCTTTCTGAAAATGGTATGTAATAGAATGTCATAAGGATACCTGTTGTCGCTGCAACAAAAAAGAGAATCAAGGGCGTTGCCCCCATGCAGTAAAAAAAGTTGTTCATATAATCAGGGACTTCTTTCTGGATGAGGTCTATGACTCTATCCTTTAAAGATTTCTCTGCCGTCTGTTCAATAAGTGTTTCCATAGAATTACCCCTTTAAAGTGTCAGAGTATCAGAGTGTCATAGTTTTTTTATGCTTTGATACTTTGACACGATGACATTTTGACGCTTTTTTTATTATGCGGTTTTCACCTTCACATAAATATTCTCCCCTTTTTGAACTACCTGAAACCTGTCTAACGGCCGAGGCGGAGGGCCTGCAATATTCTTGCCATTTCTGTCATATACACCCTGATGGCACGGACAGATAAACTGCTCCTTTGCCTTGTCCCAGCTGACAAGACAGCCCAAATCCGTACATTTCCTTGAAAAAGCAATAAGACCCGTATCTGTTTTTAAAAGAAAAACCTTACTGTTGCCAATCTCCATAGGCATTACATCGCTTGCTGATACGTCGCCTGCAGAGCCAACCAGTATCTCTTCAAATCTGTCCGCTTTTACTTTCGGGCTTAAAAACTGCAGGAACCTAAGACCTAACATGCCAATACCAAATCCAAGACCAAGCGACATAAATGCGCTGCTTAAAAACTTTCGTCTGGATATATTGTCGTTTATAACACCCATTTCTCACCACCTCCAAACAAAAACGCCTTGGGTTTTGTAACCCCAAGGCGTCTTTGCCTATTATATAAAGATACTACGGTGTATCTGTTAAAATCCGTTATCCGTGTCCGGATCCCGTGTCCGTAAAAAATTCTTTAAACGGTCACGGACAACGGACACGTGGGCCGGTATTTACGAACTATATCCGTTTTCCCCATGCTGTGTAAGGTCAAGACCCATGACCTCTTCCTCTTCCGATGCCCTGAGTCCCATTGTCCAGTCAAGAACTTTCAGAAGCACAAAGGTAACAACAAATGCATATGTCATTGTTACAAGTACCGCAATAATTTGTTTGCCAAGCAAAGCTGGGTTGCCAAAAAACAAACCATCAGCGCCTGCCGAATTTATCGTTGTTGTTGCAAAAAGCCCTGTTGCGATTGCCCCCCACGTGCCTCCTACACCATGCACGCCAAAGGCATCGAGGGAATCATCATAACCAAGAAGCGGCTTAATCAGGCTCACCGCCGTGTAGCATATTATCCCGGCGCCAAGACCAATTACAATGGACGACATTGGACCAACAAAACCTGATGCAGGTGTAATTGCTACAAGTCCTGCAACTGCGCCTGACGCAGCGCCAAGCACCGTGGGTTTGCCTCTCTGTATCCACTCTGCAAATATCCATGCCAGCGCTGCCGCTGCTGTTGCTGTGTTGGTCACAACAAAGGCGCTTGTTGCCAATGCACCTGATGCAACAGCACTCCCTGCGTTAAATCCAAACCAGCCAAACCAGAGCAGCCCTGCACCTAAAACTGTCATGGGGAGGTTGTGCGGCGCCATAATCTCTGTCATATAGCCTTTTCGTTTTCCAATAAGAAGTGCAGCAGCAAGGGCAGACACGCCTGATGATATATGAACTACTGTGCCGCCTGCGAAGTCTAATGCGCCGATATTTCTAATCCATCCACCTACAGCCCATACCCAGTGGCAGACAGGATCGTATACTAGTGTTGCCTGATGTGGAATCGTTGCCGCATAATCGGGATTGGGGTCGAGACCCACGCCATTTAACCCCAGCCACTCCAGACCACCAATAATACCGCCTTTGTCCGGCCCGAATGCAAGGGTGTAGCCCCACAAAACCCATTGAATGCTTATAATGGCAATAATGATAAAACTCTGCATGATGGTCCCTAAAACGTTTTTCTTTCTCACCATACCGCCGTAGAAAAGGGCAAGGCCTGGCGTCATAAGCATAACAAGCGCTGTTGAAATCAGAACCCATGCCGTATCGCCTGTATCAATCTTTGGCGGTACCGGAGCTGCAGGCGCCGTTGCAGCTTCTGTGGCAGCCTTTACCTGAGGAACCGCCTCTTCTGCCATAACCGCCATCGGCATAATGAGATATGCCAGAAGCATTATTGCTATTCCTATTTTTTTAAACATTTCACTCTACCTCCTTATTTGATTTAAAAATAAAAACGCCCTCTGTCTTGAATGTAGTCTGCCGATTTATCAGCATTTTTAAATACGCCCATAAATGGGCAACTACATCAAAAAGAAGGCGCCGTTGCCTTGATTCAATCATCTCTGATACAACACTGTATCAGTCTTAACTACAATATATATCCGCTCTCCCCATGCTGAGAAAGGTCCAATCCTTCTATCTCTTCATCTTGAGATACCCTGATTCCAATTACCGCGTCAACTACCTTTAAAATGATATATGTTCCAAAACCGGCGAGTGCAACTGTTACCGCGATCCCTATAAGCTGTTTTATAAGCTGTGCCGGATTTCCAAAAAATAATCCTGTTGCGCCTACCGATGCAAAAAGCCCTGCTGATATTGTCCCCAATGTGCCTCCTACGCCGTGTATGCCAAAAACATCCAGCGAATCATCATAGCCCAGTTTTGGCTTGAGAACGCTTACAGCCCAGTAGCAAAGCGCCCCTGCAGCCAAACCTATAATAAGAGAAGAAGCAGGGCCCACAAAACCAGAGGCTGGAGTTATGGTGCCAAGCCCTGCCACAGCGCCTGATATAGCGCCAAGAGTTGTAGGCTTTCCCCTGTGCATCCACTCTATAAATACCCACGTAATGGCAGCCATTGCCGCTGCAGTATTTGTTGTTACAAAGGCATTCGCTGCGATTCCGTTTGCTGCCAATGCGCTACCCGCATTAAATCCAAACCAGCCAAACCATAAAAGCCCCATGCCAATAACTGTGAGACTAAGGTTATGCGGCGGCATATATTCTTTTGGATAGCCTTTTCTTTTTCCTATAACCATTGCCGCTACAAGGGCTGATACGCCGCAGCTTATATGAACCACAATACCTCCTGCAAAATCTAATACACCAAGCCTCTGCAGCCATCCTCCGCCCCATACCCAATGGCAGAGCGGATCATACACAAAAGTTGCCCAGAGAATGCTAAAAATTACAACCGCAGAAAATTTTATCCTTTCTGCAACGGCCCCTGTAATAAGCGCTACCGTTATTACAGCAAACATACCCTGAAACATCATAAATACAAGATGGGGTATAGTGCCATTCGGCTCCTGGCCAACGCCGTTTAACCCCAAATACTTTATTCCGCCTATCACCCCTCCGATATCAGGGCCAAAAGCCAGGCTGTACCCCCATAACACCCATTGCACGCTTATAAGACACAGTATAAAAAAACTATGCATAATCGTCCCTAAAACATTTTTCTTTCTGGCCATGCCGGCATAAAATATCGCCAGCCCTGGCGTCATAAGCATTACTAAAGCGGTTGATATAAGTATCCATGCTGTATCGCCTGCATTTATTACCGGTGCTGTTGTCTTCTCTGCCATCGCCGTTACCGGCAGTAATACGCTTCCTATCAGCATCGTTGCTGAAATAATCTTCCTGGACATCGTTGTCCCTCCTTTATTTAAGAGTCAGAGAGTCAAAGTGTCAGAGAGTCAATGAGTAATTTTTCTATCTTTGACTCTTTGAATCTATGACTCGTTGACTCTGATTCTTACAACGCTTCTTTCCCCCTCTCTCCAGTCCGTATCCTGACAGTCTCTTCTATTGCTGATACAAATATCTTACCGTCGCCGATCTTCCCTGTCTTGGCAGCAGTTTGGATTGTATTAACAACCTTTGCTGCCATTTCTTCTGTTGTAACAACCTCTATCTTAACCTTCGGAAGAAAATCAACGGCATATTCGGCGCCCCTGTAAACCTCTGTATGCCCCTTCTGCCTGCCAAAACCCTTTACTTCCGTAACAGTCATGCCCTCTATATGAATGTCGTTCAGGGCCTTTTTGACTTCATCAAGTTTAAACGGTTTTATTATGGCCTCAATCTTTTTCATTAGGTTCACCTCCTTATATGGTTGATTGCACAGATTTTTGAAAAACGATTACACAGATTACAACCCTTGTTTTTGCCTAAATCTGTGTAATCTGCTTTTCTAATCCGTGTAATCTGTTTCATTAGAAATTTATATCCAACTGTGTTGTCCAAACCCACGGAATGTTGGCGTTGCTTATTGCTACCGTTGGTTCATTAAACCAGACAGGCCCTGTAAGCAGGCTTATATCCCTTGTAAAGTAGTGATATATACCAAAACCGCCGGCACCCACAGCATTTTTTCCGCTTTGATAGTCAGCAGCAAAAATCCATTTGTTATATTCGCCTTTGTCATCTTTTTTTGGCATAAAACCTTTATCATAACCAATCATAAATCCTGTATTGTCCTTGTTCCCATCTTTATTCAGAAGGAGCTTATCGTTTCCAGAATAAACACCCGCATGAAGACGCCCAAGATTCATTGGAAGAGTCTTTCCGACCATTATATGCATAATGTCCTGATCTGTTCTTGATGCCCCGCCGTCCCTCTTAGTTCCCACATTATATATCCCGATATTCAGGGCAGGTGAACCTTCAAAGAGTGCATTTTCTGGCGTCCCAAGTTTTGCATTGAAATAAACCGGCTCTGTAGCTGGCGCTAGAATGTCAATACCAACCTCCAGTTGAAGCTTTTCGTAAGGAAGCACCCCAATTGTAAGCCCAATATCGGTTGGCAGATCTCCGGTTTTTCCGGTATCTCCCCTAAGGGTATAATAATTATCTATGCCGATATGCCAGACACCATACGGCTGGACATCTGCTGTTGCAGGTGTCCAATATGTTGTGGACGGTGTTGCCATAGCTATATCAAAACCTCCTGCAAATATTATTGCTGCTACTGCCAGTGCTGCCATTACCTTTTTCATTTCCTTTCCTCCTTTTGTGTATTTTGTAAACTCAAAAATAAAAATGCGCCATTCCTTATGCAGGAAAGGCGCCTTTGCCTTATAATATATTTATAATAAAGGATACAACCTTGTATCCTGCTTTCATTTTAGTATTGCAAGTATAATGCCAAAACTTTTTATTTCGCTATTTTCAAAACTAAAGCCTGTGGAAACGTATTACAATGCGTTTCTACAAAGACATTTGGACTTAAATTTGCTCAAATTCTAATCATCAATGCCTATTTATAAGCCAGATTGAGAAATCTTGAAAATACGGCCTCACCATATCTATGAATGGTTTTAATATGCTTTGATGTATCCTTTAAAATATTTTTTGGATTAATGTATGCCTTTACCGAAGCCAGTTCCTTATCATTTACATCTATCCATTCCCTTATCATCTCTTCTGTTACTTCAAGGTGGAACTGCAGGCCGTACGCCTTTTTGCCAACCTTTATTACCTGATGCGGAAACAATTCTGAAAATGCAAGACATTTGCTGTTTTCAGGGATATCAAATGTATCACCGTGCCATTGAAAGACTGTAAACTCATCAGGCAAGCCGATAAACAAGCCATCTCTTTTGCCGTCATCGGTCAATTCTACATCATACCAGCCAATCTCTTTTTTCTTGCCCTTATAAACATCTGCCCCTGCGGCCTTTGCCAGAAGCTGCGCGCCGAGACATATGCCAAGTATCGGAATATCATTCTTAATGGCATTTTTTATAAGCATCAGTTCATCTTTTATGAAAGGATAAATATCTGCCTCATAAACACCCATCGGCCCGCCAAGTACAATAAGTCCATCATAGCCTTGAATATCTCTTGGCATCCTTTCACCATTAAATATCTTTATAAAGTCTGCCCCGATTCCTTTTTGCTTGAGGGCCTTATATATTATTCCCAATCCCTCGCTTTTCACATGCTGAAGCACAAGGACCCTTGGCATCACTTCCTCCCTCCGTAAAATAGCGATTAAAAACCTCGCTATTTTACAAACCTGCGATTTGCCTGTCATACTTCGTTATCGGACAATTTTTACTCCTCACCGTATCGGTGAACATGATATTGCAAGCTCAATAGTCGGCAGGAGTTCTTCCTCTCTCACAGGCTTTACAAGATACGCCATAACACCTGCCTCTATCGCCCTTTTTATGGTTTCCTCATCTTTTTTAGCCGTTAAAAGAACAACAGGTGTGGGCTTCAATTGATTTATTGCCATCGCAGCCTCAATGCCGTCCATGCCAGGCATCTTTATATCCATGAGAATTACATCATGTGGCAGCTTTTGAATGAGTTCCACAGCATCAAGGCCGCTCTTACCCTCGCCGACCACATCACAACCCATATCCGTTAAAAACCCTTTTAAAATAAATCTCTGGTCAGTGTTATCGTCTATGATTATTATTTTTCTCTTTGACATACTATTGTGATACTGCAATTACAATGCCAAATCAAGCAGACATAGGCACTGGCCTATAGTTAATGGAAAAAATGCATAATATATTATCTTATAACCCATTGCCTGTATCTTTTGTGATTTCATATTCAGCAGAGATGGGTAAAATTTAGGCAGACGATTAAAGAAAGAGTCAAAGTTTTTCCTCTGATACTCTGACTCTGTGAGTCTCTGACACTCTATGGCTGGTTTTGAGTTTTAACAGTTTGTTGAAAAACTCAACAAACTCTGATTACACAGATAAAAGATTAGATTACACAGATTAAAACCCATTGAA
>JACRML010000003.1 GCA_016214995.1 Deltaproteobacteria bacterium
GATTATCATATCCACCTGCAACAGGGTTGAAATACTGGCTGTTACAAGGGATATAGACAAAGGATTGTGGCAGATAAAAAAGTTTTTATCAGACTATCATAATATAGCTCTTGAAGAACTGGATGAGCACCTCTATACCTATACATCCGAAGACGCAGTAAGGCACATCTTTAGGGTTTCTTCAGGTCTTGATTCAATGATTATTGGAGAGCCTCAGATACTGGGGCAGGTAAAGGATGCTTACGGCTATTCACTTCAGCATCGCACTGCCGGCGTCATCATGAACAAGCTCTTTCACAAAACCTTTTCGGTTGCAAAGAGAATCCGCACAGAAACAATGATAGGTTCAAGCGCAGTTTCAATAAGCTATGCAGCGGTGGAACTGGCAAAAAAGATATTCGGGACGCTTGAAGGCAAGATCGTCATGCTTATAGGTGCTGGAGAAATGGCGGAGCTTGCGGCCAAACACCTGCTTTCAAACGGCGTACAGGAAATAATTGTAGCGAACAGGACGTATGAAAAGGCCATAGAGATGGCCAAGGGTTTTAATGGCACGCCTATAATGTTCAGAGAGTTTACTCATTATCTTAAGAAGGTAGATATTGTCATTACCTCAACTGCTGCGCCTCGATTTATAATACATCCGGAAGAGATAGAAGAGGTAATAAAGGAGAGAAAGAATCGGTCAATGTTTTTTATTGACATATCAGTTCCGAGAAATATAGACCCGCTGATAAACAATATAGATAACATCTACCTTTATAATGTTGACGACCTGCAGGGTGTTGTTGAAGCAAACTTAAAAGAAAGGGTAAAAGAGGCAAAAGAGGCAGAGACCATTATAGATGAGGAGATGGGAAAATTTTATAGATGGGTAAAATCTCTGGATGTTGTTCCTACTATTGTGGCGTTAAAGAAAAAGCTGGAGGATATAAGAAGAGGCGAGGTAGAAAAGGCATTGTCAGGTATGAACGGTCTGCAAGAAAAGGATATTCAGCTCATAGAGGCAATGACAAAGGCAGTTATAAATAAAATAGTCCACGCTCCCGTTACCCATCTGAAGAAAGAGGCAAACAAGGTTGAAGGAGACTTTTACATAGAGGCAACAAGAAGGCTGTTTGATTTGGACAAGGAAGAAGAGGAATTGGAAAAGAAGGTTGAGGAAAGTTAAGAGAAACATGGAGCATAAACTTGCATAAAAAACTAAAACTCGGCACACGCAGCAGTCAGCTTGCCTTGTGGCAGGCTAACTGGGTAAAGTCGGAAATAGAAAAAAGATATTCGGGAATCGAAGTAGAGCTTGTCAAGATAAAGACAACTGGAGATAAGATTCTTGATGTGCCTCTGGCAAAGGTCGGAGGTAAGGGACTTTTCGTAAAGGAGATAGAAGAGGCCTTGCTGGATAAAAGGATTGACCTTGCTGTCCACTCTATGAAGGATGTGCCCACGGATTTTCCAAAAGGGCTTCACCTTGCTGCAATCACGGAAAGGGAAGATCCGAGAGATGCGTTTATAGGCCGGAAGCAAGAAGCCAGAAGCAAGAAGCCAGAAGTAGAAAACAATGGAAAATCTTACCTCTTACCTCTTACCTCTTGCCTCTTGAACCTCCCTCAAGGCGCGAGTATAGGCACGAGCAGTCTCAGAAGGTCAAGTCAGCTTCTAAACATTCGCCCTGATTTGAAGATAACGCAACTCAGGGGCAACCTTAATACGAGATTGAAAAAACTGGATGATGGTCAGTACGATGCCATAATCCTTGCCGCTGCCGGCGTAAAAAGACTTGGTTGGTCTGATAGAATAACAGAATATCTCCAGCCGGAGATTAGCCTTCCTGCTATAGGCCAGGGCGCCCTTGGCATAGAGACAAGGATTGATGATAAAGATATCAATAGGCTGGCGGCCTTTTTCGACCATCCGCATACTTCTATCGCAGTTAGGGCTGAAAGGGCGCTTCTTAAGCGGCTTGAAGGAGGATGTCAGGTGCCGATTGCCGCGCATGGAACTGTAGTTGCCGATTCATCGGCATCTTTAAACCTGTCCCAGCAGACTTTAAGCGGGGATACGCCCATAAACTTGTCCCCAAGTGTTTTAATTGGGGATGGGCAACTACACCTTATAGGTCTTGTTGCCTCTACAGATGGCAAAAAGATTATAAAAGATTTTATTACCGGCCCAACCAATAAAGCAGAAGCCCTTGGAATAGAACTGGCTGAAAAACTCTTAAAAATGGGCGCATGGGATATTTTAAAAGAGGTTTACAAAACCGAGCCGCCGACGCAGGGCGGGGCTGGTTAAAATTTACGATTTTTGATTTACGATTTACGAATTTAAAAAACCATAGAAGATTTAAAATAATTTAATGCTTCATCAACAGTATTTTAACCCATGAGAGGATATAATAACCCCATGTCTAAAGGTAAAGTCTATCTTATTGGCGCAGGCCCGGGGGATCCGGGTCTTGTTACGCTTAAAGCCGTAGAATGCATTAAAGGGGCAGATGTTGTTGTGTATGATTATCTGGCAAATAAAAAATTTTTGGAGTATGCCAGAGAAAGGGCAGAAATAATATATGTGGGCAAGGTGGGCGGCGCTCATACTTTGCCGCAGGAAGAGATAAATAAACTCATTATTGAAAAGGCAAAAAAAGGTAAAGTCATTGCAAGATTAAAAGGCGGCGACCCTTTTATATTCGGCAGGGGCGGTGAAGAGGCAGAAGAGATTATTCAGGCAGGCATTGCTTATGAAGTTGTCCCGGGTGTTACAGCAGGTGTGGCTGCCGCTGCGTATGCGGGAATACCGCTTACGCACAGAGATTTCACCACAACAGTCGCATTTATCACAGGCCATGAAGACCCGACGAAAGATGAATCAAACATTTACTGGGATAAGCTCTCAACAGGCATAGGGACTCTTGTTTTTTATATGGGCATAGGAAACCTTGAGCCAAACATGAGAAAACTGATTGAAAATGGCAGAAGCCCTGATACCCCTGTTGCCTTAATACGGTGGGGAACTACATCTGCGCAAGAAACAATTGTCGGAACTATTGCCGACATTGCCGAAAAGGCAATGGCTGCAAATTTCAAGGCGCCTGCAATAACCGTGGTGGGCGGTGTTGTTTCGTTAAGGGATAAACTCAGATGGTTTGACAAAAGACCGCTCTTTGGCAAAAGGATTATCGTCACACGTTCAAGAGAGCAGGCGAGTGATTTTTCAGTTTTGCTTGAGAAGTATGGCGCAGAGCCGATTGAGTTTCCAACTATAGAAACTGTGCCTCCAAAGGATTGGAAAGAGGTTGACAGGGCGATAAAAAATCTCTCCACACCTCACCCTGCCCTCTCCTGCTCCGAAGGAGTCCGTATGACTCTTCGGAGTCCATCGGACAAGGGGAGAGGGAATTATTATGATTGGGCTGTATTTACCAGCGTAAATGGTGTAAAATATTTTATTGAAAGGCTCAAGAAACAGTGCAAAGACATACGGGAGTTCAAAGGAGTCAAGATATGCGCCATCGGCCCTGCAACGGCAAAGGCCATAGAAGATTTGGGCATCAGGGTTGACCTCTTGCCAAAAGAATACCGCGCAGAGTCAATCATTGCAGGACTCGGAAAAAATAAAATAAAAGGGAAAAGATTTTTACTGCCGCGTGCGTTCAAGGCAAGGGAGGTTTTGCCTGAAGAAATTAAAAGGCTCGGCGGCAAGATAGATGTGGTGGCAGCTTACAGGACAATCAAGCCAAAAGAAAAGACAGATGAGATAAGAAGAATGCTTCAGGAAAAAAAGATTAGTGTGATAACATTCACATCTTCCTCAACAGTAGAAAATTTTGTCAGCATGTTTAAAAAAGGAGAGATTCCTGCGCTGTTAAATGATGTTAAAGTTGCCTGCATAGGGCCTATAACAAAAGATACAGCAACAGGAGCAGGTATAAAAACAGATATAATGCCGAAAAAATATACTATACCGGCATTGGCAGAGGCGATAGTTAAATATTTTAGAAAAGGGTGAGAAATGGTAAAAAAGGTTGTAAAAATAATAACGAAAGAACAAGCAGAAAAATCAGACTCCCTTTTCTGGTTAAAGAAAACACCGGAAGAAAAACTCAGTGCCTTACAGATTCTAAGGGAGCAATATATCCGGTTTTTTAACAAGGGTTCATTATACCGTGAGAGTAGAAAAGGACTTCGAAGAATTTATAAGGTTGTTAAACAGGCATAAGGTAAAGTATCTCATCGTAGGCGCATATGCGGTAACTTTTCATGCGCAGCCGAGAAATACCGGCGATATAGATTTCTTCATTGAAAGCGAAAAAGACAACGCAAAAAGGCTTATCAAGGCCATCAGGGACTTTGGATTTGAAAGTTTAAATCTTACGGAAGATGATTTTCTCAAGCCGGATTATGTAGTGCAACTTGGATATGAGCCTAACAGAATTGACCTGTTGTCATCCATCAGCGGAATCAAGTTTGACAGAGGCTACGCCGCTAAGGTAAAGGGAATGTTTGGCAGAGAAACGACGTGGTTTATTTCCTTTGAGAATCTCATAAAAAACAAACAGACTGTCGGCAGAAAAAAAGATGAGGCCGATGTTGAGGTTCTTTTGCAGTTCAAAAAATCCGGGAACAAAAAGAAACAGGAGAAGCTGTAAACCGGCGTTGAATGAGGCGATTGCGGGGTATTTTAAAAAAATTGTCAATCTAATAAATAAGGCGGTGCTTAAAAATGACTGATTGGCTCGCGGTTCGATTATATGATCCTAAATCAAATGTGAACTGGTATTGCGAAAAATGCAGCATGAAATTCGGTATGGTGCCTGATGAAGAAGCTTTTGTAAAATGTCCTCGATGTGGAAATACCAATAGTGAGTCTTCTCGGCATAATATTCTTTATGAACGAGCGATACAAAAAGGAGAAAAAAATATGAAAAGACGTAAAAGAATACTTTCCGGTATTAGACCAACCGGGCAAATACACTTGGGTAACTACTTTGGTGCGATTAGACAGTTTGTAGAATTACAAAATGAGGATGAGGATTGCTTGTTTTTTGTTGCAGATTTACATGCTTTGACTACTTTAAATAGTCCACAGGGAATTGACCAGAATACAGTCCATGTTGTCAAATGCTATCTTGCTTGTGGCTTAGATCCAGACAGAAGTTTAATTTATAGACAAAGTGATATTCCAGAGATACCTTACCTTTCAACTTTACTGGGCATGATTACACCAGATGCATTACTTCGTCGTTGCACGACTTTTAAAGACAAAGCCCAAAAACAAGAAACAGTATCTCTAGGATTGCTTTCATATCCTGTTTTAATGGCTGCTGACATTCTCATTGCTGATGCAGAAATAATACCGGTTGGTGAAGATCAGTTGTAACATCTCGAAATTGTACGCGATATTGCGTCAAAGTTTAATAATAATTTTGGAGAAGTTTTTAAAATGCCGAACGCTAGAGAATTGTGCGCAATAAGAGTTCCTAGTTTGGATGGCTCTGGTAAAATGGGCAAGTCAGATGGAAATACTATTTCTTTAATAGACAAACCAGAAGTAATTATGAAAAAGGTTATGGCTGCAAAAACAGATGCAGGTCCTATAATTGGGCAAGAAATGTCCCAAGAAATGAATAATCTTTATTATCTAATGGAATTATGCTCTTCTCCTGAAATATATAGCAAATTTAAAAAGAAATATGAAGATGGTGAGCAAAATTTTTACGGTGAACTGAAAAAACAGCTAGCAAATGATATTATTGATTTACTAACGCCAATTAGAGAAAAATACTACTCCAAGGCTTGTTCAGATGAACGTGTGCGACGGATTTTATGTAGTGGAAGATATAGGTTAAGACCCCTTGCGTCTCGGGTACTTAAATCTGTTCAGGGCAAGTTTTGTTTGCATGACCAAGAACTGGAACTGGCTGCCGCATTAAATAAAAAACCTTGAAAATCCCAGAGAGAAAAGGGGACGGTGGTTCTATTTTATTACAGAGTGACGGACACTGTCAGGCGGTCAGTGTTTCGGTGGAGACAAAAAAAAGGTAAATATGACAACGATAGATAAAAAACAGACAATTGCAATTTTGAAAAACAGCCTCATCAATAAAACTGAATTGATGTTTTCTTTTTTACACGGCAGTTTTTTGGATTCCGCTTATTTTCACGACATAGATATTGCCGTTTATGTTGATGAAACTATGGTTCCAAAAGAAAAGACAATGGATTATGAATTTGATTTGTCCGATGAGTTGGAAGATGTTGTGAAACGCCATGTTGATGTCAAGGTTATGAACTATGCGCCGCTTGCGTTTCAATACCATGCGACTGCGGGAAAGATTTTGACATGCAGTGATGAAGAACTGATGGCTGATAAGGTTGCGGATATAAGGATTTTTTATTTGGATTTCAAGCCGACATCAAGACAAACCGTGATGGAGATGTTGGGTGTATAAAGTCAATATTGACAAAATCGGAACACTCACAGGGGAGATAAAGACGGCTTTGAAAAGTTTAGAAAGCTACTCCCTTCTTTCAGAAAAAGAGGCGGTTGATAATCCGACCGTTCTTGGCAGCATCAAATATAATCTGATAGTTGCCATTCAGGGCTGCATAGATATTGGCAGTCATATTGTTGCAAAGGAATATGCGCGGGCGCCGGAAGATTATGGAGATTGTTTTAAAGTTCTGAAAGAGGTTAAGGTTATAGATGAACCGTTGAGCGGAAAATTAGTAAAGATGGCAAGATTCAGAAATCTCCTGGTGCATCTCTACTGGGAAGTGGATAACCGGAGGGTTTACGAGATTATCCGAAATGATTTGGCCGACATAGAAGATTTTTTAAAGAAGATAGGTCATTATCTCAAGAAAAAGGAGAGCAAGCCATGATAGACATAACAAAACTTTTCTGCGGTGCAGATACAACGGGAGATCCGCTAAGATACGGACATAAAAGAGGGCATGGACACGGCACACCACATGCAACAGAGAAGATAGAGCATGAGGTGCCGAAATCGGCAAGCGAGAGAAAGCCGGTTGTCGTCTGGAGTGTTTCAAGGAGATGCAATTTGAACTGTGTGCATTGCTATACGGATTCGCACAATGAAGACTATCCCGGAGAGCTGACAAACAGTGAAGCAAAGGCCATGATTAAGAGTTTGGCTGACTTCAAGATACCGGCGCTGCTTTTATCAGGCGGCGAGCCTCTGATGAGAAAAGACTTGTTTGAACTGGCGGACTATGCCAGAGGCCTGAATATGAGGCTTACGCTTTCAACAAACGGGACATTGATAGACCAGAAGATGGCAAAGAGAATAAAGGAAACAGGTTTCAGTTATGTGGGCATATCCTTTGACGGCATCGGCGAGGTAAATGATAAATTCAGAGGCATGGAAGGGGCATTTGACCTTGCCCTGCGCGGGGTCAAGAACTGCATGGAGGTTGAGCAAAAGGTGGGGTTGCGGCTCACGCTGACCCGAAGAAATTATGAAGACCTGCACAATATTTTTGACTTCATTGAAAAGGAAGGGATACAGAGGGCTTGTTTCTATCATCTGGTATATGCAGGGAGGGGGAGCGACCTCAGAAAGGACGACCTTTCCCACGAAGAGAGCAGAAAGGCGATTGATATAATCCTTGAGAGGACAATGGACTTTTACAAGAGGGGATTGAAGAAGGATGTTCTCACGGTTGATAATCATGTGGATGGCCCGTATCTCTACATGAAGCTTAAACAGATTGACCCGAAAAAAGCGGAAGAGGTTTATAAACTCATGGAATGGAACGGCGGCGGCGCATTCTCTTCAGGCGTGGGCATCGGCAACATTGACTTTAACGGCAATGTCCATGCAGACCAGTTCTGGCAGGACCATACATTCGGCAATGTGAGGAAAAGGCCGTTTCCAGAGATATGGATGGATACCTCTGATCCACTGATGAAAGGGCTGAAAAACAGGCTGCCGCTTTTGAAAGGCCGTTGCAGCCAGTGCAAATGGATAAAACTGTGCGGCGGCGCATTCAGATACAGGGCAGTGAAGGTTTACAACGACCCATGGATGCACGACCCGGCATGTTATTTAACGGATGAAGAGATTGGAATTGCAGGTAAGAAGGTGGCAGTCGGTGGAAGGTAAAAATTAAAAAAGGGAAAATAAATTATATGTCATTTCCAAAACACCGTCCACGACGGCTGAGAAAAAATGAAATAATAAGAAAGATGATCAGAGAGACTACGCTTTCTGTAGACGACCTGATATTGCCGCTTTTTGTTACCTTTGGCAAAGGGATAAAAAATGAAATCAAGAGTATGTCAGGTCATTATCAGTTATCTGTAGATAATCTTACAAAAGAGGTAAAGGAGATAAAGAGTCTTGGTATTCCTGCTGTGATACTGTTTGGCATACCCGAGCACAAGGATGAGGTAGGCAGCGAGGCGTATAATCCAAAGGGTGTTGTTCAGCAGGCAATAAAGACAATAAAGAATAAGGCGCCTGAATTGATGGTAATTACCGATGTCTGTATGTGTGAATATACATCGCACGGTCACTGCGGCATGATAAAACAGGGCGATGTGGATAATGACGCAACCCTGGAGCTTCTTGCAAAGGAGGCATTGTCTCACGCAAAGGCAGGCGCTGATATGGTTGCCCCCTCAGACATGATGGATGGAAGGGTAGGCGCAATAAGAAAGGTTTTAGATGAGAATAATTTTAGCCATATCCCGATTATGAGCTATGCCGCCAAATATGCGAGCGCATTTTACGGCCCTTTCAGAGAGGCTGTGGAATCAACGCCGCAGTTTGGAGATAGAAGGTCATATCAGATGGATCCTGCAAATAGTAACGAGGCGTTGCGAGAGGTAAGGCTTGACATTGAAGAGGGCGCTGATATTATCATGGTAAAACCGGCGCTCCCGTATCTTGATATTATGCGAAGAATAAAAGATGAATTTCAATATCCGGTTGCTGCATATAATGTGAGTGGAGAGTTTTCAATGATTAAGGCAGCAGCAAAACTCGGATGGATGGACGGCGAACGGGCTATGATGGAGAGTTTGATTTCCATCAAGAGAGCGGGGGCTGATTTGATACTCACATATTTTGCCAAAGAAGCGGCAAAGATACTGGGTTCACGCTGAAAAAAGAATAATATTTTTAATATTAATGAAGAAAGGCTCTTGCTGGTTCAGGCTTGCAGTCTGAACCGAAACGGTTTAGTTCAATCTTGAAGATTGAACCAACAGAAGAATACCGGGAGGTGTCAAATGAAACTCGGCAGGATTACAGTTGACCCTAATATATGTTCAGGGAAACCTTGTATCAGGGGTCTGCGATTTCCTGTTTCCCGTGTATTAGGGCTGCTTGCATCTGGTGAAACAAAGGAATCAATTCTCAAGGCATATCCCTATCTTGAACCTGAAGATATAGATGAGGCACTAAAATATGCAACCTGTCTGGCTGAAGAAGAGATATTAGAGTTTGCATGAGATTTTTGGTTGATATGCCGGTGTCTCCTGATGTGGCTGCGTGGCTGATAAAAAATGGGCATGATGCAATTCATGTTGCCCATATCGGATTACATAAAGCAGAAGATAAAGAGATATTAGAAGTAGCCAAAAAAGAGAAAAGGATAATTATTACTGCTGATTTAGATTTTCCGCAAATGTTTGCCTTGGGCAGATTAGAAAATCCTGGGTTGATATTATTCAGAGGTGGGAATTATAGCGAAGCAGAGATGCTCGGTCTTATAAAAAGGGTATTGGATAGATTATCAGAAAATGAGATAAAAAATTCCATTATTGTTGTAGATAAGACAAGGATTAGACGAACACCGCTTCCGATTGATTAAGATATTATAATTTAGAAGGGAATAAAATTATGCACACAATGCCAAAAGGACACCCACATCAGGTTCCGGGGCAGGCCCCTGCAGGTTTTAAGCAGGGGATGGAAGGAAACCCGGCAGCAGAAAAAAAATGGCTTCCCAAGCTCATTGCATGGGAAGTGACGAGGTCGTGCAATCTGGACTGCATCCACTGTAGGGCAGCGGCAAGGTTCGGCCCGTATCCGAACGAGCTTAAAACGGACGAGTGTCTTGCATTTCTTGACGATGTGGCAAAGGCATTTCCGAGCTTCATCATAATCCTTACAGGCGGTGAGCCAATGATGAGGGACGATATATGGGAGATTGCCGCGCATGGCACAAAACTTGGTTTAAGAATGGTTATGGCTCCGTGCGGTTTTCTCGTAACTGAGGAGACAGCAAGAAAGATGAAAGAGGTAGGCATCCAGAGGGTCAGCTACTCCATAGACGGTTTAAATGCTGAAAGCCACGATAATTTCCGCAGGGTAAAAGGCGCCTTTGACAGTGTTATGAAGGCAATAGAAAATTCAAAAAAGGTGGGCCTTGAATTTCAGGTGAATACTACCATAACAAAACACAACCTCCACGAGTTGCCGCAGATATTAGACATGGTGATTAAGCTTGGCGCCAAGGCGCACCATCCGTTTTTGCTCGTTCCCACAGGAAGAGGCGCTGAATTAAAGCATATGGAGATAGCCCCTGAAGACTATGAAAAAACCCTCACATGGTTTTATAACATGAGGGACAAGGTGCCGATCCAGTTCAAGCCGACCTGCGCGCCGCATTACTACAGGATATTCCGGCAGCACGAAAGAGAAAAGGGGATAACCGTAAAGCCGGAGACCCACGGTCTTGACGCCATGACAAAGGGATGCATGGGCGGCCAATCTTTTGCGTTTGTATCACATACCGGCAAAGTTCAGATATGCGGATTTCTGGATGTTGAATGCGGGGATATAAGAAAAGAACCTTTCAGTAAAATATGGGAGACATCAAAGGTCTTCAAGGAAATGCGGGCATGGGATGATTATCTCGGCAGGTGCGGCTATTGCGAGTTCAGGAAGGTGTGTGGAGGATGCAGGGCGAGGGCATTTGCCTTTACCGGGAATTACATGGAAGAAGAGCCGTTCTGCACATACCAGCCGGGTGAAGAGGCGAAAAATGCCCACGATAAGAAAAAGGAGACAGTAGGAGGGAGATAGGGGTATAAATTTCTAATTCCTAATTCCTAAATCCTAAATCCTGTTTTTTATATGGATGCCATCGACAAAAAAATCTTAAACATCATCCAGACCAAGTTTCCCATTGTTCAAAAGCCTTATGAAGCCATAGGAAAAGAGGTTGGTGTAGCAGAGTCCGAGGTAATTGCTCGTATAGGCAATCTAAAAAAAGAGGGCATCATCCGTAGGGTAGGCGCAACGTATGACCCGCGAAAGCTTGGTTTTGTAAGCTCTCTATGCGCTGCCAATGTCCCTCCGGAAAAGATTAAAGAGTTTGTAGATGTGGTCAACTCATATTCTGGCGTGACCCACAACTATGAAAGGGATAATGAATACAATATCTGGTTTACATTTATAGACGAGTCAATGGAAGACATTGAAAAGAGTCTCAAAGAGATTTCACAAAAAACCGGCGTCAAAGATGTAAAAAACCTGCCCACCATCAGATTTTTCAAGATTAAGGTTGATTTTGATATGGAGAAGTAAAAAACTGTGAACCGTGACCGTGAGCCGTGTCCGTAAATTTTACGGCCGCGAGCAACGGTAGTAAAGATGCTCACCTACAAGGTCGTTGAAATAAACACAGAGGCGGTGGGGTCAGACTTAACAATTGACATATTTTCCGCATTGACGATGTCAGTCTGATGTCTGATGGATAAGTAGGCATTTTCATAAATACAATGATGAAGGGAAATAGGGACATTTTATTGATGGTATCTGATATACATCTCCCATATTACGAATAGCATAATTTAGAAGTTACCGATAGGATGATTTTGCCAAGCAAATAAAAAAATAGAAATTTTCCTGCAAGGAGAGGAGATATTAGGGACATCGCCCATTAAAATTGTTTTGTGAAGTAAACAATGCCTCCAGAGCGAAAAATGCGACTGTTTATTTTTGCAGCAACAAATCATTAACGTATGCACTATGACCATCCTTTTCCTGTCTTGCCCTTTCGCAAAGCCTTTCATCTTATAATAAGCTGCAATGGATACTTGACTTGCTGCTATGAATAGTATATTGGCCATAATCCATGCCCCGTTTTGTAATCCACAAACACAAAGCCACTCATCTGCACTATGACTTCCGTCTGGAGATGGATGGCGTTCTGAAAAGCTGGGCTGTTCCCAAAGGTGTGTCGGAAGAGACCGGGATAAAAAGGCTTGCAGTGGCTGTGGAGGATCACCCTCTTGATTATATTGATTTTGAGGGGATTATACCGGAAGGGCAATATGGCGCTGGAACTGTTGAGATATGGGATAATGGGAATTATGAGCTTGAGTCAAGGGAAAAAGAAAAATTGGTTTTTAAGCTCAATGGTAAAAAACTCAAAGGCCGGTATGCCCTTATTCATACGAACGGAAAGAATTGGCTTGTCTTTAAACTCAAAGCGACTTGATAAAACTCAAATCCCGATATAGGAAATCAAATCGGGATTTAAACCCAAAAATAGACTTTGATTTTTGGGGAAACCTGTAAGTTGCCTGCCAGACGAGGCAGCGGACAATTTTTACGACGAGCCGTATGTTCACCGATACGGTGAGGAGTAAAAATTGTCCGATAACGAAGTATGGCAGGCAAATCGCAGGTTTGTAAAATAGCGAGGTTTTTAATTGCTATTTTACGGTTAAAGGCTTTTCTTGACTCTATCAACAGCATTGTGCAATAAATATGGGAAAATAGATTAAAGGTTTGCCAAAAAATGCAACTGCATTTTTTGGGTTTATACAGATGCTAACATACAAGGTGGTTGAAATAAACACTGTAACTGACGAAGAATTGGAATCTGCAATAAACAAGTTTATAAAAGAAGGGTGGGTTTTAGACGGCATCCACTTTGCCATGAGGGAGGCATCCAAAAGGCCGGCAATGGCGTTTATACTTTTTACCAGAGAAGATGCAATGTAAGCTGCCCGACCCAACATTCAGTTGGGTGCCCCATGGGCGTATTCCTACTTGTTAGAAACAGGTTTAAAGTCGCAGATAAATCGGAAGACTACTTTTCTATTTTGTATCTTTCCAATCTCATCTCCCCATTTTCGTAAACCAGATAACTGAAATTATTTATCCAATCTCCAGGATTAGCGTAAACCCCTTTCCTCATATCTGTCAGCTCTTCAGATACCACTGGCACATGTGAATGGGCAAGGATAACAATATCAAAGCCCTGCTTTATTTTTTCCTTTGCAAATTCTTTTTGCAGGTTATCCAGTCTATCGCCTTTTTGATGGTTTTTGCGGCTTGTTTTTGATAACCACATTGCAACCCTCCAGACAAAAGAAGGCGGTGTGATTTTAACAATTGCGCTGCAGAGCGAACTCCTTAAAAATTCACGCCAGATTTTGTAACCCATACTTTGTTCTACACTGTCTCCATGCGCCAAAAAAAATCTTTTTTCATCCAGGCTTATATCTGTTGAATCAGGATATACTTCGCCGCCCAATATCTCCTTAAAAAACGGCGCTACAGAAAAATCGTGATTGCCTTCAACATATATTATATCTGTCCCCGATTTTTTAAGTCTTTTAAATTGGTTTACTATGGGGGCGTAATGATATTCAAGTATTGCATTATAGCCTGTCCAGAATTCAAAAAGGTCGCCAAGGATAAATAGCCTATCGCTGCCTTTCATGGTTTCCAGAAATGAGCAGAGTTTTTTTTGATTGGGGTCATGCAGGCCTTTCAGGTGTGCATCTGCAATGAATATTGCTCTCATTGTTTAGGATGTGGGAGGTGGGAAGTGGGTTGTAGTAAAAGATTCTTCCACTGCCTATCTCCTACCGCCCACCTCCTATCTTTAATGCTTTCAATGCAGCCTTTCTCATAACTTTTATCGGTGCATCAATGCCTGTCCAGAGTTTAAAACTCTTTGCGCCTTGATGAATCAGCATGCCTAATCCGCCATGGGTCATCAATCCAAGTTTTTTTGCTCTTTTGAGTAAAGATGTTTCTAAAGGATTGTAGACTATGTCTGATACGATTGCAGTTTTTGGCAGCGCTTCTAACTGGATTTTTAAAGCCTCGTTTTTTTTCATGCCCACGGAAGTTATGTTTATTAGCAAATTGACATCTTCAAGGGATGTTTTAAGAATATTTTCGTTTAAGGCAATTGTCTTAAATTGAATATCCGGAAATCTTGATTTAAATGCCCTTGCAAGTGAAACTGCCCGTGAAAGTGTTCTGTTTACAATAGTAATTGCCTTTGGTTTTTTTGCGGCCAGCGTTGTAAGAATTCCTCTTGCAGCCCCGCCAGCGCCAATGATTATAATATTTTTACCTTTGGGATTAAAGCCAATCTCTTGTTTTAATGATGCAATATAACCATAGCCGTCGGTATTGTGACCTATCAGGCAGCCATCTTTATTGACGATTGTATTTACAGCGCCTATAAGTTTTGCCTCTTCTGAAATCTTATCAAGAAATTTTACTACTGCCTTCTTGTGGGGTATGGTGATGTTGATGCCAAGTATACCCAGTCCTCTAATCCCATTAACTGCATGTTGCAAGTTTGAAGGTTTTACCTCAAAAGGTAAATACACCATATCAAGCCCAAGTATTTTTATAACGGCATTGTGCATAGCCGGTGAAATTGTATGGTTTACAGGATATCCAAATATGCCTAATATTTTTGTCTTGCCGGTAATATTCATAAGATAGCTGTTAGTTTTTAGTTGTTGGTTGTTAGTCTGAAAACCGTCAACCAATAACTAACAACAGTATTTATTAAGTATCTTCTTTGCCCTTTCTATGTCTCTTTTTATTTGAGCCGCCAGTTCATCTGCGTTTCTAAATGCCTTTTCTCCACGTAGCCTTTCTATAAACCCCATTTTTATTTTTTTACCATATATAGTACGTCTAAAACCCATTATATGCACTTCAACTGCTCGCTTTTCAGTAGCAAAGGTGGGGGCAAATCCGATATTGGCAGCTCCTTTGTATAGCTTATTGCCTAACAGCACATGGACTGCATAGATACCATCTTTTGGTATTAGTTCATTATGAATTGCAATGTTTGCTGTCGGAAATCCGAGATGCTTGCCTATATTTCTTCCCTTAATAACTTTTCCCGATATAGTGTAAGGCCTTCCTAAGAATCTTGCTGCCTCTTTCATCTTCCCATTCTGGATATATTCCCGTATCTTTGAACTGCTTACAATGAACCCTCTTTTTTTATAGGCAGGTATTATATAAACTTTAAACCCAAATTCTTGCCCAAGTTTTTTGAGATATTCTATAGTTCCTTTCTTGCCTTTCCCAAATGCATAGTCATGGCCTACCAGGACCTCTTTTACTGCCAACTGTTTCACCAGTATATCGCTAACAAATTCCCTCGGATGCTGGGCGGCAAATTCTTTTGTGAATCTGGCAAGGATTAGATAATCTATGCCTGATGCCTTTATCAGCTTCACCTTTTCTTCCAGTGTTGTGAGAAGAGGCGGACTTTTGTGAGGTGCAACTATCTTTAATGGGTGAGGCTCAAATGTATAAACAATGGAAGGAAGCCTTAATTTTTCAGCCCGTTTCCTGATTACCTTTAAAACTTGCTGATGGCCGATATGAACGCCGTCAAAATTGCCAAGGGTAACGATCGGAGATTTGATGCCCTTCGGTTTTTTGATGTTTTTAATAAGTAGCATAATAGAGTCAGAGAGTCAGTAGGGGAGTGGCTTGTCTCCTCCCGTCAACGGGAAGCCACAAGGGCCTCTCCTACCCTATTACCCTTTGACCATTGTCTTCAAATTATTCCAGCTTCTTTACAGCTTCTTCTATCCGTTTCAGCCCTTCCTTTATATTTTCCATTGATGTTGCATAAGCTAATCGGAGGTGGCCTTCACCGCCAAAGGCCTCTCCAGGCACAACCGCAACCTCTGCCTCTTCCAAAAGGAATTCAGCAAGGTCGCCGGAGGTATTGATTGCTTTTCCATTAAATCTTTTTTTTAGAAATTTTGAGATATTTGGGAATACATAGAATGACCCCGGCGGAAGCATACAGCGAACGCCTTTTATTGTGTTAAGGCCGCTTACAATAACCTTGCGTCTTTTATCAAACTCAACAACCATTTTTTCTACAGCATCCTGCGGCCCTTTTATTGCCTCTGCCGCAGCCTTTTGACTGATGGACGTGGGATTGGATGTGGACTGGCTCTGGATATTTGTCATGGCCTTGATAAGCTCTTTGGGGCCTGCTGCATAGCCTATACGCCAGCCTGTCATTGAATATGTCTTTGATACGCCGTTTAGGACGATTGTCTGTTTTTT
The DNA here is from genome assembly GCA_016214995.1 of Deltaproteobacteria bacterium. Classification (GTDB taxonomy): domain Bacteria; phylum Desulfobacterota; class GWC2-55-46; order UBA9637; family UBA9637; genus JACRNJ01. Next base: position 16,340 of record JACRML010000003.1, read on the forward strand.
TATCTCCTCTGAAAATGACGCTATTGAGACAAACGGGTGATTATCATAGCAGAGTTTTTCATATATTTCGTCCGAGATTATAAATACCCCTTTTTTCACTGCTATATCTGCAATAGCTTTTAATTCTTCAGGTGTGTATGCTGCGCCTGTTGGATTAGAAGGGCTGTTTATGACAATGGCCTTTGTAGATGCTGTTATTGCATCGCTGAATTCATCAGGTGTTATTTTAAAACCATTATCCTCTCTTGCAGGCAGAATTACAGGCTTTGCACCCGGTATAGCAACCATAACAGGATATGATACCCAGTATGGTGCCGGGATAATCACCTCGTCACCTTTTTCAAAAAATGCCAGAGATAGATTGAAAAACGACTGCTTGCCGCCGCAGGACACCAGTATCTCTTCCCGAGTATAAGCCAGATTATTATCCTTCTTGAATTTTTCTATTATGGCGTCCTTGAGCTCGTCTATTCCGCCCACGGCAGTATACTTGGTAAAACCTGCCTTTATTGCCTTTATAGCGGCTTCCTTTATATTATCAGGCGTGTCAAAATCCGGCTCGCCAGCGCCAAAGTCTATAACATCCCAGCCATTTGCCTTCATGGCTTTTGCCTTAGCAGTTATAGCAAGGGTAGGCGATTCTTTGACATCCTGCATCCGTTTTGCAAGTTTTAAACTATACATAAATTTATCGTTTCTCCTTATATTCGGTGTTAATCTTTTTTATCTTCACCCCTATTTTTGCATCAGCATCTCATATTCAACCCGTGAAAAAAGATTTGACGGTATATCTGCCAATCTTTTTTTGGCTGCTTTAATCGCATGGTCGGATTTATCAATACCTATCCAGTTTCTTTCCAATTCCTGCGCCGCAATTAAAGTTGTGCCGGAGCCGCAAAAGCAATCCAAAATCAAATCCCCTTGGTTAGAGGAAGACTGAATTATAAATTTCAATAATTCCAAATTTTTCTCTGTGGGATATGATGGATATTGCGGGTCTTTAAATTCCCAAATATCCTGCATTTTTTTGCCTTCTTTTTCATCTGCATAAATCTTTTTTCTCGGCACCCCGGTGGCTGACCATTCAATAAGCCCTTGTTCATCCAATCGTTCCAATATTTCCGGAGCGCTCCGCCAATGCCTTCCTTGCGGGGGTTTCATTCCTTGCCACTCCTGTCCGGTTCTTCCGCTTACCGTTTCTCCCGGGGCATGCAAAGGAATAGTCGTATATCTTCTCCCGTCTTTGTCAACCTTTTTGAAAAGTCTTGTAATGTCTTCTTCCGTAAAAGGAGTTATAGGGTCGTTCCATGTCGGACTCTCGGATTTTGAATAAAAAAGAATTAGGTCTTTAACATTGCCATAAGCCTTGCGGTCAAAGTTTTTTGGGTTGCATTTTATCCGGGTAATGTCGTTTCTAAAGTTTTTTCTGCCAAAGATTTCGTCCATGATGATTTTTACATAGTGGCCGATTTTATAATCAATATGCAGGTAGATTGAAGCCTTATCCGACATCAGTTCCCGCAAAAAGATTAACCGCTCCCGTAAAAACTCTAAAAAACCGGCGCCGACTAATGTGTCGCTGTAAGCAATATCATCGCCGTTTGCCATGCTGATGGTGTTTGCCCTGCCTTCGCTCATCTTGAAATGTCCATTGGTAGCAAAGGGAGGGTCAATATAAATCAAGTCAACCTTGCCGCCCAATTTACAATCTTCCAGCAAGGTTTTGAGAATCGCCAGATTATCGCCCTGTATCAGCTTGTTTGCCGAAGCTTTGCCGGAAAGAGATTTCAGCGCAGCCTTTTTCGTGCAGTCCAATATTTCTTTTTCCGACTTTTTGTTTTCATAAGTTAAAAACATATTGAGCGGCCTAAACAGTTTGTTTTTGTTAGTCAGTTAAAGGTTGCACTGTCGCCATAGGGTTGCAGCCAACGTTTCGCACAAGCGACGTTTGCGGACTGGCGTGGGACGTGCCGCTGTTGCAATGCCAGTGACAGGTCGCAAATGGTTTTCAACACTTGTGTTGTGTTAGGTGCAGTTAATTTCATTCAACTGGATTTTTAAAGTATTTTTTCCACCAATCCGCATTACTTTCTGAATATCTCACAAAATCAATAGCATTTAAATAGTAGTGTTCTTTATCCTTAACCTTATTTAGCTCATTTATCTTGTCAATTGCACTACCATTAAATTTTGCTCGCCATTGTCGAGGCCAATCTAAAACTAAATTTGAAATAAGCTTTTCGTTTCCAGGCTTGAAATGAGCCGTGTAATGTTGAACTATCAATTTTGGGTCCAATTCTTCCTGAAATTCTGGCCATGTCGCTGATTGACCAAATGAGACTCCGAGCCAGTCCTGTGCTTTTTCTAATGCCTCTGCTTCAACGAGAGGTTCGCCTATATATATGCTTGTTTTTTTGTGCATAAGAGCTTCGCCAATTGTAATACTCCCTCTCAGTGGTATGCCCATTTTCAATGCCTCACAGATCAAATGTGCACAGCGAGCAGTAAAGGGAGCGACAAAATACTGAACTAATGGAACCCATAACAATATTGTGTCACTGAAATATGAATATCTGACTGGCAAATTGAAGATTATTGGGCTGTATCTACGCGGACCTACTTTAGCCCGGCCTACGCACCTCCAAGAATCCTTCAGCACTGCTTTTTGAATCAGTTGTTCATATATTTGGAATATTTTATAGAGGCCAAGATCTTCGAGTTTTTTACTAAAAGCAAGTACATCGAAAAAACCAATTATTAGAGGCATCGGTTTAGGTTCATCGGTTTCGTTAAATAAAGGATCTTTGTCTGTATTGTTCGGAAAGGTTCCGTCTGGATTTTTCTTCAACAACTTCCCATTTTTATCATACATCCCTATCGCAGTACAATAGAGTGAGGGTCGTTCTGGTTCATCATCAAGGGGCTGGTCATCCTGAAACAGTTTATCATCATAATCATAATTTGCTTTCTTAACTAAATCACGAATCGGCATCAGTTTATCAACTATAATTTTATCTTCATACTCTTCATCAACTTCTACCTTTAGCCAAAGTTCTCTACAATGGTTAATATATTGGTCTTTTGTCATGTCTCTTTTTTCATAAAGCTTAGCCTCAAGAAAGCCGCTAATGCAAAACTGGAATTTTTCTTCATCAGATTTCTTGTTCATAAATTTGTTGGACAAATACCCTTGAAATTAATTGCAGCCAACTCGTTCATAGGCAAACCACTTCGCTTTTTGTCCTGTTTTTCGGATCATATCCGAAGTATTTCATTTATCCCAACTATCTGAATAGCCAGCAACCCTTTACCTTTGGCAACCCTTGTCATTTATCAACTTCTCTTAATCTCTTTAATGCGAGCTATTTTCATATAATTACTCTTCCCCTTCCCCCAACTCCAATGTTTTTATCTGCGGCAAGGCGACCAACCCGCTCAAATCACCATACATACCGACTGTATTGGTAATTACTTTTTTAATCTGCTTTTCCCGCTCGGACCAAATTTTATCATACGCCATCATCTCTTTTTTCAATCCTTCATCCATATTAGAAAAAGCTTCAACAATTGCCTCCACCCGCTGTTTAAATGTTCTCTTCACCGAGTTCTTTTTTTATCTTTTCTTCAATTTGATGCGTCAAAACAGCATCAATAGAAATTGATTCTCCGCATTTCGGACACTTAATCTTTTGTTCGTTGGTAGTCATAGATTATAAAGATTGTTTAATTTTAGCTAAAATTAAATTTGATATAAGAACTCGCGCAAAACTAAACTGCTCATAATGTTTTCATTTTTTAGTTTCGTCGTAACTGCTTTATACATTTTGTTGTTGCCTTTGATGTAAAGAACACCGTCAAGAATTGCTATTGTTGTTGCTTTCACGGCTTTAGTTTTGAGTGTGGCGATTGCGTCACTAAATTGAGCGTTTTGATGTCCGCCAAAATCCGTCAGGAATTTTGCTTCGCCGATTACATATTTCCCGTTGAAGCGTCCGATAAAATCAAGCCCCTTATTGTGCTTATAGTTCAGATATTTTTTAGCAAAACCCATCATCTCTGCATCGCCGCCGTCCAAAATAGCATTGCCGGTGGTTTTAATAAATTCATCCAATTTGATCGGCTGAATACCTAAAGATTTTCTATTCAGCCATCGCCTGAACAACGGACCAATTTGCCTGTTTGTTTCTTTGGGTTCGGAACATTGCGAAAAAAGAGTATCTAATCCCATCTCGTATAATCTTCCGCAAAGACGATCTACGGTTGCAGGATTTCTCTCAAGAGCGGATTTGTCGCGCTTCAAGTATGCAACATAGGAATCTTTAATCGGGAATAGTTCAAGCTTTAACAGATTTTCTAAAAGCTCAACATTGTTTCTTTGCTCAAACGCCTTTTCAATGTTTCCCCACAGGTTGTTGTCTATGTCGCGTATTCCTTCGGGAATAGTGGGATAAACCTGAAACAGGTCGTCCAGATAACTTCTTTGGTTTGCATATTCAATGCTCAATTGTGTCCAGTAGTTCATAATTATTATTTCACCGCAACCTAAAATTTCTCCTTTACCATCTTCGCCACATTCGGCGGCACAAAGCAGTCAAACCTTCCACCGAGCCGCGCAATCTCTTTGATGAACCGTGAGCTTAAATATGAATAACCCTCAGCGGTCATCATAAATGCAGTTTCAATGTCCGGGGCGAGTTTTCTGTTGGTGAGCGCCATCTGAAACTCATATTCAAAATCTGATATAACCCTGAGTCCTCTTAAGATGATATTGGCCTTTTTCTTACGCACGTAGTCTATTAACAGACAGTCAAAACTTTCAACTTTTATATTCTTATATTTCCTTGCCGCATCCTTCACCATTTTTATCCTCTCATCCACGGTAAAGAGCGGCTCTTTGACAGGGCTTTCTGCAATTGCCACTATAAGTCCGTCAAAGAGTTTCAATCCTCTCTCTATAACATCAAGGTGGCCGTTTGTTATGGGGTCAAATGTTCCGGGGTAAACTGCTATACGGTTTTTCATAAGGTTTTTCCTATATTCTCCTCTTTCTTTTTTTAAATAAATCCTAAATTCTAAATCCTAAACTCTAAATAATATCAAAATTCCAAATTCAAATGCTCTAAATTATTTTTTGAATTTTGGTTATTTGGGTTTCGAATTTGTTTAGTATTTACCCCCACACCAAAGATTTTGGTGTGGGGGTTTAGATATTGGGATTTAGAATTTATTCTTATAGAACGATACTACAGTATCTCCGTATTTCCTTCTATCACAAAGCTCAATATTTTTAAGCTCTCCATCCCATATTATACGCTTAGAGGATTCTACTACTATAATGCCATCTGTATTTAAAAACCCATTATCGTCTATATGATTCAATGCAGCGCCTGTCAGCGATGAGTTGTAAGGAGGGTCTATAATTATAAGGTCAAATTTTTCACCTTTTTTACTCAGCAGCTTTAATGCTGATTGCACATCTTTAGCAATAATAACCGCCCTCTCAGCGAATCCGCATGAATCAAGATTCTTTTTTATAATTTTAACAGCCTTTGGGTCATTATCAACAAATGTTACTGTCTCTGCACCCTTGCTCAATGCCTCTATACCCATAGCGCCTGTTCCTGCAAACAGGTCTAAGATGTTTTTAAAAGAAAAACGGTCGTCCTCTGGGTGGGATAAAATATTAAATATTGCCTCTCTTACTTTATCCGTTGTCGGCCTTATAGACATGCCCTTGAAAGAAGCAAGTCTTCTGCCTTTAGCTGTTCCTCCTATTATACGCATTTATTCTGGGGGAGTGGGATGTGGCGTGTTGGAAGCAGGAAAGGCAATTTTCTTATCCCATTCCCCACCTCCTGTCTCCCACATCCTAACTATGTCTGGCAGGTATGCCCATAGCCTTTACAGAGATAAGGCGGTTTCGTGGGCCGTCAAACTCTGAAAAATATATTGCCTGCCACTGCCCAAGTGCAATTCTTCCTTTATTTATAGGGATAGTGACACTGTTGCCGATAAGGAGAGATTTAAAGTGTGCGTGGGCATTTCTGCCGTAATCTCCTTTGTTGTGGCGATAACTTGATTTATTAGGAATAGTTTCGCTTAAAAAATCATGTAGGTCTTTTGCGAGTTCGGGGTCTGCATTGTTTAAATGAATGCCTGCTGTTGTGTGGCCTGTAAATATGGTGGCAGTGCCTTCGTATATGTCGCTTTCATGCACTATGGCCTCTACCATACTGCTGATATTTATATCCTCGCTCTTCTGCGTAGTCTGAAGCCTGATTGTGTCATTAAAAACCTTCATCCCGTTAGACCTCCTTTAGAGTCAAAGTGTCAAAGAGTCATAGAGTCAAAGTTTTTACTCTGATACTCTGATGCTATGACTCTTTGATACTTTATTTATAATAACTGCGGCAATATATCCCCTGCCTTGCCTAGAAGGGTTGCATCCGCACTTACTGAAAGCGGGGTTTTTTCTATATTTATCTCTACAACAAAAGCGCCTTCATCTTTTGCCCTTAGTGCTATTGATGCGGCAGGATGCACAATTCCCGATGTGCCTATTACAAACATAAGGTCGCAGTTGTCGGATGCAACAAATGCCTTTGTTAGGGCCTTATCAGACAGCATCTCTCCAAACCAGACCACATTCGGCCTTAAAAGTCCCCCACACTCGCAGAAAGGCAGTATCTTTATCGGCACATCCTTGTTTAAACTGACCTTATTGCAAGCAGTGCATTTTACATGCCATATATTGCCATGAAGCTCTATTACATTTTTGCTTCCAGCAAGCTGATGAAGACCGTCTACATTTTGTGTAATAAGTGCAAATTCCTTAACCAGTTTTTCTATCTTTGCAATGGCAATATGACCTGGATTTGGTTTCAGTTTAGATAAAGTCCGCCTCCTTGAATCATACCATTCCCAGACAAGCTTTGGGTTGTTAGTAAATGCCGCCGGGGTCGCAAGCTCTTCCGGCTTGAAATTTTTCCAGAGCCCATCCTTTCCCCTGAAAGTTGGGACGCCGCTTTCTGCTGAAATACCGGCGCCGGTCAATATTACAACAGTCTTTGAGTTATGAAGCCGTTCTTTTATGTCTTGAACACTTATAGGGCAGTCCATAATAGAACATACATATGCTAAGCAGCATACATAGTCGAATTCATCCTGAACAATGCCCGGATTTTATCCGGCCTCTTTGCGATGTGTCGCAAGGCGCCAAGCGTTTTGGATTTCATATCGGCAAA
>JACRML010000029.1 GCA_016214995.1 Deltaproteobacteria bacterium
GTCGGGTGATGTTGTATTATTGGAAAATTTAAGATTTCACCCTGAGGAAGAGAAGAATGATGATGCGTTTGGAAAAAACATGGCGGCTCTTGCTGATGTTTACATAAACGATGCCTTTGCAACCGCTCATCGCGCCCATGCCTCAAATGTGGCAGTTACAAAGTATGTAAAGATATGCGGCGCCGGATTTTTAATGAAAAAAGAGCTTACCTATTTCAAAAAGGCAATGGAAAATCCCATAAGGCCTTTGGTTGCCATTGTAGGCGGCAAGAAGGTGTCTGACAAAATAGGGGTGTTATCAACTCTGTGCGAAAAGGTTGATAAACTTATTGTCGGTGGCGGTATGGCGTTAACATTTTTCAAGGCGCTTGATTATGAGGTTGGCAAATCATTTGTGGACAATTCCGCTCTCAGCAACGCAAAAATTGTCATAGAAAAGGCTCGTCAAAGAAATATCAAGCTCTATCTTCCTGTTGATTTTGTGGTTGCTGACAGATTTGATCCATCGGCAGAGACAAAGGTGGTAACATATCAGGAGATACCAAAAGGCTGGATGGCTCTTGATATAGGCCCTGCAACGACAACACTTTTCGGCGAGGCAATACAAAATGCAAAGACCATTATCTGGAATGGCCCAATGGGCGTCTTTGAAATGGATGCGTTCAGCAGAGGCACATTCCAGATGGTTACCAATGTTGCCAACACCTATGCCCTTACCATTGTCGGAGGCGGAGATACCGATGTGGCTATTCACAGGGCAGGCGAATATGCAAAGATGTCGTATCTTTCAACAGGCGGCGGCGCATTTCTGGAGCTATTGGAGGGCAAGGATCTGCCGGGGATAGCGGCATTAAGACATTATAAAAAGAATCGTAGGATTGCAAAGGCAGTTTAACTATAATCGGAAATTGGAAATTAGAAATTAGGAATTTAACTATGCTGCCTCTCATAGCAGGAAACTGGAAGATGCACATGACCATCAACCAGGCCGCATCTCTGGTTTTGAAGATTAGAGATGCCATAAAAGGGGTGCGCAATGTAGAAGTGGTTGTGGCTCCGCCATTTACCGCGCTGCACCATATAAATTATCTTCTTGCAGAAACTCCTATACAATTATGCGGTCAGGATGTATTCTGGGAAAATAACGGCGCTTACACAGGTGAGATATCGCCGGAGATGCTGAAAGATGTTGGCTGCCATTATGTTATAATAGGCCACTCTGAAAGAAGACAGCATTTTCATGAAACAGATGAGAATATAAATAAAAAGGTTCTGGCCTCACTAAAAGAGGGCTTAAAACCTATAGTATGCGTTGGAGAATCTCTGGAGCAGAGAGAAACTGGGAAGGCTATTTCAATTATCAGGAAACAGGTAGCAGAAGGATTAAAAAATGTCAGCCACGGCCATATGAAAGATGTAGTGGTAGCATATGAGCCAATATGGGCAATCGGCACGGGCAAAACAGCCAAACCTGAACAGGCAGAAGATATTCATAATGGAATTCGGGAGCTATTATATGATATGTTTAACCTTGAGGCAGTTAAAGAAATAAGGATCGTATATGGCGGAAGCGTCAAGGCAAATAACATTGACAACATCATGGCACAACCAAATATAGATGGTGTATTGGTAGGCGGAGCAAGCCTTTCCGCCGAAGAATTTTCAAGGATTGTAAAATTTCAAAAAATACAGGCGAGCGGCAATAGGCAATAGGCAATGGATAAAAACCAATAGCCTATCGCCCATAGCCTATAGCCTATTTATTCAGGAGGTAGCAAATAAAATGTACACAGCAGTAATCATCGTTCATATCCTTGTAAGCATCTTTCTGGTTATCGTGGTTTTGCTTCAGGCTGGAAAGGGGGCAAGTATAGGAGCATCACTGGGCGGCTCATCGAGTCAGACCCTTTTTGGAAGCGCAGGTCCGGCTACATTCTTGAGCAAGATTACAGCAGGGTGCGCCATTGTCTTTATGATGACATCCCTCTATCTTACTTACATGGCTGCCAACAGGACAACAAGCTCTATTATGAAGGACGCTCCGGCAGTAAAACATGAGGCTCAACCAACAACACAACAACAGCAACCAACGCCGCCGGCTTCTAATACTACGCAGGATACATCAGGCACAACGCCTAAGTAGATAATATAACCTCTTTTTCGCGGACACGATTTCAACCGCGCCTTTCAACAAAAAGCCGAAGTGGTGGAATGGCAGACACGCTAGCTTGAGGTGCTAGTGGGGCGACCCATGGGGGTTCGAATCCCCCCTTCGGCACCATTCTTATACTGAATTGAAAATTTAAGACTGTCAGATGAAAATTGCAGAAGAAGAAATGAAATTAGCTTTCAGCAGTCAGTAGTAAGCTGAAGACTGACAACTTATTTTGCAACAAAGCGAAGCGGCATTACGCCATTGTTTCCATTGTGCCTTTAAAGTGTTCCATAAAATCCTCGCCATGCAATGGCCTGATGACTATCCACTTTTTCCCCTTATCAATAGCCAATTCAACCTCTGCGCCTGGTATCAGCTCAAGATATCTCAGATAATCCTCTGGCAGAACCACCCCTTCTTTACCCTGTGCTATCTTAACAATCTTTGCTTTCACGGTTTCACCTCCAACAAGTAAGGTTAAGGATGAGATTGAGGTCAAGTTTTGTCTCTCATTAATCTTAACCTTAGTCTTGACCTCAACCTTAGCACAACTTACTTGCTCATTGACTTGAGGAAATCTTTGTTTGTATCCGTACTCTGTATCTTATCCAACAGAAATTCCATACTCTCTACCGGATTAAGCGGTTGGAGCACCTTTCGGAGTATCCAGATACGATTGAGCTCTTCTTTGGTAAGAAGTAGGTCTTCCTTCCTGGTACCCGACCTGTTAATATCAATTGCAGGGAAGATGCGTCTTTCAGATAATTTTCTGTCAAGGACTATTTCCATATTGCCTGTGCCTTTAAACTCTTCAAATATAACTTCATCCATACGGCTCCCTGTTTCAATCAATGCTGTTGCCATGATGGTAAGACTTCCGCCTTCTTCAACATTTCTTGCGGCGCCAAAAAATCTTTTTGGCTTATGCAGTGCATTGGAGTCCACACCGCCTGAAAGCACCTTGCCGCTTGGCGGAACAACAGTATTATATGCCCTGGCGAGCCTTGTAATAGAGTCCAGCAGAATAACAACATCCCGCTGATGTTCAACCAGCCTCTTGGCCTTTTCACTTACCATTTCTGCAACCTGGATATGCCTTTGGGCTGGCTCGTCAAAGGTGGAGCTTATAACTTCTCCCTTTACGGAACGTTGCATATCAGTAACCTCTTCAGGCCGTTCATCAATAAGCAGCACAATAAGAACAACCTCCGGGTGGTTTGTTGTTATACTGTTGGCAAGTTTCTGAAGAAGAACTGTTTTTCCGGCCCTTGGCGGCGACACAATAAGCCCTCTTTGTCCCATACCAACCGGCGTAAAGAGATCCATTATCCTCATAGAGAGATCGGTTTTCTTTCCCGGCAGTTCAAGTTTTATTTTTTCCTGAGGATATAACGGAGTGAGGTTGTCAAAAAGTATTTTGTCTCTGGCAATATCAGGGTCTTCATAATTTACCTTCTCCACCTTCAAAAGGGCAAAGTATCTTTCCCCTTCTTTGGGCGGTCTTATCTGACCTGATACAATGTCACCGGTTCTGAGATTAAACCTTCGTATCTGTGAAGGGGAAACATATATATCATCAGGCCCGGGCAGATAATTATAGTCAGGCGCCCTTAGAAAGCCAAACCCATCAGGCAGGGTTTCCAAAACACCTTCGCTGTATATAAGGCCATTCTGCTCTGACTGCGACTGAAGCAGGGCAAAAATAATATCCTGCTTCCTCATGCTTGCAGCGCCCTCTATATTATACTGCTTGGCAAGCGCTGTAAGGTCGCCAATCTTTTTTTCTTTGAGTTCTTTGAGATTCATAAACTACTCCTCTTTTTAATAGTGAGCAGTAAGCTGTGAGCTGTAAACAGTAAAAAACCTGCGTACTGCTCACTGCGTACTGTCTCTAAAAATCCATTTGATTTGATTACGGTAAGGGTATATTACCATTTATATAGCCTGCCTCTGGTGGGCATTGTTATTAGGTTAGAATATTTTTTCAAACGGTAAATGTCTTTTCTCTGATTTTTAACCTATCTCTGGGGTTGCTAAAGGTAATATCATTCGGGTTGTTTAGTGATGAGATATGAAAAAAGTTATCAATATAAGGTGTCTTAATCCGAAAGGTTAGAAAGGTTTTATTAAATTAGCAAATATATTAAAACCTGTCAATGTTTTTTTGCACATGTTTTTTTGCACTTATTTTTTGCACTTGCGGTTCTTGACCAACTCGCAGACAGCCCAGCAGACTTCATTGCGAAGAATCATTTTTTCTCAAAATTGTCATGGATTTCCAAAAACTGCTGCGACGTTAAATCTGCGGGGTTAAACTTGACAATTTTATAGCGTTACGACGAACGACAATTTGTGCTAATAATAGTTAATCTATTTTTGGCAAATCTTGCATAATAGTTGATTTTTAGGATTCGTGTATACGATAAATGGGAGCAGTAAGTGCGTTATTATTTTGAGTGGGATCCCAACAAGGCGAAAGCAAATCGGAAAAAAACACGGAATTGGTTTTGAGGAGGCATCCACTATTTTTCTCGATCCAAGAATAATAAGCATCTTCGACACTGAGCATAGCGAACATGAAGATCGATGGGTTATAGTTGGAATTGACACGAATGGTATTTTGTTGGTTATAATACATACTTTCCAGCAGTTGGATGCAGGCTCTTACAGAATTAGAATTATTTCTGCCCGCAAAGCAACCAGAAAAGAATCAAAACAGTATCAGGAGGAAAATAAATGAAAAAAGAGTACGATTTTTCCAAAGGTCAAAGAGGTAAATTTTATCGTCCAGATGCAGAGTTGTATCTGCCTATTTACATCAAGCCTGACATGATGGAAGCACTAAGAAAATTGTCAAAGAAAAAGGGCGTTGAGGTTGCGACGATAGTAAATGAGTGGATAAAAAAAGATATATCCATATAGAGACAATAACAAAATAACACATAACCAGTCACTCCACAGGATGCGGCGATATGACCACCGCACCTGTGAGTTCAAGCGTTAATTCAGTTTCGCTGCCTCATCTATCAACATTACAGGAATATCATCCTTTATAGGATAGATGAGCTTGCATGTATTGCATATCAGCCCATCGCCTTTTTCATTCAATCTTATATCACCCTTGCACTTTGGACAGGCAAGGATATCAAGCAAATCTTTATTTATTGCCATATACACCTCCAATTTTAGTTTGGGTAATGAATTCGGACAAAAATACCCCTAACTCTTGACTCCAAACTCCGAACTATCTTTAATGCTCCCAAGCCTTATATATTCTATACCGCCGATCAGGTTTATAAATGCCGAAATAAAAAACCAAAGAAGCGAGAGGCTCAATGCCTCAGCCTGTGTTGCGCCTACCTTTGTAAAGAGAAAAACAAATGCACCCTCTCTTATGCCAAGCCCGGCAAGAGAGATTGGCAGCATGGCAACAGCAGTAGTCAGTGGAATAAGCAGAAAGAAATATCCAAAGGGAAGAGACATACCCAATGCTGCAGAAAGTATGTAATAACTAATAATTACGGTAGATTGGATAATAAGGGAAAGCATAAACGCCTTAGAAAGTATCCCGTAAAAACCTTTATATTTCATAATAGATTTGTATAATGAATCAATCTTTTCATTCAAGCCAAATAGTTTCAGCTTACTCAGTATTTTAAGCACCCATCCATGAAAGCTTTCAACCCACAGCACAAGGCTTCCGATAACATATGCACCAATCAAGAACACTAGCAGCAACGGCACAACAGTTCCCTGGACAAGCTGGTAGCCTATAACCGTAGCAACTGTGGTTATAGCCATAAGCGCAGTAAAACCTGCATATCTATCCATAAATAGAGTGGCAACTACCGCGCCTCCTTTGCCAGATACTTTATAAAGATAATAACCCTTTGCAATATCTCCGCCAACCATGCTCGGCATAAAATTATTAAAAAACATGCCTACAAAATAGATGGACAAAACTTTTGGAAAGGAAATATTCATGCTATCTCTCAAGAGGGTGAACCAACGGTAGGCTGCAATGGCCTGAATGGCAAGATATAAAAATATGATAAAAACTACAGTTTTTACATCAACAGCCTTTACAGTCTTCAAGAAACTATCCATATCCATGCCCCTGAAGAGAAGGTACAGAAGGCTGCCACTTACAACTACTTTCAATATGACGGCTAGTTTTTTTTTGTTCATGGGATTGTGTCTATCCTTAAGTTTTTTCTCTAAATTTTTTATTAAACCATAAAGCGACCGCAGGGCTAAACCTTTTATCCGCTTCTATGGCAAGCAGAGCACCTATGCCTCCGACCAATGCGCCGCCTGCAATATCCAGTGGATAGTGGACTCCAACATATATCCTGGAATATGCAATAATAACTGCCATAAAAAAGAAAAGCGGGGAATATCTTCTATAGTTATAGGACAGATATGCCGCCACAGCAAATAAATTTGTAGCATGGCCTGATGGAAATGAAAATGACTTGGTGCATCCAACCAAAATACGGACATCAGGAAGCGCATTGCACGGTCTGGTTCTGTGTATAATATTTTTCAAAACATCAGTTGTAAAATCACTCATAAGGGCAATAAATATGACAATTACCAAAACCTTTTTATCCCTTCCTTTGCCTGCAATAAAAAACATGAGCCACGCAAATATTATCACCTCTACAAAGTTTGTCTTTGTAGTTATGAATGGCATGAAAAAGTCCAAAAAATAAGTTGTAAGCTTGGTATTCAGGATATAAAAAATACTTTTGTCAAGCTGCAAGATATAATCCACCGGTCGCTCCGCTCGATTGAAAAACCAGAAATAAGAAATTAGGAATTAGAAAATCTCTTTCCTGTTTCCTCTTTCCTATTTTCTATAATTCTTCAATTTTCAATTTTCAATTTATAATTTAGTCGGTCCTCCACTGCTTTCAGCACATCTCCGACCTCTATCTCTTTCATGCACATCTTATCTTTACTCTTGCAAACCATTGAAAAGCACGGACTACAAGGCAACTCTTTTCTTATTACAGTATGCATTTCACCATAAGGTCCTGTCCTCCACGGTGCGGTTGGACCAAATATGGCAACAACCGGAACACCAGCGGCAGCAGCAATATGCATGGGTCCGGAATCAACAGTAATAACCAGATGTGAAAAGCTCATAAGGCAAGCCAGCTCCTTGAGAGTTGTCTTTCCCGTTAAATCTATAACCTTACTGCCGGTTAAGGAAAGGATTTGATTGTTCTCCTTTTCTGAAGATGCGCCTGTCATAACCACCTTGCAGGAAAACTTATTTGCTATTTCATTGCACAGGCCAGCAAACTTTCTTTCCTCCCATAATTTGGTTTCCCACCTCGCCATGGGATTCACAACTACAAACGGCGTCCCGTCCAAAACACCATTTGCCTTCAGCAATGCGGAAACTTTCTTCTTTTCACTCTCGGTAATAGAGATAGGAAATTTTATCTCGCTGCATTGAACACCCAGATGTTTTACAATGTCAAGATATCTGTCAACTGCGTGCATATCCGGGTTATAGGCGGGAAGTCTTTCATTGAGAAACAGGTGGCTCAATTCTCTTGATTTATCAAAGCCTATACGTCTTTTCCCTTTTGATAAAAACACCCATAGGCCGCTTTTGAAAAGATCCTGAAAATCAAGAACCATATCGTAGTTTAACGCCCTAATCTTTTTAGCAATATTATATGTATTTTTAAAATCCTTCAACCATCCTTTTTTTTTGTTTACATATACTTCATTCACCAAAGGATGGCTAAACAGTCTATTACTTGGCTCTTCTTCCACAAGCCAGTCTATCTTTGCAGATTGATAGGCGCTCCTTAACGCATAGAGAGCCGGAAGCGTATGGACAACATCACCTATAGAAGAAAGTTTTATGATAAGAATTTTCATATCTATTGAGTTAAGGAGTTTAGGAGTAAAAAAAAGAGGCAGTTATGGAGTTGAGGAGTAAATACAAAAACTCTTTAACCCTTTAACTCTTCAACTCTTTAAACTATCTTTAATTATCCATTCAACAGCATCCTTTAAATCATGGGCAATATAAGACGGCTTATGGTTAAGCTTTTTTTCTTCATCCCTTCCCATGCCGGTAAGAACAAGTATGCCTTTGCCACCGATGCCTTGTGCAATTTCCACGTCGGAAACCTTATCGCCAACAACATAGGATTTTTTAAAATCTATATTCAAATCCTTTTTTGCCTGCTCAAGCAACCCTATCTTGGGCTTCCGGCATTCACAATTATCATCAGGGTGATGAGGGCAATAGTATATGCCGTCTATATGGGCTCTCTTCTTTTTAAGAATATGCTCAAGCCTTTTATTAACGATATCCAGGGCCTCTTTAGAAAAATAGCCCCTGGCAACGCCTGACTGGTTTGTTATAACAACGACCTTAAATCCATTTGAATTGAGCCTTTTTATTGCAGAGGATACGCCGTCAATAATGATCAGCCTTCCCGGAGAGTCAATATAACCTGTATCTTTGTTTATGGTTCCATCCCTGTCAAGAAAGACAGCAAGGTTCTTATACATTTTCAAATTCCTGAAGAAATTTTACTGACGCTCCATACACATCATCCTCGGTAACCATGTTAAAACAATTGTAGTGCCCGTATTTGCATACCCTTTCGAAACACGGACTACACTCAATATCTTTCTTTATTGTTTTGGCTCTGCCTCCAAGAGGCCCTGTAAGCTTTGGGTCTGTGGAACCAAACATGGCAATTGTTGGAATACCAAGAGATGCTGAAATGTGCATCGGACCGCTGTCGTTGGTTAGAAATAAGTTACATTTGCTTACGATGGCAATGCTCTTTCTAAGATCAAGCTCGCCTGCCAGATTTATACCTGGCAAGCCATTTAAAACAGCATTGCATATCTCCCTATCCTCCTTCCCGCCAAACACAACCAATTTTGCCCCATAATCATTTGTCAATCTTCCAGCCACTTTGCTAAACTTTTCAGCCATCCATCTCTTCGCAGGCCCATAACTTGCGCCAGGGGCCATGCCCACGATAATCCCATTATCAACATCTTTGTCATTTAAAAATTTTTCAGCCCAAATCTTCTCCTCTGTAGTCAGATATATTTTAGGCTGGTGGCTGATGACTGATGGCTGATAGCCCTGGCTTAAACTAGCCGCTATGTTTAAATAATAAAAAACCTGATGCGCTTTTTTAATATCTGAACCTAATTTCAATGAATGAGTAAGAAGCCAACCTCTCAAATCCCTTGCGTATCCAACCCTGATTGATATTCTTGCCAGAAACGCAATCAAAGCTGCTTCAAAGGCATTTTGAAAGAGAACCGCCATATCAAAGCCGTGTTGCTTTAGCTCTTGAATTAACCTCCACTTTCCGGCAATGCCATTGTGCCTTCCTGATGCATCATAATCAATAATTCTTTTTACAACCGGATTATTGAAGAAAACAGGACTAACCCAAGGCTTTGCAAGCACAGTTATCTCAGCCTGAGGATAAATTGATTTTATTTTCTCTATCGCAGGTAAACAAAGCACCGCATCACCAATCCAGTTTGGTACCCGGACAAGGATACTTTTTATATCTGATTTAGGCATAAATGAAGAAAACTATAATCATTAATAAGTTAGAGTGATATTCTTTAAACGGAAAAATATTATACTGAAGGAAAAGTTTATCAAAAAACTCAGATAAAGTCATCAAGGAAGTTATGTGACGCTATTCATAAAACCATTTATAAAAACCACTTTCAAGGAATATTTGCCCATGGTATAATTTATTGAAATATTATCTTTGCCTGAAAAATTTTTGAAAAACAGTAATCTACATTGCACAGATTTAAAATATAGATTACACAAATATCTTAATCGGTGTAATCATATTGTATAATATGTGCAATCAAAACCATCATGGGCTTTTCAACGGCCTCCTAAAGGAGAAAAGTTTCAATGAAAACGATTATTCTTTTAATCATATCAAATGTATTTATGACGATCGCATGGTATGGGCATCTGAGGTACAAAGAATCACCGTTGATTAAGGTCATTGTAATAAGCTGGTTTATTGCCTTTGCTGAATATTGTTTTCAGGTGCCTGCCAACCGCATAGGACATTACCAATTCTCTGCCGCACAGTTGAAAACCATTCAGGAAGTCATTACATTGGTTGTATTCTGCATTTTCTCTGCTGTATATCTTAAAGAAGAATTAAAATGGAACTATCTGGTTGGCTTTACAATGATGGTTGGAGCAGTTTTTTTCATATTCAAAAAGTGGTGAGCCATTCTGTCTAATTTTATGAAGCATTGAACGAAATGTTCGCCTTTCTCATAGTTTACGCTCAAAAATTGTCCGGATGCAAGGTGCTGTAGTTTGCCGATTTATCGGCGCTCAGATGTTTCAATGCGGAGCGGTCCGAACAAAGCATCGGAGCGCTTTTAAAGACGTCCATAAATTGGCAAGCTACAGGTATGTTAACAGCGCAGCTATGAAGGCAAGGTAGCGGGGCACCCATGGCAGAGTCATGGGTTAGGTATTTTTCAGCGGAAACTATTAAAATATATAGCTGATATCCAAAAAGTACCCCTGCCTTTCATTTACCGCTTCGTTGAATTGCGTAATACCGGTAGTACCATCTGAAAAATATGTTATATCATCACCCTTTCCTGATTTTATATACCAATACCTATAGCCTACACCCATGGTAAAAGCCGGATGTATATGGTACACAAGAAAAGCCTCCAGTTGTGCACCGTAGCCTCCTTTTGCACTATGGGTAAAACTTGGAGATTGTTTCAGAGCAAAGACACCCGTGGTGCGGAGGTTCCATATGCCTTCTCCTTCGTATTGCGTATAGGGAATAAAGATTGTGCTTCCCTTAAGTGCAAACCCTTTATATATCGGTATACCTCCTTCCAGACCAAGACGTACGCTCTTCCAAATAAATTCGTAAGTTGAATTCAAGCCTGCAAACGGCCCCAGAGTGCCTCCATATTCCTGAACACCATTGGCCATTGTTATTTTCTCATGCCATAGCTGATATCCTACCAGCATATCCAAATATATCTCATTAAACTTTTCCTCTTGATCATTGGTAAGTATTCGGTAAGTATAATCTATGTTCCAATAGTATAAGGCATTCCACTCCTTACTTTCAGCGGTACCTGTGCTGAGAGAATAGATACCCTGGCGGTCATCACGCAGATAATCACTGTCTCTATAAATACCTCCATATAGGGAGCCAAAACCATAAGCCATATGAATAGCGCCACGACCAGCACGTATACCGCCGTATATTTCATATATCGTACTTGTGAGTCCAAGATATTCCAGTTCAGAAAGTATATTCGGAGGCCCTCCTGAGCCTGTCCCAGCTATATTCCACTTGTCATCACCGATACTCTGCCATGTCCTTTCACCAATAAAAAAAGAAGCATCATCAGCCCTTTCATTGGAATATCCATACATACCAAGCCTGCCATTATCTGAGAAACAAGTAGCTGTCATAAAAAGACTTGCAACAAACGCAAATGAGAATATAATGCTTCGCTTCATATTTACTTTACCAGAAAAATGTATTTGGTTTTCCTTTTTCGGGTGCAAACCCCGTTAGAAGTTTAATTACAAAAAGCAATGAAATAACCATTCAATGATTTGACTTTAAATCGTAGACTTCTAACGGGGGCAAACGCAAGATTTGAGCCAAAGCCTGCCCCTGAAAGTTTCTATCAGGGGACAAGGAAAAGATGGCTGGATAAAACGGAGCATACTCTTTTAGGTATGTGAGTATTTAGACAGCCCGACCCATTGCTCTGCAATGGGTGCCCCTGACTCAGTATTTGGCCAACGATTGCGTTTGTCAAAAAATGCAACTGCATTTTTTGGGGCCCTTTAAATAATTTTAAAAGCTCATTGGGTTTGAGGAGAAATTCAGGATTCTTAGGCGGTCCTATGCCCTGCTGTTCTAATGTGAATGTTTCAAAGATTAAAACCCCTCCCTTCTTTAACCCTCTTTTTATCGCAGGTGACAACGTTCTCTGGAGGTAGTTGAAATTTACGATAAGGTCATAGGTTTCTTCAGGTATCTGATAATTTTCCAAATCAGATTGCATAAAATTCACCTTCACATTATCTTGTTCTGCTATACTCCTTCCTCTTTCCACTGCTACACCGGAAATATCTATGGCATCGACATCATAACCATTCTTTGCAAGAAAGATGGCGTTCCTCCCCTCGCCGCAGGCAACATCCAAAACCTTCCCCCTTGGCAAAAGATGGAGCAGTTCCACAAGCAGCTTGCTTGGCCCCTTGGCAGAAGTATACTCTCCGGTTGAGTATTTAGTGTCCCACTCTGACATGCTGACTATAACCTCTCATTAAGCATTACGGGTGTTGATACTGCCAATTCATATTCTTCATTTTTAACATCATGTTCCATAAGCATTCTCATCAGGAGATAATTCTGCCTTTTCTCTACCCTTGTCATTCTGATATAAGGATTATAATAGCTGGGATTGGGAAGAATTACGGCCAAAATGGACGCCTCGCTCAGATCAAGTTCTGCAGGATTTTTGCCAAAATAATATTTTGATGCCTCGTCAACTCCATAAACACCCGGACCCCACTCTACCACGTTAAGATACAATTCCAATA
The DNA here is from genome assembly GCA_016214995.1 of Deltaproteobacteria bacterium. Classification (GTDB taxonomy): domain Bacteria; phylum Desulfobacterota; class GWC2-55-46; order UBA9637; family UBA9637; genus JACRNJ01. Next base: position 12,798 of record JACRML010000029.1, read on the forward strand.
TCCTCTTTTTTGTGAGAACACGCTCAAGGCGATAGGTAAGGTATACCTCCTTGAGCTTTCTCGTCAATGTCTTTTCTTTAGTAAGGTATAAATTTTTTGCAAGCTGCATGGTAATAGTTGAGGCGCCCCGTGCAAACCGCTTCTTTTCTATATCAGTTTTGATAGCATCCTTTATTTCACCAAAGTCAAAACCTTCATGCTGAAAAAATGCATCATCCTCGCTGGCAATCACAGCAGCAATAAGATATGGAGATGTTTTATTTAAAGGAACCCATGAGTGATTCTTTGCCCCGATAATCCACTCTTTTGATTTTCCCTCGGCATCCTTTATCGTTATGGATAGGTTTGTATCTTGCTTCTTAAGATTTTCTATATCAGGAAGGCTCTGAACCCAAAGCCCAAACCAGATGCCAGCTGCCGCCGCTATTGCCAACATTATAATGAAGATTTTCTTAAACATGGCGGGGAATTATAGCACAACCATCTCAATTGACACTACATTTTTGTTAAGATAAACTATCCTGTATGATAAAAAGGAGAGCGCTTATACCTCCAGTTTACCCTATCGTAGATTGCACTTTAACGCCTTTTACTTATATAGAAAAGAGAGCTAAAGCTATTATAGATGGTGGAGCAAAGATTATTCAACTAAGGGCAAAAGAACTCTCTCCAAGAGAATTTTTAGAATCAGCGCTGATTGTCAGGAGAATAACCAAAGGTAAAGGTGTTATATTTATAGTAAACAACAGGGTGGATGTTGCGCTTTTGGCAGACGCCGACGGCGTGCACCTTGGACAGGATGACCTGCCGGTGAAAGAGGCCAGACATCTTTTAGGAAATAGCAAAATAATAGGCTATTCTACACACAATTTAAGAGAAGCATTAAATGCTGTAAGATTGCCGATTGAGTACATTTCCTTCGGCCCAATCTTTCCTACAAAAACAAAAACAGATGCACAGACACCCAAAGGGCTTAAAGGGCTGGCTGATGTTAGAAAGGCTGTAGATATTCCCATTGTTGCCATAGGAGGGATTACAGAAACTAATATGGCTCATGTATTTAAAGAAGGGGCTGATAGCGTAGCCATGATTTCGGAGATACTGACTTCACCGGATATTTCAAAAAAGCTTAATAGACTTATCACTATTGCTAAAGACCTATATACAGCGACATAAATAAATGCGCATATAGAGCGTTAGAACAAAGCAGACCAAGGCGCGACGAAAGCGAGGAGTGAGGCATATTTTTCAGCATACGCCGCAATGACGAGCTGAGGAGGAACGCAGGTATGCTAAGTTATGACGCTCTATATAAACAATGCAAAGGCTAAAGGCCATGCTGAGGTTTAGAAAATCTTAGCCTTAACTTTAGCCTCAGCCTTAGCCCCAACCTTAGTCTTTGAAAGTTACTTCGGTTCCACAGGATAACCAGTCATTACCCACGCATCAAAACCGCCTAGGAGCGCCTTTACATTTTTAAAACCCTTGTTCAACAATATCAGTGCCACACGGGCACTGGTTGCTTCGTCTGGTCAGGTGCAGTAGGTAATAATCTCTTTATCCTTGGGAAGGCTTTTAGACCATACATCCACTGCATCAGGCGCCATTCTCACTGCGCCCTTTATCTTTACCTTGCTGCCGGTGTAAGAACCGCCTGTTCTGACATCTAATATAAGGATGTCCTCGCCTCTCTCTATCTTTGACTTGAGTTCCTCTTTGGTAATCCTCTGCACGTTGGTATTTGCCGCCTGAGTAACGACCGGCAATAATAACAGGAACCACAGCACAACTAAAAGCGAATATGATTTTCTCATATTGTACCTCCTATGAAAGAATTGCCTTAATCTGTGTAATCTAATCTTTTATCTGTGTAATCAGAGCTTGTTGAGTTTTTCAACAAGCTCTTAAGATAAAAACCGTCCTTGTTGCAAGATAGTCTTTTCTTCCTTTGCTTTAACAATTTTGACTGTCGGGTTAAAAATCACAAAATCCTGATGAAACGGCGCCCTTACATTGCCGCCAAAGGTAGAGTTGTCACCAAAGGCGATATGGATTGTGCCTAATATCTTTTCTGATTCAAGTATATTATCAGCCTTTTTGGCCATGTCATTGGTTCCTATGCCAAGCTCAGCAATGTTTCTGAAATCTGGATTTTCTTTGAGCTTGTTTGCCAGTTTCTTTGCATACGGGTCATCGCCTGTAATATCTTTGACAAGCCCCTTTTCTATTTTAACGGTAACGGGTGATGTTAACCTTGCTGTGGGCGCCCATTCAAGAACCATGATGCCTTCTGTTGTCCCTTCTACCGGTGCAACAAATACCTCCCCTGCAGGAAGATTTCCGAATGCACCCGGTGAAGTTAAGTTTCCGGTATCTGTCAATATCTTTCTCCCTTTTATCCCAATTACAAGATCGGTGCCGTTAGGCGCTGTGATAAATACCTGTTCTGCATTATTCATATATGCTGCAAGGTCATTTGTCCGTGTTTCAAGGGCATTCCAGTCAACCTGCATAGGACCATAAAACATGGCCTCATCAAACAAAGGCATGCTGGCATAACGAGTTTTGCATATATTGGTCAGAAGGTCTCTGAATTTTGTGTGGCTTGTTGAAAAATTTGAAAGGGCAATAACAACATTGACTGCATCAGCATTATTTGCCTCTATGGTGCTATGTATTGTTCTTCTCAAAAACTCGTCTATTTCTTTTTTGTTTATCAGTTTTTCTAAAAGAGTAATACCTTCCAACTCCTTAACAACTTCAGAACCAAAGGCTGCAAGCCATATGTCCCGCGGTGGTTCTGAACCATGTGACCTCAAGGATGGGTAGGTGATAAATGTTATATTCCGGCATACCTCGCTGCCTGCATCAGCCACTTGCCTGGCCAAACCTACAAGGGCTTGTCTCCGCTTCTTATCTTTTTCTGCTACATCCTCACCAGACAAAACTGTGTCTGTGAATATAAGCACCCTCTCATCTTTCTTTACACCAAGATTGGTCGTATAAAGTTCTCTTATGGCCTTGTTTAACATTTCTTGCATTGCGCTATCTTCCTTAAAAGTAAAATATTTTCTGTATGCCCTGTCATCCTTGCAACAACCTTCCCCCTTATCGGTCTGCCCAAAAGGTAGAGGTCTCCTGTAATGTCGAGTATCTTGTGCCTGGCAAACTCATTGGCAAACCTCAAGGATGTATTGATTACCTTATCCTCACCCACCAGCACCACGTTGGAGAGTCTCCCGCCCTTTGCCAAACCCATCTCCTCTAATTTTCCATAATCCTTGACAGAGCCAAATGTCCTTGCAGGCGCCACCTCTCTTTTAAAAACCTCAGGGTCGTCAAGGGTAAAGCTCGCCTCCTGCCTCCCAATGGGCATGGGGTAATCCATTGAATACTGAACTGTAAGATGAGGCGCAGGCTCAATGGATATATATCTTGCTTTAGCAGGGTTCCCGACGGTATAAATATCATCTATGATAATATCATCCAATGGCTCACCCTGTTTCTCAATACCGCCGTCTTCTATCATCTGGCAGAAATCTGTGGCAGAACCGTCCATAATAGGCACCTCGCTGCCTATCTTTATCAAAAGGTTTGTTATCCTGTATACATGCAGAACAGCCATAAGGTGTTCAATGGTCATGATAGAGGCATGTCCTCTCTTTAAGGTGGTAGCGTAATCTGTTGAAGATACATAATCAAGATGGGCAGGTATCATCTCTTCAGATGAAAGACCCGTGAAGATAATCCCGCTGTTTGGAGGAAGCGGAGACAGAATAACTCCGGTTTTACCGCCTGAGTGGAGCCCCTGGCCGCCAAGAACAATGCTCTTCTTTATAGTTCTCTGTAATCTGGAGGCGCTCCCGGAATTCTCTTTAATTTTTTTATCGTATTCCCGTACCAACGGAACACGTTTCTGTTTTCTTCTATCTTGTATTGCCGATTCCGGCTCGCTGCGTCTTTTATCCCTCTCTCCTAACGCCCTCTTTACCGTTAAAAGCACGCCCTCCAGCGACAATGGTTTTTCTATATAATCATATGCGCCGAGCTTTATGGCCTTTACTGCCGCCTCAATATTCCCGTGGCCGGAAATCATTATCACTTCAAGATCAGGATGGGTCTTCTTTATCACTTTTAAGACCTCTGTGCCGTCCATTACAGGCATCCATATATCAAGGATTATTAAGTCAGGCATATTTAAGTCCAGCATTTTCAGGGCATTTTGACCGTCGCTGGCCAATATTACATCAAACCCCTCATCCTTCAATACATCAGAAAGAGATTGTCTTATGCTGTCTTCATCATCTACAACCATTATTTTTTTTGCTGTTTGCATAAGCAAATGAGTTTATCAGAGAATTAGCGAATTAGAGAATTAGCTAATCTCTAATTCTCTAATCTCCAATTCTCTATTTCATCCTCCTTTCACCGGAAGCTCTATTATAAAACGGGTGCCTCTTGGCGTATTATCCTTCACCCGGATATAACCCCGGTGGTCTGTAATGATATCGCTTACGATAGCAAGGCCAAGCCCGCCGTTTCCTGATTTTTTTGTGGAAAAATACGGTTCAAAGAGTCTCGGCTTATCCCCTTCGGGTATTCCACAACCGGTGTCGGCAATCTCAACTCTTGCAATCTTATATCCCTTATCATAATAGGTTTCAAGTGTAATCATGCCGCTCCCGTCAATAGATGCGATAGAATTGTCCAAAAGATTTATAATAACCCTTTTCATTTGGTCTCTGTCTACATCCAGTATTGGAAGCTTTTCATCCATGTGCAAGTTAAATGATATGCTCTTTGACATGCCGTGGTAAAGGGCTGCTGCCTC
>JACRML010000036.1 GCA_016214995.1 Deltaproteobacteria bacterium
GCGCCGCCTTCAACCATTATTATTTCATCTTGGCTGCCGGCTACTATTAAATCAATATCGCTGCTTTCCTTTTGCTGCTTATATGCAGGGTTGCATATAAACTTTCCGTTTATCCTGCCCACCCGAACGGCTGCTATCGGGCTATTAAACGGAATATCAGAAACCATAAGCGCGGTTGAGGCCCCGATCATTGCCGCTATCTCAGGGTCGTTTTCCGGATCGAGCGAAAGAACTGTGGCAATAATCTGTGTCTCGTTGAAATAACCCTCCGGGAAAAGAGGCCGAAGCGGCCTGTCTATCAGTCTGGAGCAGAGGACCTCTTTTTCGCTTGGTCTGCCTTCTCTCTTGAAAAACCCGCCAGGAATCTTTCCTGCTGCGTAGGTCATCTCCATATAGTTCACCGTCAGAGGAAGAAAATCTTTGCCTTCGCTTGCTTGTTTTGCCGCACAAGCAGTAACAAGAACTATTGTATCCCCGTATCTTACTACCGCTGAACCATTTGCCTGCTTGGCCATCTTTCCAATCTCTATTGAAATTGGTCTGCCGCCAAAATCTATTTCATACCTCTTTGTCATTTGGTTTTTTCTCTCCTATGAAAGTCAAAGGTCAAAAATCAAATATACGGGGTCAAGGATTCGAGGATTCAAATAACGAGTGTTTTCCACTTGAATCCTCGACCCCTCGACCCATGGCCCATGGAACCCTTGATTTTGCCTTTTGCCTTTTTATTTTCTTAAGCCTAATTTATCAATAATAGTCTTGTACCTGTTGACATCATTTTTCTTCAGATACTCAAGCAGCCTTCTTCTTTGACTAACAAGCTTTAAGAGGCCTCTTCTGGAATGATGGTCATCCACATGCACCTTGAAATGTTCGGTCAGGTAGTTTACCCTCTCGCTTAACAAGGCAATCTGCACCTCCGGCGAGCCGGTATCTGCCTCTTTTCGCTTGAAGGTTTTTATAACCTCCTGTTTTCTTTGTTGTGTAAGCATACTCTTTTTACCTCCTTTTTTTAACAACATAGCGCATAGCGCTTCTTCTATTTGCTATTACCTGTTCTATTTAAAGACCCTCTCCAGTTTAAAACCGCCCCTGCCTTTATATCGGGCAAGGGCAATAATTTTTCTATTGCTGGTAAAGCTTACCATCTCATCGTCTCTAATGGAAGAAGAAAAATCTATTCCTTTAGAAAGGGCAGCCGAGGAGGGTCTCGCGGCCTTCCCTGCCAGCAGCGTCGGAATGGGCGCTATGCCATCCATTATTCTGCCCGCTGATGTTGTATCAACCTCTATATCATAGATATCTGCAAAAATTCTTTCAATGGAAATAATATTCTTCTCTGCAATATCTTCTTTAAAATTCTTAAGGCTGTCTATTGTAATGCTCTCTTTCAGAGAAAACCGCCCGCTCTTTATCCTTCGCAAACTAACGATGTGTGCGCCGCATCCCAGTTTTCTTCCTATGTCAAAGGCAAGGCTTCTTATATATGTCCCTTTGGAACATACTACACTAACAGTAACAAATGGAATGGTGATATCATTCACACATATGCTGTAAATCTCTATATCTCTGGGTCTTCTTTCTACCTCAACTCCAAGCCTTGCAAGTTTATAAAGAGAAATACCATTCATTTTTACCGCTGAAAACATCGGCGGCATCTGCTTTATTTTTCCTTTAAAACCATCTATAACAGCAGCTATGTTTTCTTTATTCAGAGATGCCGTATCGCATTTTGCCACCACACTGCCTGCACTATCATAGGTGTCGGTTTCTTCCCCAAGCTTTATAACGGCGAGATATTCCTTTTCCCCGTTTTCTAAAAATCTGGCAAGCCTAGTAGCATCGTTTATGCAAAGAGGCAAGACACCGCTTGCAATCGGGTCAAGGGTGCCAATGTGCCCTACCTTTCTTGCACTTAATATCCTTTTTACCATCATCACAATATCGTGTGATGTAGGACCCACCGGCTTATCTATAACCAAAACGCCTGTCATATTGACACTATTGCGTGTATCCTCTTTTCTGTTTCGCTTAAGATTTTTTCTTTTATCTCTTTAATGTTCCCCTTTATGTTGCACCCTGCCGCATTCATGTGGCCGCCGCCACCGAACCCCTGCGAAATCTCAGCCACATCTATTCTCCCTTTAGACCTGAAGCTTATCTTGTATTCACCCGGCTTTGCTTCTCTAAAAAGAACTCCAACCTCAACCCCTTCAATAGTTCTTGCATAATTTACAAATCCGTCAGCAAGTTCTTTTGTTGCATTTGCCTTGTTAAGCATATCAAGGGTAACAATCAAGGATGCCACCTTTCCATCGCTAGTAACCTCTAATGTATTTAACACTGAGGCGAGGAGTTTTAATTTGTTCAGAGGATTACTCTCATATATCCTTTGAGATATATCCCACGGTTCTACTCCAAGCCCGACCATTTCTCCTGCAACCCTAAATGCCTTTGGCGTGCTGCTGCTGTATCTAAAGGAGCCTGTGTCTGTAAGTATTGAAGCGTATATATCCGTTGCTATATCACGGGTTATCCCAACGGGTATTTCCTTTAAAAGGTCGTAGACCATCTCCCCTGCGGCACAGGCATCGGCATCTATCACATTTATATCGCCAAAACAGTCATTTGTAGTATGATGGTCAATATTGATAAGCTTTCCTTTATTTTTAATCTTGATAAAATCCTCGCCAAGCCTGTCTTTCTGTCCGCAGTCTACAACAAGAACAGCATCGTATATCTTCTCTTCACTTATCCTATTTACTACCTTATCTGCAAAAGGGAGGAATTCAAAAACTTTAGGGACTGGGTCGTACAAATATGCGGTTACATCTTTCTTAAGTTCTTTCAATCCGAGGGCAAGGGCAAGCGTTGAGCCTACTGCATCCCCTTCGGGGTTGACATGGGAAGATACCAGAAAGGTTTTTCCTTTCTTAATCTCATCTATTACCTGTTTAAACTTTGTCACCTATAATCTCCTTTTTAAAGACAGGTAGAGGTAAAGGTAGAGTTTATCTTTTCCTATACCTCTGCCTATTCCTGTTTTTCATGTATCTCCTTGATAATACCCTCTATGCGGCTGGCATATTCCAGTGAGTCGTCAAACTTGAATGTAAGCTCCGGCATACATCTTAATTTAAGCCTTTTCCCAAGTTCTCTTTTGATATAGCCGCTCGCACTCTTAAGCCCTTCCATGGTTTTTTCTTTCTCTTCACCGCTGCCAATCATGCTGAAATAGACCTTAGCCTGACGCAGATCTTTTGAAAGCATCACCTTGGTTATAGTAACAAAACCAATCCTCGGGTCATGAATCTCTCCGAAGAGCATTGTTGCAATCTCTTTCCTTATCTCTTCGCCAACTCTCTCAGAACGGTTGTAAGTCATATCTCAAGAAGTCAGAAGCCAAGAAGCAAGATGCCATATAGAGGAGAAGATGCTGTTTTTTTGGCTTCTTGCTTCCTACTTCTGGCCTCTTGCATCTTCAGTAATTTACTATCTCAATCCTGTGGTCAATAACCTCTGCCAGATTAAGCAATTCTATAAAATTAAGTATTTTATCAAGCATTGAGTTTATATGTCTGCTGTCATTGCCGATTACAGAAAGGCCTATTTGCGACCTTTGCCATACATCATTATCACCAACCTCGGCAGCAGAAACATTAAACCGGTTCTTTAACCGCTCTATTATAGCCTTCAAAACCTGTCTTTTACCCTTAAGCGACTGGGCGTCATGTATTATTAAATCTACCTGACAGATACCGACGAACATAAAAAAGTTGTAAGTTTCAAGATACAAGATTCAAGTTTTTATTTTCAACTTGCGACTTGCATCTTGCAACTGTAGTTTTGCTGCCACCTCTTCCATCTGATAAGACTCTATAATGTCGCCTAACTTAATATCGTTAAATCCTTCTATGGCAATTCCGCATTCATAACCTGATGCAACTTCTTTAACATCATCTTTGAATCTCTTCAAAGAAGCCATTTTGCCATCATATATTACTACATTATCCCTTATGAGCCTTACCTTGCTGCCTCTCAGTATTTTACCTGCAGTTACATAACATCCGGCAACAGTTCCCACCTTTGAGACACGGAAGGCTTCTCTCACCTCTGCCCGACCCATGATGTTTTCCTTGATGGTTGGTGCCAGCATGCCTTCCATGGCTTTTTTAATATCATCTATCAATTCGTATATGATGCTGTAAAGCCGTAAGTCCACACCCTCTTTTTCTGCAAGGGACTGAGCTTTTGGTTCAGGCCTTACATTGAAGCCAACCACTATTGCATTGGATGCGGCGCCCAGCATCACATCGCCTTCTGTAATACCTCCCACTGCGCTATGGATAATATTGACTTTTATAGCATCTGTTGGAAGCTTGTTTATTACCTCCTTTACCGCCTCTACAGAACCCTGAACATCGCCCTTTACAACAACGCCAAGCTCTTTCACCTCGCCCTGTTTAATCTTTTCATATAACTCTGCGAGGCTTATCTTTGCCGTCTTTTTAAGTTCCGTCTCCTGCTTCTTTTTAAACCGTATGCCGGCAATCTGTTTTGCAGTTACCTCATCCCTTACAACGGCAAACACATCGCCCGCCTCAGGAACGCCGGAAAGCCCCAATACTTCTACCGGCATAGATGGACCTGCATCTTCCACCTTTTTCCCCCAGTCGTTTATCATTGCCCTGACTCTTCCTGAATGCGCCCCGCTTACAAATGCATCGCCTGTCCTCACAGTCCCTTCATGTATCAAAACTGTTGCAACAGGTCCGCGGCCTTTATCAAGTTTTGCTTCAACAATAGCGCCCTTGCCCGGTTTCTTAGGATTTGCCTTTAACTCCAATACCTCGGCCTGCAGAAGGATAAGCTCCAATAGCTCTTTTATGCCGATGCCCTTCTTTGCAGATACCTCGGCAAATATTGTATCTCCACCCCACGCCTCAGCCACAAGCCCATATTCTGTCAATGCCTGCCTTATCTTATTAGGTTCAGCGCCAGGAATGTCAATCTTATTTATTGCGACAATTATGGGAACATTTGCAGCTTTGGCATGATTTACTGCCTCTATTGTCTGCGGCATAACTCCATCATCTGCCGCTACTACAAGCACTACTATATCAGTTACCTTTGCACCTCGGGCCCTCATAGCGGTGAAAGCTTCATGGCCGGGGGTATCAAGAAATGTTATATCGCCCTTGTCAAGATGAACATGGTAGGCGCCTATATGCTGAGTTATCCCTCCTGCCTCGCCGGCTGCAACATTTGTCTTTCTTATGGCGTCAAGAAGTGAGGTCTTGCCGTGGTCAACATGACCCATAACAGTTACAACTGGCGGCCTTGTCTTCAGTTCACCATCTACCTCTGTAATATCTTCAAGGAGCAATTCTTCCTGCGGAGCAATACTCTCCACCTCGTATCCAAAATCATGGGCAACTAATGAGGCGGCATCTGCATCTATGAACTGGTTTATTGTAACCATTATACCGAGGTCCATAAGCTTTTTTATAATATCGCCTGCCTTTATGCCAAGTCTCTGAGAGATATCTCCCACACTTATGGCATCTGTTATTTTTATAACCCTCTTTGCCGCCTTTGGTATCGTTATCTCTGTCTTCTTAAGCTCTCTCTCTTTCGGAGGCGGTTTTATTTTATCGAATTTTTCAAGTCTTTCAAATTTACCTCTCTTGCCAAAAGGTCCTCTTTTCTCATACTGTTTCTTTTTTACAGGCCTTTCTGTAGAAACAATCTTTATTTCTGTTTTAACATGTTTCTCTTTAGGTATTTCTAATGGCACTGTGACTTCAGGCATAGAAGGAGCAGCCTGTGCCTCTGAGGGAGGAATTCGTTCTGCTTTGACTGGCTGGGCAGCCGCTGCTTCTTTTTCTACAATACCTGCGGCAGACGCTTCTCCCTTTTTCTTTGCCTTTGGAGCAGGTTCTCTTGCAGGTTTCTCTGAGGGGGTAATCCTACCACCTTTTTTCCCTTTAGCAGGTTTTTGGGGTTCTTCCGCTGCCTTAACCTCGGGCTTTTTTTCCGATTTCTTTAATTCCTCGGCTTTTTGAGCAGCCTCTTTCTTTTCAGCCTCGCTAGGCTCTGCCATCCTTCTTCTGATAACAGTAGGCCTTACCCTCTTTTCTTCTACCTTTTTATCAGTTTTTTCCTGTTCTTTCTTTTTATCTATCATTGTTTTTTTATTAACCCCTATACTATAGCGAATTAGTGAATTAGTGAATTGGTGAATTAGAAAAAACTAATTCTCTAATCTCTAATCCCTAATTCTCTGCTTTTCCGCGCCGCTTCCAATATCTTTTCAGCCTTTTTCAAACCAATACCATCTATGGTTGAAAGCTTTTCTATGCCGGCATTAAGTATGTCTGATACGGTATTTAATCCTGCATTATTAAGTGCATCCCTTGTTTTCGGCCCAACACCGGGAAGAGATGATATGTCTTCGTTATCTGTCTTCTTGGGTTCCTCTTGTTTAGGTGTTTCTTCTGAAGCTTCAGCACCTTCTATGCCTACCTGTTCAATTGCACTCTTTTTTACCTCTGTCTCACTATTAATATCTATCTTCCACCCGGTGAGTTTTGCAGCCAACCGGACATTTTGCCCCCTCTTGCCTATGGCCAGAGAAAGCTGGTCATCAGGCACTATAACCTCCATCGAATGGTCTGTTTCATCCATAATGACTCTGACTATCTGGGCTGGCAAGAGCGCGTTACAGATAAATTTTGCAGGCTCGTCAGACCATGGAACTATATCAATCTTCTCGCCTCGCAATTCCTGCACAACTGCCTGGACCCTTGAACCCTTAACACCCACACATGCGCCGACAGGATCAACTGCCTGATCATTTGATGATACTGCTATCTTTGTTCTGTCTCCAGCCTCTCTCGCAACGCCTTTTATATTGATAATACCCTCGTATATTTCCGGCACCTCCATCTCAAAGAGCTTTGCTACTAAATTTGGATGCGTCCTTGAAAGTATAATCTGAGGCCCTTTTTGCACATCTCTGACATCTAATATGAAGGCCCTTATCCTGTCGCCCTGGCGATAGTTTTCTCTCTTAATCTGCTCCTCTTTGGGAAGAATTGCCTCCGCCCTTCCCAGGTCTACAAGGATATCGCCTCTTTCAAATGTATGAACTATTCCTGTTACAATTTCGCCTCGTTTATTTGTATACTCATTATATACAATATTTCTTTCAGCCTCTCGCATCTTCTGAATAATAATCTGCTTTGCAGTCTGTGCAGCAATCCTGCCAAACTCGCTGGTATCAAGCTTTATGCCAAGGCTGTCTCCGATAACTGCCTCAGGGTCAAATTCATGCGCCTCGTCAATGGATATCTCCCTATCAGGGTTTGCAATATGATCAACAACAGTTTTAAACTGAAAGAGCTCTATTTCGCCCAATTCCTCATTAAAATGCGCTTCTATAATCTTATTTGGTCCGTGCTTTTTTTCAGCCGCCTTGACCATAGCAGCTTCAAGAGCTTCTACCAGTATGGCTTTATCAAGCCCCTTATCTTTACCCACCTGTTCAATTACATTATTAAGATTAAGCCCCATCTTTACAACCCCTCCAAATTTCATAGCGGATAGCGTATAGAGTATTTTCTATCCGCTCTACGTTAAACGCTTTACGCTTACTATATGTATTCAAGCCTTGCCTTGTCAATATCGTTAAATGGTATCTCCCATTCTTTCCCTTCACTGTCTATCAAAAAAACCATGCCTTCTTTAAAATCATCAAGTATTGCTATAAAGTTTCTCCTGCCAAGTATCGGCTGTTTTGTCTTAATCTTTATCTTTCTGCCCTTGTATCTTAAAAAATCCTTTTCTTTTGTTAGAGCTCTGTCGAGGCCGGGAGAGGAAACCTCAAGGGTATAACTATGGTGAATAACATCTTTTATTTCCAGTATCGTCCCAAGCTCCGCACTCACATCGCCGCAGTCGTCGACTGTTATTCCTTCCGGTTTATCTATAAAAAACCTAATAACCCATCGCCCGTGCTCCATTTTATATTCCACATCAACAAGTTCCATCCCTTTTTCCACCAGAACAGGTTCTGCCAATTCCTTTACCTGTGATATCATATCTTCCCACTTCAAAACACCCTCCAAAAACAATGCCCTTAAATAAAAAAGCGGGCATAAGCCCACTTCCGTAGAAAACATTACTTGAGAAAAATAGCATAAAAGTTTTTGTATTGCAAGTGAAAAGTTTATTTTGTTATTTTGTTGTTTTATTTTGCAAAAGTTCATTTACTCATTTGGTTTTTCAATGCAGTTTTCCCATTACATCATGGTTTATAAACATCTTTTTGCCCTTGCCCGTAAAAATCAATGTCTATTTTTTGCCCTTGCCTTTATTAACATTTGTTGATATTTTTTAAATATAGAGAACTCTCATAAGCTATGGTTCACGACGGAAAATTTCCCCTGCACCATCTTTTCCCAAATGGAAGCTTTAAATTCCTAATTTTAAAAAACGGAATTTGAAAAGTATTGTCAGATGAAAGTAATAAATCCGGCATCATATATTGACCTAACCCTTCTTACCACAACCGCTTCTGACACAGATATAAAAAATATTATTGAAGCTAGTCTTAAATATCCGTTTGCCTCATTGTGCATTCCTCCTTTTTATGTTCCATTTGCAGCAAACATATTAAAAGGAAAAAGACGCATTGGAACAGTTATTGGCTTCCCGCTTGGTTATCAGTCAAAGGCTGTTAAACTATATGAAGCAATGGATGCTGTAAAATCAGGCGCAGATGAATTAGATGTAGTGATGAATATTGCCGCTTTCAAATCAGGCAAATATGAGCTTATTCGTGGCGAGATAGAAAACATTGTTCTCACAAATAAAGACATCATAGTAAAGGTAATAATAGAATCCTCTTATCTGACAGATGCGGAAGAGGCAACAGCATGCAAAATAGCCATAGAAAGCAGGGCCCATTTCGTGAAAACCTCCACTGGTTTTGCGACAAAAGGGGCGACGATAGGTGATGTTAAACTTCTTGTTAAAATCGTAAGAGGCAAAATAAAGGTAAAAGCCTCTGGAGGTATTAAAGATTTAGATACCACACTTGCAATGATAAACGCAGGCGCCTCCAGAATTGGAACGAGTTCTGGTATTCAGATAATGGAAGAATTTATGAAAAGGTAAATGCCTGCTTGCAAATAAATAAGGCAAGGGAAGCTATCTAGGAGCTTGTTGAAAAACTCAACAATCTCTGATTACACAGATAAAGAATTAGATTACACAGATTAAAACTCCTTGAAATATCTGTGTAACCATTTTTTATAATCTGTGTAATCAAGGCTGTTAGCGTCTTTTTCAACAGCCTGCTAGAACCTTTAACTCGCAAATTAAGGATGCAAACTAAAACTATCACTCCCACAAAACCTGTCCATGTGAAAAATAGATGCTTGGGATCCGGAATATAATTGCTATACAGGAAGATAGTTTCCTGCTTTAGAAGAAATGACAAGTAAGGAAATGAATTTTCATATGAAGGGTAAAAAAATAGACAGGGTAATTCTGCTTATTCTTGATAGTGTAGGCATAGGCGGACTGCCGGATGCAAAAGATTATAAAGATGAAGGAAGCAATACCCTTGGAAATATAATCAAAACCCTTGGAGGCATTGTTCTGCCAAATCTTGAGGCCATGGGTATGGGCCTTATTCAAGGTGTCGAAGGGCTTAAAAAATCCAGCAACCCAATTGCCTCTTATGGCAGAATGGCGGAGGCATCTAAAGGCAAAGATACTTCTACAGGCCATTGGGAGATTACAGGGCTTATCCTTGATAAACCTTTTTCCACATATCCAAATGGCTTTCCAAAAGAGATAATGGACAGATTTAAGAAAGAGACCGGCCTTGATTATCTGGGAAACAAGGCAGCCTCTGGCACCGAGATTATAAAGGAACTTGGTGAAGAACATATTAAAACAGGTAAGCCGATAGTATATACATCTGCCGACAGCGTTTTCCAGATTGCGGCACACGAAGATATAATACCTGTTGATAGGCTATATGAGATATGCATAATTACAAGAAAGATTGTAGATGAATATAACATCGTCAGGGTCATAGCAAGACCGTTTGCTGGCGGCAAAGGCTTATTTAAAAGAACCGAACATAGAAAGGATTTTTCTTTAGCTCCAACAAGCGAAACAGTTTTGGATAAATTAAAGGCGAGAGGGTTTCCTGTCGTCGGTATTGGCAAGATAGGCTATATTTATGGACATCGCGGACTTACACAAGAGACTCATGCAAAGAACAATATGGACGGAATTAATAAAACCATAGAGGCTATAAAAAAAATCAAGAGAGGCCTCATATTCATAAACCTTGTTGATTTTGACATGCTCTACGGCCATAGAAATGATGTAAAAGGCTACGCAAAGTCACTTGAGGAAGTTGATAAAAGGCTGCCTGATATCCTTAATCTTTTAACTGATGGCGATATGCTTATCATAACTGCCGACCACGGGTGCGACCCAACAACCCCTTCAACAGACCATTCCAGAGAATATGTGCCGCTGCTTGTCTACGGCAAAAAATTAAAACATGGTATTAACCTTGGAACGCGAAAAACCTTTGCCGATGTGGGGCAGACAATTGCAGAGGTGTTTGAGGTAGGCAGAATAAACAACGGAAGTTCGTTCTTACAAAAGATAATCTGAATCTATTTTAAAGGTATCTATTAACGTGCCATATTACCATTCCTGTAAAAATTGCCACTGTAAAAGTTACCGGGTGGAAATCCATAACATATTGAATTCACATAAACCTAAAACCTTACATATTCTTTTTTTTCAAGGTAACTAATTATAGCCCTTGTTGATTCCTCTACAGACATCTCTGATGTATTAACTATCATCTCGGGGTTTAAAGGCTCTTCATACGGCGCTGATATGCCTGTAAATTCTTTTACCTCGCCTGCCCTGGCTTTTTTATACAGCCCTTTGGTGTCTCTCTGTTCGCACACCTCTATTGGACATTTCACATACACCTCAATAAATTCATCCTCTTTTTGAAGTTTTCTCGCATTTTCTCTATCCTGCCTATAGGGTGATATAAACGCTGTTATTGTTATGATGTTTGCATCTGTAAAAAGTTTTGCCACCTCACCAATTCTGCGGATATTTTCAGAACGGTCATCTGGCGAAAAACCAAGGTTTTTATTTAAGCCGTGGCGAATGTTGTCGCCATCAAGTATGTATGCCTGATGTTTGTTTTCAAGCAAGGCATGCTCTAATTCAACTGCAATGGTTGACTTCCCTGAACCTGACAAACCTGTCAGCCATATAGTCACCCCCTTTTGCTTCATCAGATTTACCCTGTCCTGTTTTGTAATCTTTCCATGATGCCATTTGATGTTAGTAGCCTTTTGTTGGGTCATGTCTTCTCCTTTTATTGCAAACTGTAAACTGTGAACTGTAAGCTGACTATCTTTTACCGTTTACAGTTTACCGTTCACAGTTCACGGTATTTTTACTCCTCAAACACCTCAACCTTACATGGCGCCTTTTCAGCAAGTTCATCAACCATTGATTTTGAAAAATATTTTAAAAATAGAGACAGTTTTCTTTTTATTGCAACCGCCGTATCAATCTTGTATCTTCCAATTACCTCAAGCGCCTTTTCAACAAAATCGCCCTGTGTTGTAACTGCATCAAAATCAACATTCTCTTCCATAGCCCTTATCTGAACCTTACCCATCTCTTCGTAGCCGCGCTGGCGATATTCCTTCATTATGGCCTCTGTAAGCTGAGTCGAAGGCTTGTCTCCGATAAAACCTATGTCGGTAAATTTATCAAACACCTCGTTGGTAAGTTCAGTCTCAATTATGTAAAGGACAACAAGTTTTGCCTTTTCTTTCTTAGCCAAATTAACAGAATACTCTATTGCATCTTCTGATGTCCTTGATGTTGACAATATTAAGAGTATGTTTTTCATTGTTAGTCTTTAGCCTTCAGCTTTTAGCTGATAGCTGATTGCTGACCGCTATTAAAATTTTACCCCGATCATCGGCCAATAAAATCTGGCCGTCATATTAAATACAATCCATGCCAACACCATCATTCCAATCCCTGCCTTCGCCATATCCTTTGTAGTTATGTAACCCGATGAAACCGCTATAGCATTTGCAGGTGTTGACATTGGGAAGCAAAAAGCTAATCCCGCCGGAACTGCAATTGCATAGGTAATAAGCTTTGGCTCCATGTTAAATTGAGAAGCCATACCTATGCCAACCGGCAGCAGGATTGCTATAACAGCGGCATTACTCATTCCTTCAGTAAGAAGTATTGTTAAAAGAGAAAATATGGCTATAACCAATAAAGGGCTGTTTGTCCAATCGCCGATAATCGCATTTGCTATCCACACTGCAGCGCCTGACTTTTCCATTGATGCGCCAAGTGTTATAGCACCGCCATACATAAGGATTATACCCCAGTTTACATACTCCTCAATATCCTTCCACCTTACAAGTTTTAATATAAAAAGGGCTACAACAGAAACAATGGCTATATTGGCAATACCGAGGCTTTTGCCAAAAAGCAGCCAAAACAGTATTGTTATTATCATTACAATACCCACAGCATATTCCATATATCCTGTCTTCCCAATCTCCTTCATTCTTCTCTCAAATACGGCTTTTGCCAGATGTATATCTTCTATATCCGATGGAAAAAATCTTGTGAGCCAAAAATAGCCTATCAGTAGCATTATCAGCACGGTTGGGAAAACCATTACGGTATACTCAAAGAAATCAATATTTATGCCTGTCGCCTCTTTCAGCATACCTACAGCTAGCGGAACCCTTGCCCCTCCTAAAAATGTTGCAATACCGCCGATTATACATCCCCATGCAAGCGCAAGAAAAAGCGACTTTGCATAATTTGACTTTCCTGGCCTGAGATTCAAACCTTTTGCTATTTCAAGCACAATGGGAAAAAGCATTGCCGCCACCGCATGCTCTGACATAAAAAATGAAAGCACAGCAGCTAAAAAAAATATGCTGAAAAGAAGGCCTGCCGGGGTATTCCCAAACCTATTCATGATAGCCAGAGCTATTCTGCTGGATAACCCGGAATGCATAGCTGCACCGGCAAGAATAAATGCACCTAGTATAAAAAAGACTGCCTCGTTCCCGAACAGGGCATATGTCTCTTTCTTATCCAGTATTCCAAGCAGAGGCACTGTTACAATGGCCAGAAGGCTTGTTATGGCAAGGGGAAGCAGGCCTGTAACCCATAGGATAAGGCAAACAACAAATAAAGCAATTGCCCTTTGCCCCTGGATTGTCAATCCGTCTGGCGTGGGGAGGTTTATAAGATAAAAGAAGATCAGCCCAACTGCCAGGAAAAATACCGGTCTGAAACTTTTTAAAATAATAATAAGCCAAATGTGGCGCTTGTCTATCTGTACCTTCATCCTGTTAGAAAACCTCAAATGATATTGTCAAAAAATGCAATTGCATTTTTTGGGTTATGCATAATTTACCCCGTTAAAAGCCAAGGATAACGGGGTAAATAAAACTTTCTAACAGGGCCCCAATCCTCATCAATCCGAGTGATCCAACTTCACTCTCAATTTTCGCCGCAAAGTTGCCAAGCTCCATGCTGTCTTTAATCCTAATTTGGATTTATAAAAATTTTGTATAAATGTTTGCATCCTCGCATTATCGTCAACAAAAAATCTTCCCTCTAACGGGGTTGTCACTACGCTTATGTCCCGAACCCAGCTGGTATTTATTTTGTTCGTTGTAACCGCCCTATAAAGATAGCCGTATACAGGCGCAATAACTTCGGTAGACGGCATCTTGCATTCTGAAAGTTTTGCCCCTGCTGATGGCTTGTAAAGAGGAAGTATAGGTACAACGCCAATGCCGGCAAGAAAATCTATGCCGGCTACAGTTGACTCTATCGGCTCCAGACCGACTATAAGATGCGACGCAACAGTACCATTTGGAAATATGGTGGCGGCATACTGCAAGGCATTCAGATACCTTTCCCTGCCGATAAGCGCCGCCCTTCCCGGACATATATCTTTAAATAATTTTGAATCAAAAATCTCCAGATTATATAAAACAGAGTCGGCGCCCACTGCATAAGTCTCGTCTATCCATTTATTTTCCTTTGGCGGAAGCGCCTCAACAGCAATCAAGGTATTAAAATGTTTTTTAATTGCCTTGATATACGGTTTCAGAAATTCTATACCGCCGTCAGGTGTTTCTGAAAAACCTATGGAGAGGTATACAATCTCTGCCTTGCCTTCCTTATATGCTGCCTCAACCGTTTCCAATACATCTTCAACTGAGTATGTCTTACCTTTTCCGCCTTTAATATCCGGATTACCAGCACAATACCTGCATTCTATCTCTTTATTAAAAAAATCACACTGGGTTGCGGGGGTTATTGCGACATGGCCGCCGTGAACAATACCGATTTTTGACAACGAAATGCCTGTTGTCGTTTTAAGCCTGTAAAATTTAGGTGTTGGAACAACAGACACATTAACAGATTCGGTACCGCCTCTTACAAAAAACTTACCCTCACTTTCTATCAGTTCATAAGGTGAATCATTAACAAAATCATCGGCATAGGGAACAGTCACCCATGTATTATGAGGCAGGATAATATCCAATCCGCATGTAATATTTGCAACATCACGGCATTTGTCCAGATTTGCCTTTTTCAGCACCTTCCCATCAACCCTTATACCCTTCAGCATGAGTTCTACCTTAAGGTAGCCAGGATTGTGTAGATATGTTTTAGTTTTTTTCATAGGTTTATTTAAAAGTCAGTTGAAAAATGTCTAATTCCTAAATCCAAACTTCTAATAAAATGTCTAATACTAAAATGTCTAATTTAGTCATTGGACATTTGAAATTTTATTAGGAATTGGAAATTAGGATTTATAAATTTCAATCTGACCCTCTGACTCTTTGACCCTATTTACGCCCCGCACTTTGTTGCAGCCTGTATCTCACACGCCTCTTCATAGGTGATAAGCTCCTTTATTGTTGCCTTCTCACTGCAAAGCGCACATTCAGGATCTCTTCCGACCTTCACCTTTCTAAAGCTCATCCCTAGGGCGTCAAATATAAGGAGATACCCGGCCAGCGAATTGCCGATACTCAGAAGTTCCTTTATGGTTTCCACTGCCTGGATAACTCCCACTACACCTGCCAAAGCCCCCAAAACACCCGCCTCCTGACAACTTGGCACAAGCCCTTTAGGCGGCGGTTCAGGATAAAGACATCTGTAACAGGGATAGCCTGCGTGTGGCTTGAAGATGGTCACTTGACCGTCAAATCTGAACATACTGCCTGATATTAAAGTCTTCTTTTCAAAGAACGCAGCATCATTCATCAAATATCTTGTAGGGAAATTATCGCTTCCGTCCAGAAGGATATCATAGTCTTTTATGATACCCCTTATGTTATCCGCATTCAGCCTTTCCTCGTAGGTTACAACATTTATGTCAGGGTTAATGGCCTCAATAGATTTCTTGGCAGATAAGGCTTTATGCGTGCCAACCCTGCTGGTGTCGTGGATTATCTGCCTCTGCAGATTACTCAAATCAACACAGTCTCCATCAGCTATGCCGATTGTGCCAACACCGGCAGCGGCAAGATATAGTAGTATAGGAGAGCCAAGCCCACCGGCGCCAAGCACAAAAACCTTTGATTTAAGAAGCTTGGCCTGCCCCTTTCCCCCAACCTCTGGAAGTATTATATGCCTGGAGTACCTTTCTATCTGTTCTTCGGTAAAGTTCATAAATGACGTTATTCGTGTCCGTTACCCGTGTCCGTAAAAACAAAGAATTGCCGAAAACCTGTTTTCACGGTCAACGGTCACGGTTCACGGTATTACTATCTCCTCCTCTCTAAATGCTTCTTTCTCATCCTCAAATGTCCATGATTTGACCGAAGCAGTTTTTCCATTCTGGACAGAAATAATCACATACGAATACAATGGCCATGCCCTTTCCCTGTCAAAAGAAGACGGCCTGTCGGGATGGTCTGGGTGAGAGTGATAAAAACCAATTATCTCTAACCCATTTAATGAAGCTTCTTTTTCTACCTGTAACAACTCTTTCGGGTTTATTTCATATCTGTCATTTGCCCTCTCTTTGTTTATATTTTCCATCAAGCGACAATTTACAACTTTTTTCCCTTTGCCAATAAGCGCGCCGCAACATTCATAGGGATATGCCAATTTGGCATGGCCGATTATTTCATGGTAAATATTTTTAGGAAAATAAAGCATAAATAAAACAGGTTATAGGAGATAGGCTATGGGTTATTGGTTTTTCCTATCACCTATCACCCATTACCTATCACCTGTTTTTATCAGTCCCACAACCTCGTAGACAAATACCTGTCTCCGCCGTCAGGGAACAAGGCCACCACAACACCTTGCTTCAGCTTTTTTGCTACCTCAAGAGCTCCCCACATTGCAGCCCCGGATGACTGGCCTACAAAAAGCCCTTCCTCCCTTGCAAGCCTCTTTGCCATATCGTATGACTCCTCTGTGGGCGCCGATACCTTGCTGTCAAGTTTTTCAGGATGATATATGCCGGGGACTATTGATGTAGCCATATGCTTCAACCCTTCCAAACCATGGAGAGGGGTTGCAGGTTCTATTTGTATTACCTGTATATCAGGATTAAATTCCTTCAGCCTTCTGCCAGTACCCATAATAGTGCCGCTTGTTCCGATACTTGCTACAAAATGGGTTATTTTGCCGCCTGTCTGCTCTATTATCTCAGGACCCGTTGTGTCGTAATGAGCCTGAGGATTTGATGGATTATTATACTGGTCAAGCTTGCAATATTTATCCGGATTGTCTACATAGAGTTTCCAGGCAAGCCTTATAGCGCCGTCAGAACCTTCAAGCGGGTTTGAAAACACAACCTTTGCGCCAAAAGCCTTCAATATCTTCTTTCTCTCCTCACTCACATTTTGAGGCACAACCAGTTCAACACCATAACCCTTTACAGCGCCAATCCACGCATAGGCAATACCGGTATTCCCTGATGTTGAATCAAGGATTATCTTATCTTTTGTAAGCCTTCCGCTTTTTTCCGCATCCTCTATCATCCTCTTTGCCGCCCTGTCTTTTACAGAACCGCCCGGATTATAACTCTCAAGTTTTGCATAAACCTCTACATATTCCGGCAGATGTTTTGCAATTCTATTTATCTTAACGAGTGGGGTATTGCCCACCATCTCAACAATAGATTGCCGCGGTGAGTTCAAATCCCATTTGATTTGCGGTAAATCAGAAGTAAACCTGCTCACAATTTATATCTCTCCAAGAAATCTATTAAAAGTTGAGTCTTTTACTCTTGTATAATACTTTAGTATATTTGTCAAGATAAAATTAACTTCTTTTTATACCCTACTTATTAACTTAAGAATATGTGAAACAACAAAAAAGGCCTAATACAATTAACATATTAGACCCGATTCTGAATAAGTTACCGGTAATGAAATAAAGAAAGATTATAGCCCTAACCCCTATTTTGCACAGCCTCTATCACCTTTTCTATTATCCAGTTCGGAGTAGATGCGCCTGCTGTTATGCCAACGCTTTTTGCGCCGTTAAAATGTATTTGATTCAATTCCTCAGGCACCTCTATATGATAGGTTTTAGGCTGAATCTTTTTGCAAATCTCCGCCAGGCGGTTGGTATTTGCGCTGTTCCTGCCGCCGACTACAATCATGCAATCCACCTGTTTTGCAAGCTCTATTGATTCCTGCTGCCTCACAGATGTTGCATTGCATATGGTATTAAATATCTTAAGCTCTGATGCTTTTTTGAGGCAGTGGGCGACTACTGCCTGAAGGTTTTCTATGGATTGGGTTGTTTGCGCCACTATGCCTATCTTTTTCCTTCTCGGCATATCCTTTAAATCTTCTACAGAAGCGGCTGCAATTATATCCTTTGCGCCGTAACTCAAAATACCCCTGACCTCAGGATGCTCCTTTTCCCCCACAACAATCACGGAATACCCTTCTCTTGTTAACAACTCTACATAGTCATGGGTCTTTTTAACAAAAGGACATGTTGCATCAACAACCTTGAGCCTCTTTTCTCTTATAGTCGCCATTTCATGCGATGTAACTCCGTGAGAGCGCACTATAACAGTCCCATTATTTATTTCTTCAACCTTATCTGCCTTGGATATGCCCGACTCCTCCAACTCTTTAACAACCTGAGGGTTATGAATAATCGGGCCGAGTGTATAAATATTGCCGTTGGCCTCTTTGACACAATCATGAGCCAGATTTATCGCCCTCTTAACCCCAAAGCAAAACCCTTCATTTTTAGCAACAAGTATTTCCATAATACGATTTATGATTTAAATCTAAAA
>JACRML010000037.1 GCA_016214995.1 Deltaproteobacteria bacterium
CCATGAAAAAGGGTGTGATAACAAAACAATACATGAACTGGCATGGAATACATTTACTGCCTGCACAGAGGTTGCAAAGGAATTAAAACTGTATGGCGCTGGTCAGGATTTGTTGAAGGACGCATTTACAGGAACAGTAAAGGGCATGGGGCCTGGTGTTGCCGAGATGGAATTTGTTGAAAGAAAGAGCGAACCAATTATTATATTCATGGCGGATAAGACATCATCGGGTGCATGGAATCTGCCGCTTTACAAGATATTCGGAGACCCATTTAATACTGCTGGTCTTATCATTGATCCATCCATGATAGAAGGTTTTTGTTTCAATGTCCTTGATGTAAAAGAAGGCAAATCTATAACACTTTGCTGTCCGGAAGAATCATATTACCTGCTGGCGCTCATAGGCGCTACAGACAGGTATATGGTAAGCTCAGTCTATAGAAAGAAGGATAAGGAGATAACTGCCGTTGCATCAACACAAAGGCTGAGTCTTATTGCCGGCAAATATGTTGGCAAGGATGACCCTGTTATGATTGTCCGGTGTCAGTCAGGTCTGCCTGCGGTTGGTGAAGTTTTAGAGGCATTTAGTTTCCCGCACCTTGTGCAAGGGTGGATGCGGGGTTCGCACCACGGGCCTTTAATGCCTGTGCCGTTCTATGAAGCCAATCCAACCAGATTTGACGGCCCTCCGCGCGTTATTGCGGCAGGTTTTCAGATTACAAACGGCAGGCTTATTGGGCCTCACGACATGTTTGATGACCCAAGTTTTGATGAGACAAGGAGAAAGGCAAACCATGTTGCAGAGTATATGCGAAGACACGGGCCATTCCAGCCTCACCGTCTGCCGCTTGAAGAAATGGAATATACCACACTGCCGCAAGTGCTTGAAAAACTGAAAGACAGATTTACAGGTTAATGCTAAAGCCACAACAAAAACAAAAGTATCAGAGTGTCAAAGGTCATAAGGCAAAACTTTTACCTCCACACTGTGGAATGCCCTGCGGCCAAGGTGTGAGGGTTTACTCTGGTACTCTGACACTTTGACAGAATGAAGCGTAAAATACTTCCAGTCGGCAAACTGCCTTTAAATATCTTAAAAAGATTTCTCAAGAAGTATTCCATCCTTGATAAAAGCATTATCGTCGGCCCTGATATTGGATTAGATGCTGCTGTAATAGAATTTGGAAACAAATATCTCCTCGCAAAGACAGACCCCATCACCTTTGTTTCAGAAGACATCGGTCTGTATACTATCAATATCAATGCCAATGATATTGCTGTAATGGGCGGTTTGCCAAGATGGTTTCTCGCAGCAGTGCTTATGCCTGAAGGTAAAGCAAGTGAAAAAATGGCAGAGGAAATATTTTCTCAATTATCAAATGCCTGCAAAAAACAAAACATATCATTTTGCGGCGGACATACTGAAATTACATCCGGCATTGACAGGCCGATTGTGATCGGCCAGATGCTCGGAGAAGTTGCAAAAGATAAACTCGTAACTGCAAGAGGCGCGAAGGTTGATGACGCAATAATACTTACAAAAGGTATTGCTATTGAGGCGACATCAATTATGGTAAGAGAAAAGGAACAGGAACTTGCAAAGAAATTTGGAATGGCCTTTGTCAACCGCTGTAAAAATTTTATCAGGTGTCCCGGTATAGGCATTTTAAAAGATAGCCATATTGCGGCAAAATTTGCTAAAATCCATGCCATGCACGACCCAACAGAGGGCGGCATTTCAACAGGGCTTCATGAACTTGCAATTGCGTCAAAGGCTGGTATTGTAATGGAGAAAGATAAGGTACCTGTATTTTCAGAGTGTCAGAGGTTATGCAGTTATTTTGGTATAGACCCTCTTGGTGCAATTGCATCAGGTGCGCTGCTGATTGCGGTTTCTGAAAGGGATTCAAAAAAGGTTATTTCTGGCCTTAAGAAAAATGGCATAAAGGCGTCAATAATCGGCAGGATTGTTGATAGGAAACAGGGGGTAAAGATAAGAGAAAATGGCAAACTAAAAAGTCTCAGGATATTTGAAAGGGATGAGATAACAAAGATTTTTTAAAATGTTTTGACCCAAAAAAGAAAAACCAAATGCATTTTTCGGTTTAAGGTATGAACAGGATAGCCATATTCATAATTTCTTTGTTTTTTGTATTTGTAAATGTTTATTATACTTTTGCAAAGGAGGAAACTATTATGCAAATAAAAAGCACTGTGTTTGAGGACAGCGGTCTTATACCAAGAAAACATACCTGCGATGGCGCTGATATCTCGCCGCCTTTGACATGGACAAAACCGCCTGCAGGCACAAAGAGCATTGTCTTAATATGTGATGACCCTGATGCGCCCATGGGCACGTGGGACCACTGGGTTCTCTATGGGTTGTCTCCGGATACTACATCTCTGCCTGAAAATGTGCCGCCGCAAAAAGAGGTTTTGAAAGGCGCAAAACAGGGTATAAATGATTTTAGAAAGATTGGTTATGGAGGCCCATGTCCGCCCAAAGGTCCTGCACATCGCTATTTTTTTAAGATATATGCACTTAGTGCTGAACTAAATCTTTCCGCAGGTGTAACAAAGAAGGATGTGGAAAAGGCAATGAAGGGGCATATACTGGCTGAGGGGCAACTTATGGGCAAATATGGAAGATAGATTATACAGAGCATCATAACTTAATTGATTCTTTGATACCGTGACACTTTGCAGCTTTGACACTTTATTATAAAGGAGGATTTTAAATGAAAGGCACAAAAAAGTATTCACCAAAGACAATAAAAAAAGCGATTGATACCTACAAGGACCCCTATCTTCCAAAGGCAGGGCCGCATGACATGGCTGTGTGCAAGAAGTGCCATGCAATATATCACAATAAACGGTGGTCAATGGATGAAGCGCTTTATCAGAAGAAAAAGGAGAATAAAAAGGCCATTCTTATTTTGTGTCCTGCCTGCCAGAAGATAAGGGATAGATATGCTGAAGGCTTCGTTATATTGAAAGGCGATTATCTCAAGGGGCATAAAAAGGACATATTAAACCTTATTAAAAATGAGGAAGAGAGGGCAATGGGATATAACCCGCTTGAAAGGATTATTGAGATAAAGGATAGAGATAATGTTGTTGAAATAACCACAACCCATGAAAAACTTGCCCAGCGCATCGGAAAAAAGATGCACAAGGCATGTCAGGGCGATTTGGAAATCAAGATGACTCAGGATAGAGTGACGAGAGTGGTGTGGGAGAGATAGTATGGAGTAGGCAGTAAGCAGTAGGCAGAAGTCAGAAACAAAATGTTAGAAGCAAGAAGTAAGAAGTAAGATTGTTTCTTGCCTCTTGTCTCTGTTTTTACTGCTTACTCCTTACTGCTTACTGCCTACTGTATTTATGGAAGCCCGTCTCTATAATAAGGCAGAAAAAAATTATGTTAACTGTTTTCTCTGTTCTCACCATTGTAAGATTGCCGAAGGTAAAAAAGGTATCTGCGGTGTGCGTGAGAACAGAGACGGCGTGTTGTATACCCTTGTCTATGGCAAGGTAGTTGCCCAGCACATAGACCCCATAGAAAAAAAACCATTCTTTCAATTCCAGCCCGGAAGCCATTCCTATTCCATCGCAACAGTCGGCTGCAACTTCCGCTGTCTTCACTGCCAGAATTTTGAAATATCCCAGATGCCAAAAGATCAAAAGCAAATCATCGGCGAGGATATGACACCGGAGGAGATTGTCCACGAGGCATTGGAGACAGGCTGTAAGAGCATATCCTACACATATACAGAGCCGACCATATTCTTTGAGTTTGCCTACGATTGTATGAAATTTGCAAAACAGATGGGGCTAAAAAACACCTTTGTGACTAATGGCTTTATGACAAAAGAATGCATTGGCGAGATGAATGGGCTCCTTGATGCTGCCAATGTGGATGTCAAGGCGTTCACCGAGGAGTTTTACAAAAGGGTGTGCGGGGCAAAACTTGCACCAGTGCTTGAATCCATTGAATATATGCGACAACTCGGGATATGGGTTGAAATAACGACACTCATAATTCCAACCCAAAATGATTCAGAGGATGAACTGCGGCAGATTGCAAAATGGATTTACAAAACCGACAAGACAATGCCGTGGCACTTAAGCGCATTTTATCCAACCTACAAATTAAACAACTTGCCGCGAACACCTGTCTCTATCATTGATAGGGCAAGGGAGATCGGTTTTGAGGAAGGCCTATTATATGTCTATACAGGCAATGTGCCTGGAGACCCCGGCGAATCCACCTATTGCTACAATTGCAAAAAAAAGATTATTGAGAGATTTGGTTTTGCTGTGCGGAAGAATTTGGTGAAAGATTCAAAGTGTCCGCACTGCGGGGTAAAGATAGACGGGGTGGAGTTATAATATTTTAATTGAGAGGGACTTCCCGTATTCTCCTGATATCTTTCACTTTCCTTTCCTTGGTCGTCCTGCCTTCTTTGGTAATATCTCACGGTCAAGAATCTTTTCAATAACCTTTATGAATTGCTCTCTACCAAAGGGTCTGCCGGTTGATGTGGTTTTTCTTATAAGGTTTATCTCTTTTTCTTCTTCCTTTAAAAAGTCCCTGTAAGCCTTTATCTCTTTTTCTCCAAGCCAATTTCCGGAAAGAATGCTATCTCTTACTCCTGTAACATGGGCTTTTGCGCTTGACCAAAGGTAGTCTTCTGGTCTCGTTACAATCTTGGCCCTCACAGGATTATGTTCTATATATCTTGCCACAGCCCACAGGTATGGCTCTTTTTCCACTATGGTAGAGTAAAAACGGTTCTGCCAGAGCCTTCCGCTTCTTTTGTGCTTCCGGTTTATATACTGGGTGTAAATAAGATTAATCCCTCCTATTCCTCTGGCAAGAGAGTCTTCTTTTTTCGGCACTGCTAGAATATGGATATGATTATTCATAAGGCAATAAGCCCAAATCTCTAAGCCTCTTTTATGGCTATATCTTGCGAGGGTTTTTAGATAAAACTCCCTATCTTCGTTGTCAAAAAAGACGGTCTCTTTATTATTCCCGCGCTGTGTTATGTGGTGTGGATAATTTACAGCCAATACTCTTGCAATCCTCGGCATGATAAATGTGGGAAGTGTTAGAATGTATAAGTAGATGCTTGTAAGAGGAAGCCTCCCGGTGGTAAATATGCTTAAAGCAACTGGGACGAGAATAGTCTCGCCCAGAATTTAACCCCCAAAAAGGAGGCTTCCATGGAAAGAGTATACTAC
>JACRML010000038.1 GCA_016214995.1 Deltaproteobacteria bacterium
CCCCTTTAGTCCCCTCTCGAGAGGGGATTTAGGGGTGTGTTGTCTGGCAGCCAACTTGCAGGTTTCCCCAAAAATCAATGCCTATTTTTGGGTCTTTGGTTTTTTTTAATGATTCTTTAATGTTATTTTTGTATTATTGGAGACGTTGGTATAGAATTATACCAGTATTGATTATATGAATAGGAATAAAATATTAATAACCGGAATCGGGGGACCGGCCGGAAAGAGCGCTGCAACCTATTTTACGGAAAAGGGTTTTTTCGTAATCGGCACTGATGTGCGGGAGGTGAATCTAAAAGTTGACGCCTTCTATCTTGTGCCATTAGCTGTTGAACCATCTTTTTCACGGGCATTGGTGAATATCATTGCAAAGGAGAGACCTTGCCTTTTTATTCCTACCGTAACAGAAGAACTTCCAACAGTCTCTGGGCTTAAAAAACAAATAGAGCAATATAACTGCGCTTTATTTATCTCACCGCCGGAGGCTGTAGAGATAGCGAATAACAAACTGAAGACGGCTTTATTTATGGAGAAAAACAACATTCCTATCCCAACGACATTTGATGGGTCGACCCCAAGGGGCCGGATTATAAAGGAGCTTGGTCTTCCGCTTCTTGCAAAGCCGTGTTTTGGAAGGGGAGGGAGAGGTGTTACGTTATATAAATCTGCCGAAGAGGTCTGTAACGAAAAAAGACAAGGCCTTATCTTTCAGGAATTTATATCAGGCGAGGAGTTTGACGTGAATCTTTTTATGGATAAACAAGGCAAAGTCCTTGCTGCTGTGGCGCTAAAAAAGACGGTGCTTAAACATGGCCTGGTAGGAAATGCACTTGAAGTAGAGAGGGTATTGAGGGATGATGTAATTGAATTGAGCAAGAAGGCTGCAAAACTACTTGAGATGGAAGGGCCTCTGGACTTTGATATACGTTTAAGAAAAGACGGAACACCTGTGCTTTTAGAGATTAATGCGCGCCTCGGCGGCAATGTATTATATGCAAGAGAAGTTCTTGATTGTTTAATGAGCTCACTAACAAAAGGAGGATGAATCTATAATGAAGGCGCTTAATCTTATACTGGTAGCGGTGGCGATATTCCTGTTTTCATCAGTGGTTTACGCAAAAGGTGAGACATATAAGGATGCTGAAAATTTATTGGACGCAGGCGACTATACAAAGGCAGAGGATGTATTAAAGAATCTTATCTCCTCTGAGCCAAACAATGCCAGATACCATCAGCTCCTTGGAGATGCATATAGAAAAGGAGGCAGGCTTGGGGATGCCCTCTTGGAATATGAAAAGGCAAAAAAACTTGGCGGAGAAAATGCTGAACTTTTAAAAAGCATCGGCACAACCCATAAATGGATGAAAAACTATGATGATGCGGCTGCCTCTTATAAGAGGGCGCTTCAATTGAATCCCGGTGATGTGGAAGCCAAGGTTGACCTTGAAACCCTTGAGTTAAAAAGAGGATTCAGCTTAAAGGCAATGGCGGGAGGATGGGAAGCGGATTATACAAAGGAAAGCTACGAAGTCATGTTGTCTTATGGCGGCGTAGATAAACTTGACCTTAACGCAGGCTACAGTTATGCTGACCAGGTATATTATTCAAGGCATAAGTTCTATGCAAACGGTTATTATTTCTACAATCCAAATTCATACCTTAAGCTGAATCTTGCATATAAAGACTATAATTATCCGATAGACCCTGCGGCACAGAAGCCGAACCCTGATTCTAATTCATATCATACTGTTCCGATAATTGAACTTGAGGTCTCGCACTGGTTGAGAAAAGACCTGAGAGGCACTCTGGCTTATGAATACTTCAGGCCAAGTTTCTTCCATGACAAGGATTCTACTGCAAATAATCATAAGGTTTCAGCGGAACTGTATTATATAACATCCTTTGAACCCTTAAGGTTTAAGCTTATGTATGCCCTATTGAGAGACCCTGACTCAAAAAAGACAGAGATTAAAGGTAGAAATAACCCCAATACTTCGCCAGGTGTGGCTGCATCAACGGATATCCAGTACCAAACTCAGTATCTTCTCGGCGTTGGCGCTGAATATGTAAGAGGCAAATGGAATGCTGAATTCAAATATCTGCCTAACAGAGATTTGGACAGCAGTTACAGATACTCGCTTCTTGCAGGGGTCGGCTATGAGTTTACGGATAAAATAACCGGCAGATTTGATTATGTGTATGATGAATACTCTTCAGAAAGCAACTATCCCGGTAAAACAGCAAAGGTATATCTTGCATCAGTTTTTTATAAGTTAAATCCTACAATTGACCTTGGCGTGGGTTATAAATTTATTGACTTGCCAACACAAGATGACAATGCAGGTTTTTTAACCATTGCCTATAAAACAGGTTTGGGGTTTTAATGCTTTCACTCTTTTTTGCAGCCTTTTTACTTCAGGCTACTTATATAGACCTCTATAATGAGGGGCATAAGCTGTTGGATGCCGGGAAGTTTAAAGAGGCAGAGCTTGTGCTTAAAGATGCTGCATCCTCAAACCCTAAACATACGGCTGCGCTTTACGACTTGGCAAAGGTATATGTAAAGCTCAAACGTTTTCCTGAAGCAATAGAACTGTATCGGCAAATCATAGAAATAAATCCCAAAGACATCAATAGCCGCAGTCATCTGGCCGAGCTATATTCATGGGTTGGCAATTATGACAAATCCATTGTGACTTACAAGGATGCCCTTGAGCTTGACCCGGCAAATCCGGATTTAAAATTAGGGCTGGCAAAGGTTTTAAGGTGGTCCCACAGGCATGATGAGGCAGAAAGGCTCTATAAGGAAGTTCTTCAGATTGACCCTGAGCATCATGAAGCGCTGAAAGGCTTTGCTAAAACATACTCAATGACTGGGAATCTGAAAGGCGCAGTTGAAATACTTAATAAGGTTATAAAACTTTACCCCAATGATGCTGAATTGCATAAAGAAATGGGCACTGTGCTTGCATGGCAAAAGCATTATAAAGATGCAATTATATCGCTCAAAAAATCTATAGAGTTATCTCCTGACTATACAGATGCATACCGCACAATGGGCGACGTATATCTGTGGATGAACTTGCATCAGCAGGCGATAGATTCTTATAAAAAGGCGGCTGATATAGAGCCGGATAATATAGAGAATTATCTTTTGCTTACGAGGTTATATAAGCAGATTGGAGATAAACGTTTGGCGGAGGAGTCAATCAAGAAGGCATTGAGAATTGCCCCTGCCGATACCCAGGCGGTTGATTTGCTCCATGAAGTGAGAGGGATGGATGAATATCGGTTTAAAGAGAAGGCAGGGGATATTATTGAAACAGCTGCTTTTATATTTGTTCTTGTAGTAGTGTTTTTTAGCTACAAAAGAAGGCGGCGCATGCTTATTCGTCGCCATAGATTGTATCTTTATTTTCTCAATTTGATGCTTCCCATGCTTATTTTAATTATCTTAGCATTATTCTTTGGCAAGGGCAGCCTTTCTGAATGGCTTGATGGCGCTGTGATAGAGGATATTACAGAAGCGCTCCTCTTTTTTGCAATGGGCATCTCTTTTCTTACGCTCCTATGGACAGAACACAGGTCTCATGAGTTTATGAAGATGATTATACTTGCTGTTGGCGCGCATCCTGATGACATAGAACTTGGATGCAGCGGTTTTATCATGAAGGCAAAGGATGGCGGAGCAAAGGTTTATGCTTTGACTATGAGCAGAGGTGAAAAGGGCGCTGGAAAAAACGGCAAAAGGGAAGAGGAATTAAAGCGGGCAGTCGAATTTATGGGATTAGATGATTTTTGGGTTTTGGATTTTCCTGATACAGGGCTTAAAGATTCTGTAGCTATGATGAAGGATGCAATAGAGGAAAAGATAAAAGAGACAGGGGCAACGATGGTTCTTACGCACACAGCTATTGACATCCACACAGACCATCAGGCTGTGTTTGAGGCGTCAAAGGTTGCTGCAAGAAATATATCAATGCTCTGCTATGAAGATGTCGGCACCCCGCGGGAATTTGTCCCCAATTATCTTGTTGATATAACCAACTATATTGAAGACAAGATGAAGATTGTAACCTTTCACAAGACGCAGGAAGATAAGACATACATGGACCCTGAGCTGATTAAAGGAAGGGCGGCGCACCGCGGCATTCAAGGTGGTATCCAGTATGCTGAGGCATACAGAATCCATAACCTCTTAAGATGACAACTATTTTAGTCCTGAGCATATTCAATTCCTTTGGCATCATTATCTTCTTTTTGGGCATTCAGGGCATCCTGTTCCTGCCGCTTACTATTATCTACGAGTATTGGAAAAAAAGGGCATTAAAGATTATCCCGCCTTTCCAAGGCAATGTTACTGTTTTAATCCCTGCATACAACGAAGACAGGACCATAAAGGCAACGGTAGCCTCTATTCTTGCCTCCGATTATCCATCTTTGGAAATTATTGTGGTCAATGACGGTTCAACAGACTCAACAGAAGAGGTTATTGCAGATTTTATAAAACAGGGCAGGATTAAATATATAAAAAAGCCGAATGGAGGCAAGGCAAGCGCCCTCAACAGAGGGATAGAGGCTGCAGCGGGAGATGTTGTTATCTTTACCGATGCGGACAGCCTTTTTCTGCCTGATACAGTCAGAAAAATGGTCAGATGGTTTGGCGACCCTTCCATAGATGCTGTGTGCGGCAATGACGCACCCCTGCATCCCTCCTCACCCATACAAAAATTTCTTGCGGTTACAACCCATATCGGCACAGGATTTGTCCGCAGGGCTTTATCTGTTATGCATTGTCTTCCTATTATTACGGGTAATCTTGGAGCTATAAGAACCGGCGTATTAAGAGAGCTAAAAGGCTTCAAAGAGATTTGGGGAGAAGACCTTGAGATTACATTCAGGCTCTACAAAAACAGGAAAAGGATTATATTTGACCCGGACCCAAAGGTGATTGCCGAATGCCCAGGAACCATTCAAGGGTTGTGGAAGCAGCGCATAAGGTGGGTCAGGAGCTATATAAAAATAGTCTTTCTCCATAAAGGTCTTTTCTTTAATGCCAGATACAGCCCATTTTCATTTTATCTGCCTATAAATTTCATAAACATGACAATTGTGCCGTTACTCCAGATTGTAATATTAGCCCTTATACCCTGGGCATACGCAACCGAACATCTGTATTTTACTGACACCATAGAAATTCTGGCATTTCTCGGTGTTATCTTCTTTTTTATAATAGCGGTGTATTCCATTGTCCTGGACAAAAGTTATTACGACCTCATATATCTTCCTTACGGTTTGCTCATCCTTCCATTTTCATATTTCTATAATTTTGTTGCCGCATATTCCTGGTGGAAGGAACTGCAGGGGGCTGAAGAGATATGGGAGAAGATAGAAAGGAGAAAGGTAATTGCTATAAACAGCAACAGTTGGAAATATACTGTAGTTGCCATTCTGCTGATTATTGTCTCATCTGCCGGCACATATTATTATATGTCGCATGTAAAGACTGAGCCTGTTTATAAGCCGGCATTCAGCCTTGGTCTTTCAACACACTTTGATGCATGGGGGGACTGGAGAAAGGCAATATCAAATATTACAAACCGCTCTGATGTCGCTATGGCAAAGGTAGTTGGTGTAAGCGCAGGAAGACCGGAATGGGTTTATTTCAAATGGAAGGGGCATGAAGATGTATGGTCAAATCATCAAAAGGGGGCTAAGGAAGACCTTATTGCAAAGGCCGCTGCAACATTTCATAAATCAGAGTTTAAGGTAGCGGCGTTTATTGATATATTTGGTCCGGAGTATCTAAAAAAATATCCTGGTGCAGCCGCTGTAGGTTTTGACGGAAAACAGCATGGCGAACAGTTGGGTTTTATGGAAATTGTAGAGGGTGAATACGGGAAACTTATCCTTGAGATGATTGAGTATCTCTGCAAGAACTATACAGTGGATATTATAAATCTGACGGAAATGCCGTATTACAGTTATTCATATAATTTAAAAGATCTTAATTCATACAAGACATTCAGCAAAAGAACAGGCTGGCCAATGGGTTCGGACGGCACTATTAACAGGGACGACCCATCTATATGGGAGTGGCGTTCTTCCTTAATGGAAGGTTATATAAAGAGGGCGGCGGATATTACCCATAAATATCAAAAAGAGCTATATATAGATGTGCCTGTAAGCTGGAATGATTTTAGGCAAAATGCAAAGGAATCCGGCCTTGATTACAGACGTGTATTGAAATATGCTGATAATATCGTTGTATGGAACTACTTCTATCTGGAGAATCTGCCGCCGACAGTATCGGAATCGCTCTCCCGATATCTTGCTGAAAATTTCCCAGCCAATTCTTTTTATGTGTCTCTTGGCCTTTGGGGCAAGAAAGATCATATGGATTCCAAGACATTTTCAGATGGTTTAAAAAGCGCTTTAAAGGGCGGGGCGACGAGGATATGGGTAACGCCCGATTCTCTTATAACAGACGAGCACTGGAAAGAACTTTTATATTATATTAAGGGCTAAAAGCTGTAGTTGCATTCTCATGTGAGGGTTTCCGAAAGATATATCTATTATTAATACCAAGAAACAACGTTAAAAAAATAAGGGGTCAGCTAAAAAGCTGGCCCCTTATTGGTCTTAAGATTATTATAAGGTTGATACTGCCTATTTCTCTAATTCATCGCAGAGGTCATTCACTTTCTTAAACCTTTCCTTCTGCACGCCTCCGGCAAGCTTCTCTGCTTCTTCTTGTTTGCCTGCCAGGAGGAGGGGAACTAGTTCGCCCTCACGAGTCTCCTTGAAAGCATTCCAGGTAGCAACCAGCTCTTTAAATTTTGCCTCTTTAGCGGCCGGCGCCTTGATTTTGGCGAGCGTTGCACTGACGGCGTCTGCGGTATCTTTCACCAGCTTTTGCTGATCCGCGCCTCTTTTATCTTTATTTTTTACCATAGTCACAAGAGATTCTCTTGCGTCATTTATTTTTTTCTTCAAATCGCCAAATTCACCAGCATGTGCTGAAACAGCAAAAAACATTAAAACAGGAATTGCTAAAACAGTTAATAGTTTTCTCATGAAAGTTCCTCCCCTTTGTGAGTATTTATTACTTTTCATTTTACTACGAAACTCCTTTTTACAGCTACAGCTAGTTTCAACTGCCATACCAAATCCGTATATTGTTTTTTCACCCCCCCCTTCGTTGTTATAGTTTCCCGGCGGGTAGCGATTGAACAACACGATGATTTTTCCCGGGAACCAGTATATTGTCAGATTGAGAACAATGCTATCCTTAGGCTACCAAAACAAGAATACTCTATTATTTTGTGGTATGCAATAAAAATGATTGTAAAAGAAAGAATCAAGTAAACATTGCAAACTTTATTTCCCTACCACCCTTACCGTGCTTGCTTGAGGGCCTTGTTCTCCCTCTTCTTCTGAGAAATATACTTCCGTTCCGATCTGAAGATGTTTGAAGTTACCGTTCAGCACGCTATTTTCATGGAAATAGATTTCCCGCCCATCAGATGTTGATAGAAAGCCGTAGCCTTTATCCAAAAATATGGCGCTTATTCTGGCATGAGGGGTTTCCTCGTGCCGCTTTGTATCACCACGCTGTTTTCTTGCATAGTCTTCCAATTGGCGGCGCGCTGCATCAAAGGAATCTCTTATTGCAATATAAATATCTTCATTGGGTTCACGCTTTATTGCAAGTTCTCCTCCTGGCACAGTCATGTAGATATGAACATTATAAAGGATGCCTTTATGTTTGTGGCGATGAGGAACCTCCACCACAACCCTGCATCGCATGATGTGAGTATAGACGCTATCCAGCTTTTCTGCCTTTTCCTGGATGTTCTCCCGTATGAGATCAGTAAGTTCAAAATTACGGGCAGTGATTTGTAGCTGAAGTTTCATATGCTGTCTCCATTCTGAAGAAAACTTGTAGTAGTGTTTTTCTAACCAATCTGGTGGGCCGCGGGGGAGTCGAACCCCCGACCCGCTGATTAAGAGTCAGCTGCTCTGCCAACTGAGCTAGCGGCCCATATTAGTTCGGAGTTATGAGTTGGGAGTTCAGAGTAAAGACTTTTGCTTTTTGTTTTAACTCCTAACTCCCAACTCCGAACTCATAACTGTCTTTTACGTTCCCATCTCCCATGATGCAAGATATTTTTTCTGCTCTGCTGTAAGGGTGTCTATTTTGACGCCCATGGAAATGAGCTTTAACCTCGCTATCTCTTTATCAATATCTGACGGGACTTTATAAACCTGTTTTTCGAGTTTTTTGAAGTTTTTTACCACATACTCGGCTGAGAGCGCTTGGTTTGCAAAACTCATGTCCATAACGCTTGCAGGATGGCCTTCGGCTGATGCAAGATTGACAAGTCTGCCATCTGCCAAAAGGCAGATCCTCCTGCCATCCTTCATAAGATATTCCTCAACAAAATCCCTGACAATTCTTGTGCCGATGCTGAGCGATTTGAGTCCTTCTATATCAAGCTCAACATTGAAGTGGCCTGAGTTTGATACTATGGCGCCATCCTTCATTACCTTAAAATGCTCTTTTCTGATGACATTGACGTTGCCAGTAACAGTGCAGAATACATCGCCAACCTTTGCCGCCTCTGCAATGGGCATGACCCTGTAGCCGTCCATGACAGCCTCTATTCCCTTTAACGGGTCAATCTCTGTGACAATGACATCGGCGCCCATGCCATTTGCCCTCATAGCAAGGCCCTTGCCGCACCATCCGTAGCCGCATATAACAAATTTTGCGCCTGCCAAAAGTTTATTTGTCGCCCGCACAATGCCGTCAATGGTTGACTGGCCTGTTCCGTATCTGTTGTCAAAAAAGTGCTTTGTGTCCGCATCGTTTACGGCAATGACAGGGAACATAAGCACATTCTTTGCCGCCATGCTCTTTAGCCTGATGACGCCGGTTGTGGTCTCCTCTGTTGAGCCGATGATATTTTTTATAAGGTCTTTTCTATCACCGTGAATCGCGGCCACAAGATCAGCACCGTCATCCATAGTTATATGCGGCTTTGCATCCAGCACGGCATTTATATGCTGATAATATGTCTTGTTATCTTCACCTTTTATTGCGAATGTAGGTATTCCGAAATCCTTTACAAGGGATGCTGCAACATCATCTTGCGTGCTTAATGGATTTGAAGCACAGAGATAAGTTTCCGCTCCGCCTTCTTTGAGGGTTCTCATAAGGTTTGCTGTCTCAGTTGTAACATGCAGACATGCAGCTAATTTGTAGCCCTTAAGAGGTTTTTCCTTTGCAAACCTGTTGCGTATAAGCCTTAAGACAGGCATATCCTTTTCAGCCCATTCAATCCTAAGCTTCCCCTTTTTCGCCAGACTAATATCCTTTACATGATACTTCATTAAGCCTCCAATTTAATACAGGGAATAGGGGTTAGGGATTAGGGAGTAGCTTTTATTTTACTAACCCCTAATCTCTAACCCCCAGCCCCTGTCTTTATAGTTTTGCTGCTTTCTTCAATGTCGCTGCCTTATCTGTTTTTTCCCATGTGAATTCGGGCTCATTTCTGCCGAAATGGCCATTAGCAGCGGTTTTTCTGTAGATAGGTCGTAGCAGGTCCAGCGTTTTTATTATATCCGCAGGCTTCATCTTGAAATTTTCTTTTATAAGCTCTGAAATCTTTTCAGGTGCAATCTTTTCTGTGCCGAATGTATCAACCATTACAGATACCGGCTCAGCAATGCCTATTGCATATGCTAGTTGCACCTCACATTCATCTGCAAGGCCTGCTGCAACCACATTCTTTGCAACATACCTTGCCATATATGAGGCAGACCTGTCCACCTTTGACGGGTCTTTGCCTGAAAATGCTCCGCCGCCATGGCTTCCGTGGCCGCCGTATGTATCAACTATTATCTTTCTTCCTGTTAACCCGCAGTCACCCTGAGGGCCGCCTACAACAAACCTTCCTGTGGGGTTTATATAATACTTTGTATTTTTATCCAAGAACTCTGCCGGGATAACCTTTTTTACAACCTCTTCAATTATAGCCTCTCTCAGTTTTTTATTATCAACATCAGGCGAATGCTGGCTTGAAACAACAACCGTATCAACTTTTACAGGCCTGTTATTAATATATTGTATTGTAACCTGAGACTTTCCATCAGGTCTCAAGAATTTTAAAACACCTTTTTTTCTTACCTCTGCTAACTTTTGTGTGATTTTGTGTGCAAAGTGTATCGGCATAGGCATCAATTCAGGCGTATGATTGCATGC
Source organism: Deltaproteobacteria bacterium (assembly GCA_016214995.1). Taxonomy (GTDB): domain Bacteria; phylum Desulfobacterota; class GWC2-55-46; order UBA9637; family UBA9637; genus JACRNJ01. The sequence goes on from JACRML010000038.1 coordinate 10,271, forward strand.
ATAGCCAAACATAAGCCCCTGGTCTCCAGCCCCTTGCTCCTTGCCTTCGGTAGTATCAACGCCCATTGCAATATCAGGCGACTGTTTATCCAGTGTTACCATAACAGCACAGGTATGTGCATCAAAACCCATGCTGGCATCGGTGTAACCTATATCCCTGATAGTATTTCTTACAATATCAGGGTAGTTTAACTGAGCCTTTGTGGTTATTTCTCCTGCTACAAGTGCCAGACCTGTTGTGACGAGCGTCTCACAAGCTACCCTGCTCTTTGGGTCTTGTGAGAGTATCGCATCCAGAACAGAATCAGATATCTGATCAGCAACCTTGTCAGGATGTCCCTCGGTAACAGATTCTGATGTAAAAAGGTAGTTCTTAATTCCCATAAATAATAACCTCCTTTATCTTTACTGAAAAATTTGAAATGTAAAGATAAACATCTTTTATATAAGATGTCAATAAAATTAAGTTTTTAAAAATTAACTTTGAAAAATTAAGTTGACACGGATAGAAGCAGTTGACAAACCATTAGAACATAGTGTAGCCTATAATTCTCTTGAAGGCAATTTATGCACCATATTAGGCATTGTTAATCTTAATGGCCTGATATTAAGGAAAGTTCAGGAAATTGCGTCTTAAGTTTTTCAAAATGAATATAAAAAATAAAATCCTGTAAAAGCAGAATGGCAAATATTTCTTAAAATACATTATATTTGGAGGTCTAGCGGAGTGAAGAAGATTGCACCGTCTATACTATCTGCTGATTTTACAAAACTTGCAAAAGAAATAAGGGCTGTTGAGGATGCAAAGGCAGATTATATACATATAGATGTAATGGACGGTCACTTCGTGCCTAATATAACAGTTGGGCCGTTTATTGTAGAGGCGGCAAGAAAGGCAACAAGGCTGCCTCTTGATGTCCACCTGATGATAGAAAACCCTGATAAGTTTATTCCTGATTTTGCAAAGGCAGGTAGCGATATAATTACTGTTCATGCAGAGGCATGCAAACATATGCATAGGACTATCCAGTATATAAAGGAACAAGGGATACGGGCGGGTGTATCCTTAAATCCTACAACCCCCTTACATGTACTTGACCATATACTGGGAGATGTTGATATGGTATTGATTATGACCGTAAATCCAGGTTTCAGCGGCCAGAGTTTTATAAATTCATGCCTTCCAAAGATAGAGCGTCTTCGGAAGATGCTCGACGAAGGCAATTACAGGGCAGAGCTTGAGGTTGACGGCGGAATAAAGGTTTCCAACATAAGTGCGGCAGCAAAGGCAGGGGCAGATGTATTTGTTGCAGGGTCTGCCATATTTGGAAGCGATAATTACAAAAAGACCATATCGGCGATGAGACAGGAAATGGGAGCGTAAGATAATTGCAAATTGAAGAATGCAAAATGCAGATTTTTGAAGAAAAGATTGTAAAATTTTAAATTTGCAAGTTGAAATTTTCAATCTGCATTAAATATTTTAGAAGGTTGTCCCTACGCTTATGCCTATGTGGATACTAGGGCCTTCGGATGGTTTCCATAAATAAAGCTCTTTTGGCGATATAAGAGGATAGTGGTAATTAGTTTCACCAAGCGGTTTTGTTTCAGAACCAACTATTTCCCCGGCTATTGTTATTAGCCGGCCTGGACTGTAGATGGCAGGGTCTTTGAATTCTTTAAGGAGTATTATAAATCTGCCTTTTGAGGCCTCTGGGTTTGTAGGCATATTTCTTTTGTTCAATGGTTGTTGAATGACCTCTATCAGCGTTTTATCCGGCATATTTATGGTTTTGAGGATTGTTCCGCCGAGAAGGACAGCCGTGCCTTTATAGGGATATGGATTTTTCAGGACTTGTTCAAAGGTAATTGTTCGGTCAACTGCTTTTAAGAACTCTGGAGAGATAACAGGGGTGCAGGCATTGACTACAGTCAAGAGTGAGCAGTGAGCAGTTAAGAGTAAAAATCTTTTAAATTTTTGTAGTGATTTATGCTTCATAGCTTTATAATATTTTTACTACCCACTATTTACTTGTCACTGTATTTATCGGGGCGTGGCTCAGCATGGTAGAGCACTGCGTTCGGGACGCAGGGGTCGGAGGTTCGAATCCTCTCGCCCCGACCAATAAAACTAAAGAGTTGTTGTTTAACTTGTAATTCTCCGCGGTTTTGTCATCAGGTTTTCATATTTCCGTCATTTCGCACTTGTCTGCCCTAGAAACCTTCAATCGGGGAATGTGGAATTCAATTCTCTTAATAGTTACCTGCTTTCGCGGGGATGATGACATATGACTAAAGTTGTTTTGATTCCGATACCCTTTGGTCTCTGCCGCAGTGTGGTTCATTATAACATAGCTGACCGGTTTTATCTAACGTAAGTATATTTCACGGGCAGAAACAGAATAATGCAGTTACGCTCAAAGTGACAGGATGCCAGTTTGTATTAATTTTACAGATGCATTAATACAGAGATGTTGGTTTGCCACTGCCTACAATACACTTGACAACTTTAATCGTTTTCTAATAAGATTGCAACATTCTATTGCATCTATTTTAATTGTAAATGACATATTTGGGAAGACTAAAATTTGAGAAGGTTAAAAGAAAAAGGTATGAACTATAACATGAAATTCATGGGGCATGGCATCTATGGTTGACAGACTTGGCGAGCTCTTGGTTAGAGAAAAACTGATAACCGCTGAACAGCTTAAAAAGGCCGTAGAGGAGCAACGTTCGTCAGGTGGACGGCTTGGGTATAATCTTTCCAAGCTGGGTTATATAAATGATAAAGACCTCACGACGTTTTTAAGCAGACAGTACGGCATACCTTCAGTAGACCTTGCCACCACAGAGGTAGACCCCGAAGTAATGAAACTCATACCAGAGGATGTTGCCAATAAGTATCAGGTCATTCCGATTAGCAGGACAGGTTCTACATTAGTAATAGCTATGGCTGATCCATTCAACATCTTTGCTATAGACGATATAAAGTTTCTCACAGGATACAATGTTGAATCTGTGATTGCCTCTGAGGCTTCCATAAAGACTGCTATAGAAAAGCATTATGCATCACAAGAGGCAGAAATGGATATTGGCGATGTCATGACAGAATTTGATGAAAGCGAGATGGAGGTTCTTCATGAGGAGGAAGAGGTCGATGTATCTGATCTTAAGAAAGCTGTTGAAGATGCGCCAGTTGTCAAATTGGTAAACATTATTTTGACCGATGCAATCAAGAGGGGGGCGAGCGACATCCATGTAGAGCCGTATGAAAAGTCATTCAGGGTTAGATACAGAGTTGACGGTGTTCTTTCAGAGGTTATGAAGCCGCCCATGAAACTTAAGAATGCCATTGTGTCCAGAATGAAGATTATGTCTAATCTTGATATTGCGGAAAGACGGCTTCCGCAAGACGGAAGGATAAAAATGAAGCTCGGCAAAGATAAGGAGATGGATTACCGCGTCTCTGTCCTGCCGACGCTTTTTGGCGAGAAGGTTGTTATGAGGCTTTTGGATAAATCCAACCTTCAGCTTGACATGACAAAGCTTGGATTTGAAGAAAAGGCATTGAAGGATTTTAAAGACGCTATTGAAAAACCGTGGGGTATGGTTCTTGTTACAGGCCCGACAGGAAGCGGCAAGACAACAACGCTTTATTCAGCGCTTTCGGAATTGAATAAGGTTTCTGACAATATCTCTACTGCTGAAGACCCTGTAGAATTCAATCTCGCAGGCATAAACCAGGTTCAGATGCATGAGGCAATCGGTTTGAATTTTGCCAGTACGCTACGGTCATTCCTGAGACAGGATCCGGATATAATAATGGTGGGAGAGATAAGGGATTTCGAAACAGCCGAGATAGCTGTTAAGGCAGCTCTTACAGGCCATCTGGTTCTTTCTACATTGCATACGAATGATGCCCCGTCTACAGTAAACAGGCTCTTAAACATGGGCATAGAACCATTTCTTATTTCTTCAGCTACAAATCTTATTTTGGCTCAGAGACTTGCCAGAAAGATATGCAAAGATTGTAAGGAAGAAGCGCATACGTTACCGCAGGCATTGATAGATATTGGCGTTGCTCCTGAAGAGGCAAAGTCTTTCAAATGTTTTCATGGCAAGGGCTGTGCAACATGTGGCGGCAGCGGCTATAAAGGAAGGATAGCGCTTTACGAAGTTATGCCGTTTACAGACGGCCTAAAGGAGCTTGTGCTTAATGGCGCATCTTCTGCTGAATTGAAGAGGGGCGCTATAAAGGAAGGTATGAAAACCTTAAGGATGAGCGGGGTTACAAAGATGAAGGAAGGCGTAACCACGATAGAGGAAGTGGTAAGGGCAACAATGGCGGATTAGTTAGAGATTGGTTGATTAGAGATTAGTTGATTGGAGATTAGAAAAACTAATTCACTGATTCGCTAATTCTCCAATTCTCTAATTCGCTAGAATAAGGAGATATAATGGAAGCAACGACAGAACAAAGAAAAGGGCCAGCCCTTCAGGACCTTCTGAAGCATATGATAGATAAAAACGGTTCTGACCTGCATATAACATCAGGCTCACCGCCGAGAATAAGGGTGTATGGCAAGCTCTTGCCGCTGGATCTTCCGCCTTTGACTCCTGTTGATACTAAACAGATGACATACAGTATTCTGACCGATGCCCAAAAACATAAATTTGAAGAGGAAAACGAGCTGGATTTTTCATTTGGCATAAAGGGCGTAAGCAGATTCAGAGGCAATCTGTTTGTTCAAAGGGGGGGAACAGCGGGAGTCTTTAGAACCATACCTTTTCAGATAAAGACATTTAGCGAACTCGGCCTTCCGCCTGTTATAGAAGAGCTTTCAAAGAAACCAAGGGGGCTTGTTTTGGTAACAGGCCCTACAGGCAGCGGTAAATCCACAACCCTTGCCTCTATGGTAAACAGGATAAATGAAGAAAGAGAAGATCATATTATAACAATAGAAGACCCTATTGAATATTTGCATCAATCCAAAAAGGCTCTCGTAAACCAAAGAGAGGTTGGCGCAGACACCATGAGCTTCAAAAAGGCGTTGAAGCACGTGTTAAGACAAGACCCTGATGTTGTTCTGCTTGGCGAGTTGCGCGATATGGAGACCATAGAAATAGCCCTGACAGTTGCAGAGACCGGACACATGTGTTTTGCCACACTACATACCAATTCCTGCGTTCAGACCATAAACAGGGTTGTTGATGTATTTCCGGCGCATCAGCAGCCTCAGATAAGGGCGCAGCTTTCTTTTGTCCTTGAAGGGGTTATGTCGCAACTCCTGATACCAACAGCGGATGGCAAAGGAAGGGTGATGGCCTTGGAGATAATGGTTCCAAACGCCGCAATAAGAAATCTTATAAGAGAGGACAAGGTTCATCAGATATATTCACAGATGCAGGTAGGGCAGGCCAAATTTGGCATGCAGACCATGAACCAGAGTCTTTTGCAGCTTTATCAAAGGAGGCTGATTTCACTTGATGATACTATTGGCAGGAGTTCGGACCCGGATGAGTTGAGGCAGATGATGACCAATGCAGGTATCACGAGACCTGGCGGGATGATAAGATAGAGATAAAAATTACAAATTACAAATTCCCAATTTCTAATTCCTGATTTTCACAGTGGAGCGGAGGGACAAAGTGCCCATATTTACTTACGAAGGAAAAACTTTAAGCGGTGAGCCAAGAAAAGGCGAGATAGAGGCTGCGAGCCTGGCTGTTGCTACTACTGCCCTTAGAAGGCAGCAGATAATAACAAGCAAGCTTTCGGAAAAGAAGACAGGTGCTTTTAGTTTTAAAATACCAGGTCTTGGCGGCAAGGTAACAACCAAGGAAATAGTTATCTTTACGCGGCAATTTGCCACGATGATAGACGCAGGTCTTCCTCTCGTGCAGTGCCTTGACATACTTTCAGGCCAGCAGCAGAATCAATTATTCAAAACCACGCTAACAGAAATTAAAAAGAGTGTTGAAGGAGGTTCAACGTTTGCGGATGCCCTCCGTAAACATCCAAAGATATTTGACGACCTTTATGTTAATCTGGTTGCAGCGGGTGAGGTGGGCGGTATTTTGGATACTATATTAAACAGGCTTGCCGGTTTCATGGAAAAAGCAGAAAAATTGAAGGGCAAGGTTAAAGGCGCTCTTACTTATCCTGCGGTTATTTGTATAATTGCCGGTATAGTGGTGGCTGTTTTACTCCTTTATGTTGTTCCAATCTTTCAGGGTATGTTTAAAGATTTTGGCAGCGCCCTTCCAGCGCCTACGCAGGTTGTTGTCAACTTGAGTGAAGGGTTAAAAAAATATTGGTGGGTATTTGGGGCGATAATTGCCGGTTTGGCAGTAGCCTATAAATGGTTTTATAGCACACCTAAAGGCAAGGCAATAATAGACGACATTATGTTAAAGCTTCCTGTCTTTGGTGACCTTTTGAGAAAGACTGCTGTTGCAAGATTTACAAGGACAATGGCTACTATGATGGCCAGCGGTGTGCCCATACTTGATGCGCTTGAGATAGTTGCAAAGACAGCCGGTAATAAGACAATAGAGGCAGCAATAATGAAAACAAGAACAGCACTCAGCCAAGGCAAGACATTGGCTGAACCTTTAGCCGAAACAAAGGTTTTCCCTTCAATGGTTGTTCAGATGATAGCGGTTGGCGAGTCCACAGGTGCATTAGATGCAATGCTCAGCAAGATAGCAGATTTTTATGAAGAAGAGGTTGACCAGGCCGTGGACACCCTGATGTCCCTTATAGAGCCATTACTTATGGCCTTCCTCGGTGTTGTTGTTGGAGGTCTTGTTATTACCATGTACCTGCCGATATTCAAGCTTGCCGGTGCAGTAGGAGGAGGCTAAAAACAGTAGGCAGTAAGCAGTAGGGAGTAGACAGTCAAAGAATAAAATCTTTGTCTCCATACTCCTTACTTCATACTGCTTACTATTTTAACTCAATGCCCACCCAACCCAGTTTACATCCTGTATTAATGACCAGACTTAAATGGCTGATGGTCTTCAGGGTGGCTCTGGTCATTATATTTCTTGGGACCTCCATCTGGTTTCAATTCAGACAAACGCCACCGTTACAGTCCAGCCTCTACCCAATATACGCAATTGTAATAATTACCTGCCTGCTGACTATCCTGTATGCAGCTATATTCAGATGGGTTAAAGATGTAAGCTTATTTGCATATCTCCAGATATTCGGCGATATATTTCTTGTTACTGCCACAGTATATGTGACCGGTGGAATAGAAAGCCTATTATCCTTCCTCTATTTTTTATCTATCATAAGCGCCAGCATTCTGCTTAACCGCAGAGGCGGGTTTTACGCTGCATCTGCCAGCAGTATCGCCTACGGGCTTTTGGTGAACCTTGATTTTTACAAGGTGCTTCCTACAAGATATAAGGTAATATTGGTTGGCGGCGGATATGACAAAGGGGACATACTGGCTACCGTAATGCTGAACATCATAGGTTTTTTTACAGTTGCATTCCTGACAGGTTACCTTGCAGAAAGGACAGTAATAGTAGAGAAGGAGCTTGAAGAAAAGAAGATTGACTTAAAAAAACTTGAAACCCTTAATAAATATATTGTAGAAAATATAAACAGCGGAATACTTACCATAGATGCCAATGCAAGGATAACATCTTTTAATAAGGCGGCGCAAAGGATTACTGGTTATAATCTTGGTGAAATATATGAACAGGCAATTGACATGGTTTTCCCAGATTTAATGAAGACTCAAGGCTATTCTATTTCTTCTCATGGGGAGGAATCTTCATATTTCAGAATAGATAAACCTTTCAAAAAAAAGGATGGGAAAGAGATATTTTTAGGCCTTGCAATATCACCGATGAGGGATGGCGGCCACATTGTAATATTTCAAGATTTAACAAGAATTAAAGATATGGAAGAACAACTTCGTAGGGTGGACAGGCTTCGTGCCCTTGGTGAGCTTGTAGCAGGCATGTCCCATGAGGTCAGGAATCCTCTGGCATCAATAAGCGGGTCCGTCCAGGTTTTAAAAGATAGTTTAATGCTGGATGGAGATAATAAGCATCTTATGGAAATTATTATAAGGGAGACAGACAGGTTAAATGCCCTGGTTACAGACTTTCTCATATTTGCAAGACCAGCGGCAAAGATGGTGGAAATAGATGTGCAGGATATTATCCATGAGACTATAAATATGTTTCGGAACAGCCCTGAATCCAAGGGTATTGATATTCAGGCGGAGTTAGACGGCAAACTTGTCATAAAGGGTGACAGCCGCCAGCTCAAGCAGGTATTCTGGAATCTGCTTTTAAATGCCAGCCATGCAATGCCAAATGGGGGAAGGCTGGAAATCAGGGGGTTAAAGGTCAAGGAGTCAAGGGGTCAAGAAACTTACTTGAACCCTGGAACCCAGGAACCCTTGAATCCTGATTTTATTGAGATAACTATCTTAGACACAGGAGCCGGTATCCCATCAGATATAATAGAAAAGATATTCGACCCATTTTTTACAACAAAGGATTCCGGTACAGGACTTGGTCTTGCTGTAGTTCACAGAATTATAGAAAGTCATAAGGGGAAAATAGAAGTAAAAAGTAAAGAAGGCGAAGGGACAATTTTTAAGATAATATTGCCGATGACAAAGGAAAGCTAATTAGCGAATTAGAGATTGGAGAATTGGAGAATGAGAGATTAGTTTTTACTAATTCTCTAATCTCTAATCAACTAATTCTAAACCTAATTCGCCAGTCAACTAACTATGGCAAAATCATTTTATGAGTTGCGAATATGGCAAAAAGGATACGAGCTACTAATGAAAGTTTATGATATAACAGCCACGCATCCAATAGAGGAGAAGTACGCATTAATTTCGGATATGCGGAGATCCGCAAATTCCGTTATTGCCAATATTGCTGAAAGCCATGGTAGATATTACTTTGCAGATAAGGCGCGCGTATTATATACCGCAAGAGGCGAAGCGGAAGAAACACGAAGCCACATACGGGTTTCTTTTGGCAGAAACTATATATCAAAAGATGAATTTGAATATTTGGATAAGAACTGCGAAGAATTATGTAAAGGGATTAGTGCTTATATTCAGCGAATTAGAGAATCAGCGAATTAGTGAATTAGTCTTTCTAATCTCTAATCAACTAATTCTCCAATCAACTAACCATGCCAAAAGAAAAAATCCTTATTGTTGATGATGAAAAGGGTATAAGAGACTTCCTTGAAATTATGTTGAAAAAGGAGGGCTACAAGGTTGCCTCTGTTTCTAGCGGAGAGGAGGCGTTGAAACTTACAGGCCAAACAAGCTATGAATTAGTAATCAGCGATATCAGGATGAAAGGCATGGATGGTGTTGAGCTTCTTAAAAAGGTAAAGGAAATAAATCCAGATACAATAGTCCTGATGATTACTGCCTATGCGTCTGTTGACACGGCAATTGACGCAATGAAGGCGGGGGCATATGATTACATAACAAAACCGTTCAAGATAGATGAAGTAAAACATATTATTAAAAATGCTCTGGATAGGAAAAGACTTGAGACCGAAAATATACTGTTAAAAAAGGAGCTTAAGAGCCGCTACGGTTTTGCAAATCTGATAGGCACAAGCCGGAAGATGCTGGAAGTATATGAGATTATTAAAAGGGTTTCTGACACCAAGACAAATATTCTTATTACCGGCGAAAGCGGCACGGGTAAAGAACTTGTGGCAAGGGCTATCCACTATGAAGGCAGCAGGAAGGATAAGCCGTTTGTTCCTATAAATTGCGGCGCTATACCTGAAAACCTGCTTGAAAGCGAACTTTTCGGCCACCAGAAGGGCGCATTTACCGGCGCTATTGCAAATAAGAGCGGCTTATTTGAAATGGCAAATGGAGGCACAATATTCCTTGATGAGATAACAGAACTTCCAATCCAACTTCAGGTAAAACTCCTTCGTGTCATTCAGGAAAGGAATTTTAGAAGGGTCGGCGGCGTTGAGGATATATCAGTAGATGTAAGAATAATTGCAGCATCAAACAAAGAAATTGGCAAAGAGGTTAAAGAGGGCAGGTTCAGGGAAGACCTTTTTTACAGGTTGAATGTGATTCCAATTCACATGCCTTCCATGCGGGAGAGGCAGGATGATATTCCCATCTTGAGCCGGCACTTTCTTGAAAAGTACTGCAAAGAGCTTGGCAAGGATATAAAAAAGATATCCGGTGAGGCAATGGAGTTTCTGGTCAAATACCCTTATCCCGGCAATATCAGGGAGCTTGAAAATATCATTGAAAGGGCGGTAGCGCTTGAGCCAACAGACATCATCCTGCCGGAAAGCTTACCAGAATATATAAGAAAAGTAGAAGGCAGGAGGTTGGTGGTGGAAGCAGATACAAAAGAGAGTGGTAAAGCCCTCTCCCACCCCCCGTTACTTGAGTTCCATCCTGATGGCCTTGATTTCGAAAAAACTGTTGGCGATTTTGAAAAGGCAATCGTTTTAAGGGCTCTTGAAAATAGCAACGGTGTAAAGAAAAAGGCCGCGGAAATGCTAAAGATAAGCTTCAGGTCATTCAGATACCTCTTGCAGAAATATGGGATAGAGTAGTTGAAGAACTCCGCAGCAAGCTGCGGAGTTCTTCCTCGGTAAGGAATTTTATTATTGATATAGCTCGCCTTGTTCCCGCTCCAAGAAGCGGGGATTGCGACGAGCATTCCGTTCACGCTGAAAAATCTCCATCGTTCGACTGATGGTTCGACAAGCTCACCATGACTGTCACCCTGAGCATATCGAAGGGTCACGCCGAAGTCTCACGACGAAGCCTGCTGCGTTACCTTCGCCGCTACTCTGCTTATATACCTAAAATGTAGTTGCTCCGATGTTACATCGGGGCGCTTTTAATCCGTCTCAGGCGGACGCCCCTAAATTGACAAGCTACTCTAATGATAATATTGTTGACAAATTTTGTCTTGCAGTCCAACAAATTTTGTCACTTTTGAGGCGCTAAGAAATCTAAATCAATTATACTATATTGATTTTGTTAGTTTTTATACGTTTGGCACGAGGCTTGCTTATTATTTTAGACAGAAGATTAGAGATGGGTTTATAAGGCCAACACTTTGAGATATTAAACTATCAAAAAAGAAAGGAAGGTGAACCCAAGGTTAAAAAAAAAGGTTATCATAGTTCAAACCACTAAGGTTTGACAGCATCACAAGGGTTGTAAAAACAAATAAAAGGAGGGAGAAAAACATGTTTACAAAATTAGCAAAGATACTAAGTCCAAGCTTAAGGAGGCAAGAGGGCTTTACATTGATAGAGCTCCTCATCGTCGTGGCAATCATCGCCATTCTGGCAGCCATAGCAATCCCGCAGTTCAGCGCATACAGGAGAAGGGGTTATAACGCATCTGCGAACTCTGACATGAGAAATCTGAGAACATCAGAAGAGGCCATGATGGCAGACTTCCAGGATTATGGGGTATCTAACAACACTGCTACTGCCATTGCCCAGGCAGGGGTAGGAGTCCAATCTAATCAGGGTAGTACAATGTATCTTGTAGGCGCAATGACCACATCTCAGCCAAATCTTGCGGTAACGCTTTCTCCGGGCGTCTATGGGAAGGTTTCTACGAACGGTGTCTCTGCCACTACCAAGTCTACTCTATACACCTTGTGCACTGGTCATGGCGCATCTGGAAAAATGAATATATCCTTTGGAAGGATGTAATCCTTCAATCCCCTGAAAAAGGCACTCCGCATATCAATCTGGGAAATGCCTATATAAGGAGAAACTCGCTGGATAAGGCTGAAAAGGAGTTTCTATCGGCGCTGGAGGTAAATGAGAGGGATGCCAGGGCCCACAGTGGGCTTGGGGCGGTATATTTTCAAAAGGGATTGTTGGATGAGGCGATAAAGAAATATAAACTTATCACAACAGGTAAACCAGACTTTGCCCCAGGCCATAACAATTTGGGTGTGGTATATATGGAAAAAGGGCTTTTAGATGAGGCTATAAAGGAATTTAAAACCGCTATGAGGCTGAATCCCCATTTCCCGGATGCCTATGCGAACCTTGGTCTTGCCTATAAAAGGAAAGGTATGTTAAAAGAGGCAAGAGATAAATTTGAGAAGACTTTACAACTAAATCCTGAGTACATAGATGCTAGAAAAAATTTGAACGAAGTAATTCAATTATTACATGAATAATGGAGTTCGCATTAAGGAATGGCTGTTATTTCTTTTGATAAGTTAACCAAGGATTATAAAACCGGATTCAGGAAAAGAAAGACCGCCCTGAAGGATTTTTCTCTGGGTATCCGCGAAGGAGAGGTTTTCGGTTTTTTAGGCCCAAATGGGGCCGGAAAATCAACTGCGATAAAGATACTTTTGAATCTTATTTTTCCAAGTTTGGGGAAGGCGGAGATATTGGTCAGGTCAGTGGGGCTTTTATATTTTGGATTCCTATTGTCATTGACACAGATACGGCTCAATGCTAAATTACACTCTATGGTCAGCCTGACTGCCTCAGGCAGGAAGGTCAGAAAATCTATTGAAACTATAATAAGAGGCGGTATCCATGCAGGGTATAATAACTAATGGCGCTGATGCTGAAACAGCGTCAAGCTGTCTGCTACAATTTGATTTCATTGAATCTGCCATTCTCTTTGGTTCCTTTGCAGAGGGCAAACAAACTAAGATGAGCGATATAGATATCGGCATTGTTGCAATGAAAGACCTTTCTTTGATAGAGATTGGTCTTATAGCCTCCAGAATGGAGATAGCCCTCAAAAGGCGTGTGGATATTGTGATATTGAACGACCTTTACAGAAAGAACCCCATCTTGGCGTATGAAATACTGTCAAAAGGAAAGATATTGTTTTGCAGAAACCAAGAGAGGCTGATAGAACTGAAGACCAATACAATCTTATTCTTTATGGATACAGCCCCGTTAAGAGATACTGTAAACAGGGGTTTAAGGGAAAGAATAAAAAGCCGCAGGTTTGGTGATAGGAACTATGCTGGATAGGCTGAAACTCCTTGAGGAAAACATAAACAGGCTTATTGAGTTTAAGAAGGGGCATACCCTCGCTGATATAAGGTCGGATAAATCCAAAGAATGGGCCCTCCGGTATGGCCTTTTAGAGTCTCTGCAGATAGTCGTTGATATTTCATGTCATTTGACTGCCAAATATAACCTTGGCAATCCTTCCACTTATGCGGAATGCATAGAATTTTTGAAAAAATACAAATATCTTGATGAAGAACTATCAGATAAGCTTATCGGCATGGTTGGCTTAAGGAACATACTGGTTCACGAATATATAACCGTTGATATCAATAAGCTGTATGGTCTATTGGATAATATCAAAGATTTTAAAGAGTTTGTAAATAAGATAAAAGACCTCGTTTAGATTAATAAACGCCATCTCAAAAAATCCCTTTTCTATGGCAATTATCTCTTTTAATAATATAACCAAAAACTACAAAACTGGTTTCAGAAAGAAAAAAACCGCCCTAAGGGATTTTTCTCTGGATATTCATGAAGGAGAGGTCTTTGGTTTCTTGGGCCCGAACGGAGCAGGTAAATCAACGGCCATTAAATTACTCTTAAATCTTATCTTTCCTACAACAGGAAAGGCAGAGATATTGGGGAGAAGAGTGGCTGATAGAGAGATCAAGAAACTAATTGGCTATCTTCCTGAAAATCCCTATTTTTATGACTATCTAAACCCAATAGAACTTTTAAGTTTTGCCGGGAAAACATCAGGCATGGATTCATTGAAGATTCGGAAAAAAACAGAATCCCTTTTGAATACGGTCGGTCTGTGGAGCGAGAGAAAAAGGGCTATCAGAAGTTACTCCAAAGGCATGGTTCAGAGAGTTGGTCTTGCCCTTGCGCTTATACATGACCCAAAGGTTGTGATATTAGATGAGCCAATGACAGGGCTTGACCCGATAGGTCGCAAGCAGGTTATTGATCTTATCTTAAAACTCAAATCAGAAGGCAAAACTGTTTTCTTCAGCTCTCATATCCTTGAGGATATAGAAAGGGTGTGCGACAGGATTGGAATTTTGGTTAATGGCAGACTCGTTAGAATTATGGATATAAAGTCAGAATCTCTTACAAGACCGCTTGAGGAAATATTTATAGAAGAGGTAGAAAAGGCCGGAGGTGCAAGAGAGTGACTGCTGTATGGTCTGTTGCGTTAATTACATTCAAAGAGGGGATAAAGAACAGGATTATCTTCGGAATATTCATAATAGCGCTCCTGCTCTTTGCGGCAACAACAATTCTTACAACGCTTTTTATGCGGGACATTGTAAAAGTTGCAGTTGATTTAAGCCTCTCCACAGTGTCTTTTGCAGGGCTTCTGACGCTTTTATTTATCGGTGTAAACCTGTTTGGCAAGGATTTGGATAAAAGGACTATATATATGGTCATATCAAGGCCAGTATCCCGCTCACAATATCTGATAGGAAAATTTTTAGGCATTGTTTTGCTGTCGTTTGTTGTAGTGGCTTTTCTTGGCATCCTCTCCGCAATACCAGTAATCTTGAGCAAAAGGTTTTATTATTACCCTGAAGCAAGATTTGACTGGTGGATATATTTTATAGCGGTTATCTATATATTTATTAAACTTGCTATAGTGTCAGCGATCATTACACTTTTTGCATCATTCACTTCAAATTCATTTATAGCTCTTGTACTTTCTCTTGTTGCCTATATTATAGGTCAGTCTACTGAAAGTGTGCGGGGACTCCTTGCGTCACAGGTTGAAAAGATTGATGTCAGCCCTATACTGTCATATATGGTAGAGATTGCGTATTATGTTTTTCCCAATATTTCCGCATTTGACCTCAAGACTCAAGCAGCCCATGGATTATCAATCAACCCATCTTATATCATCTGGACAGCGCTTTATGCCATATTTTACATGACCATAGCTGTTGTCATCGGTACGCTGGCATTTAAAAGAAGAGAGTTTCCATAATGCAGCGGTCTTTGATTATTCCCATATTTGCCATATCTCTGGCCCTCATAGGAAGTGCATTTACAATCGACAAAGTCTCTTCAGAAAGAACCGAACTTCGTCAAAAAGAGGGGGTTGGTTTGATCATGCCCTCTGCAGTTGCTCAAATTATTGCTCTTGAATTCAAAGGGCTTTTTGCAGACATCGTATTTTCCAGGGCAATGACATACTACGGAGGAAAACTTATAAGAAAAGAAGAGCCGACAGATGAAGAATGGAATTGGATATATAGGAATATGGATGTGGCAACAGACCTCGACCATTATTTTTTAGACCCTTATTATTTCGGGGCTATGAATCTGGCCTGGGGAGCCAATAAGGTTAGAGAGGCCAATGCCTTGTTGGAAAAAGCCTCTCAATATAGGGATTGGGATTGGACTATCCCATTTTATCTCGGATTTAATCATTTCTATTTTTTTCAGGATAATGAAAGGGCCGCGTTTTATCTAATGAAGGCAGCTAAAAGACCCGGCTCTATCAACTTGCTGCCTACCCTTGCGGCGCGTCTATCATATCAGGGGAAAAAGACAGAAAACGCCATCATCTTCCTGCAGGAGATGTTAAAAAAGACAGAGGATAAAAACGTCCGTTGGATATATGAAAGGAGGCTTACAGCGCTTAAAGCAATACTCTTTTTGGAAAGGGCTATGGCAGCTTACCATGAGAGATTTAAAAAACAGCCTGAAAAACTTGATGAGCTGATAGCAAAAGGTGTAATCAGCGAGCTTCCACAAGATCCTTATGGAGGAGAGTTTTATATTGATAAAGATGGTTCAATAAAGACTACAAGCGAAATGAGATGATTGGCTCCTCATTTTATCAAATAATGCATAATTTCGTATCCCTTCATCCAGCCCCACATCCCACATAGCCCGCATTTCTCCTTGACTACCCATACTAAATTAAGATAATGTAACACCTTATAATTTTTATAGAAAAAGGATTTCTAAAATGGCAGAAAAGGTTGGCGATATAGAGCAAAGGATAGGTAAATTAGAAGCATTGAGGCAGATGGGTGCAAACCCATACCCTAATGACTTTGCAGTAAAGAATACAGCCAAGGAAACAATTGACCGTTGTAGTGGCCTTGACAAAGAAGCTCTCGAAGTCCGTAATGAAGCGGCAAAGCTAGCGGGCAGGATAATGGCCTTCAGGGATTTTGGCAAGGCATCTTTCTTGCATATTCAGGACAGGACAGGCAAAATTCAGGTCTATATTAAAAAGGATTTGATTGGTGAAAATGCATTTAAGATATTTAAAAACTGCGATGTTGGGGATATCGTAGGTGTTGAAGGAAGGGTTTTCCGTACCAAGACCAATGAACTTACCATAGAGGCAAAAGATATAAAGTTGCTTGCAAAATCGCTCTTGCCTCTGCCTGAAAAGTGGCACGGTCTTACAGATGTAGAGATCCGCTACCGTCGGCGTTATCTTGACCTTATAGTAAATCCAGAGGTTAAGGATGTCTTTATAAAAAGAACGAGGATAATCCAGCTTATTAGGGATTTTCTGAATATGAGGGATTTTGTAGAAGTAGAAACGCCTATGATGCAATCAATCCCAGGCGGCGCTGCTGCAAGACCATTTAAAACCCACCACAATGCCCTTGATATAGACTTATTTTTGCGTATAGCTCCAGAGCTTTATCTCAAAAGGCTTGTTATAGGCGGGTTTGAGAGGGTTTACGAAATAAACAGGAACTTTAGAAATGAAGGCATATCAACTCAGCACAATCCTGAATTCACCATGCTGGAGTTTTATCTGGCCTATGCCACATTTGAGGACCTGATGACTTTAACAGAAGAGATGATTACATCTATTGCGCGAGAAATATGCGGCACATTAAAAATTGAATATCAGGGGCAAGCCGTTGATTTAACTCCCCCATGGCAGAGAGTTAGTGTTAAAGATGCAATCCTGAAATACAGCAATGCAGATAACGATATATTTACCGATAAGAAAAGAGCAATGGTTTTTGCAAAAAAGATTGGTATTGATTTGCCAGAAGGTTTTAGCCACGGCAAGATTCTTCTGGAGATATTTGAAAAAGTTGCTGAGCCGAAATTTATACAACCTACATTTGTTACTCATTATCCTATTGAGGTTTCGCCGCTTTCCAGAAAAAATGAAAAAGACCCAGCAATTGTTGACAGGTTTGAACTTCTGGTATGCGGCAGGGAGATTGCCAATGCCTTTTCAGAGCTGAATGACCCAATAGACCAGAAGGAAAGGTTTATACAGCAGATTAAAGAAAAAGAGGCAGGCGATACCGAGGCTCATTTGATGGATGAAGACTTTGTAATGGCCATTGAATACGGTATGCCGCCTACAGCAGGTGAGGGAATTGGCATTGACAGGCTTGTGATGCTTTTAACAAATTCGGCATCAATACGTGATGTAATACTGTTTCCGCAACTGCGCCCGGAAAAAAGTTAGAAGCAAGAAGTTAGAAGCAAGAAAAAACAGAATCTTCTCTATCTTGCATCTTGTTTCTTGCATCTTGCATCTTGAACATATGTCATATGAACTCTTTATAGGACTTAGATATCTCAAGGCCAAGCGTAAACAGACCTTTATCTCCATAATAACATTTATTTCGATTTTAGGCGCAATGGTTGGGGTGACTGCCCTCATCGTTGTTCTGTCTGTAATGACAGGGTTTGAAGATGATTTGAGAGAGAAGATACTGGGGGTTAATGCACATCTTGTGGTCATGGAACTGGGCAGGGGAATGAAAGACTATAAAGGGGTTGCTGAAAAGGTAAAAAAGGTTGAAGGTGTTATTGGCGCATCGCCGTTTATATACAATCAGGCAATGCTTTCAACGGAAAGCGGTGTTGTTGGTGTTGTAATCAGAGGGTTGGATGTTGACGGTGTTGGCGAAGTTACAGCCCTGCCAAAGAGGATTAAGTCGGGCGGCTTGGAAGGGCTCAAAAATTCACTGCAGGACAAATATATTGAAGACTTGCCATTGCCGGGAATAGTTGTTGGCAAAGAGATTGCCAAAAATCTTGGTATTGCGCCTGGAGATGAAGTGAATGTTATATCCCCATCCGGTACCATGACGCCATCCGGTCCAGTTCCCAGGATTGCAAGATTTAAGATATCCGGCATATTTGAGTTCGGCATGTATGAGTATGATTCATCCATGGCGTTTATTTCCATTGAGAGCGCCAATAGATTCTTCAGAATGGGAGATACTGCAACTGGCGTGGAGGTCAAGATAAAGGATATATATCAGGCTGAGAAGATGGCCAAAAGCATACAAAAGGCTATTGGAGGCTTTTATTATGTAAGAACGTGGATGGACATGAATAAGAATCTATTTTCAGCTTTGAAATTAGAGCAGGCGGCAATGTTTATAATACTCTTATTGATAGTCATAGTTGCGGCCCTTAATATTATTTCCACTTTAATTATGGTGGTTATGGAAAAAGGCAAGGATATAGCAATACTTAAATCCATGGGTGCGACAGCAGGCGGAATAATGCGGATATTTATGATAGAGGGCCTGGTTATTGGTGTGATTGGAACAACCATTGGTATTTTCGGAGGGGTGTTCCTATCTGCCATGCTGAAGAAATATCAGTTTATAAAACTGCCAGGAGATGTATATACTATTGCGACCTTGCCGGTCAAGATGGATCCTTTTTTGATAACTATGATTGCCGTTGCATCACTCTGCATCAGTTTTCTGGCTACCCTATATCCTGCATGGCAGGCTTCAAAGATGGACCCTGTTGAGGCGCTGCGGTATGAATGACCCAAAAATAGACATTGATTTTTACGGAATGAGATAAGTTATGGCTCTTGATGTTAAAGATATTGCTGCTGTCAAGGATAAGGCAGAGGCCTATTTTTCCAAGGGCAAGTTAAAGGAAGCCCTTGAGGCATACGAGTCACTAAGGTCATATTCCAACAAGGACCCCAGGATTCCATTGCGGATAGGGGATATTTGCAGAAAGATGGGGAAAAATGAGGATGCTGTAGGGGCGTATAAACTTGCCGCAAATGTATTTATTGCCCAGGGGTTTGTTACTAAAGCAATAGGTGTTTGCAAGATTATTATGGATATAGATCCGTCGCAGGAAGTGGTGCAGAAAAAGATAGCAGAGTTGTATACCAAGAAAGGGTTTATAGCTGAAACAGAAAAGAAGAGGGAAGATGTAAAATCTTCAAAAACTGCGGAAGAACAGACAGCCAAATTTCCAAGGACGCCGCTTTTTTCCGATCTTACAAGAGATGAGTTGCTTGCAGTTATTGGCAAGGTCAAACATCAGATAATCTCTCCCGGCGTATTTATATTTAAAGAGGGAGACCGCGGTGATTCTATATATATAGTTGCCAGCGGAGAGGTAGATATAATTGGTAAAGACAAGAAAGGTCATGATGTTGTATTGGCTACTCTTAAGGAGGGTGATTTTTTTGGAGAGTTTGGCTTCTTTTCCAATGCAAGAAGAGAGGCGTCGGTAAGGGCGGCATCTCCTGCGGCCATTCTTGAGATTGCTAAAAGCGATGTAAACGATATCATTGCAAAGCATAAGAGGGTGGCGCAGGCGCTTTTTGATTTTTATAAAGAGAGAGTTGTTGACAGACTGATGGCCTTATCTCCTATGTTTGAACCGCTGACTCCTGCTGACAGAAAAGCGATTCTTGCGAGATTGACATCCAAGAAGTTTGAGCAGGGGGTTAATATAGTTAACCAGGGAGACATAGGCGATACTATGTATTTGATAAAAGAGGGGCAAGTCAAGGTTTGGGTTAAGGACCCCCAAAAGGGGGAGATAGTAATGGCTGTGCTTGAAGAAGGAGATTTTTTCGGAGAGATAGCGCTGGCTACATCAAAGCCAAGGGTTGCCAATTGTACCGCTGTTATAAACACGGAGCTTGTTCTGTTTTCCCGGCCCATGGTAAAAGATATCTTGGCCAAATATCCTCAGATTAAGAAAGTGCTGGAAGATGTTATAAAGACAAGGGTTACAGATGTTGTAAAGGCGAAGGGGCTTCAGTCGGCAGCGCTTATTTGAAGGCAGCAAACAGTTAAAAATAAATTTCTAATTTCTAAATCCTAATTTCTAATAAAATGTCAAATCTCAAATAAAAATCAGGCCATTGAAAATTTAGTGTTCATTTCATTGGAAATTAGATATTAGGATTTAGGAATTGTAGTTAGACAATTGATATGGAACTGATAAAGATAGCCGGATTGTATAAATCCTATAGCAACAAACTGAAAACGGTAGAAGTGCTTAAGGGTATTGACCTGTCTGTTTTGAAAGGCGAGATGGTTGCTGTTGTAGGGGCATCTGGTGTGGGGAAGAGCACGCTCTTACATTTAATGGGTGCATTGGACAGACCGACGCAAGGTGATGTATTTTATAAAGGCGAAAGGGTTTTTGGCCAGACTGACAAGAAATTAGCTGTTTTCAGAAATAAGAATATAGGTTTTGTTTTTCAGTTTCACCACCTTCTTCCTGAATTTACTGCGTTGGAAAATGTAATGATGCCTCTCCTTATAGGAGGAGAAGATATGGCTTTAGCCGGCAAGATGGCAGAAAAACTTCTTTGCGATGTTGGATTACAGGAAAGGCTAAACCACAAGCCAGGCGAGTTGTCCGGCGGCGAGCAGCAAAGAGTTGCAATTGCAAGGGCGCTTATTCAGTCTCCTAATGTGCTTTTAGCAGACGAGCCGACAGGAAATCTGGATACTTATACTGGAGATGACGTCTTTAATCTGTTATTAAGATTCAATGAAGAAAAGGGTATAACCATGATTGTCGTAACGCATAATGAAAGATTGGCCGGCAAGATGAAGAGAATAATCAGCATGGTGGACGGGAAGATATATGAAGATGCGGTACATAGAGAGGGTAGGGGATAGTGGGGTTTAGAAGGCAGGTGATAATAAAAATCAGGGGCAAGGGGCCAGAGACCAGAAGGCAGGAAAGAAGCGGAGAAACGGAGAAGCGGAGAAACGGAGAAGTTAATTCATCTATTCACCGATTCACCCGACCCATCCTTCGGATGGGTTCCCCGCCGATTCGTTTTTGCTTTGTATTATTACTGCTCACTGCTTGCTTACTGCTTATGATATCCACGGCTACGGTAGCCGGGGGGGACAACTCCACAATTCCACAACTTCCGAACTATGCAACTCCGAGGGTAATAATTATGCCATTTACAATACACAGCAAAGATAACCTTTCTGTTTTCAGGAGAGATATTCTTAATGCGATGGCGTCCGTTATTGAGGCAGATGGGAAAGTGGAAATTGTCGGCATAGAAAGGCTTAAGAGGCTTATACTGGAGGAGAAGGTCTATTTGTTCGACGAATCCCTTGCTTTAAGAATTGGAAAAGAGGAAGGAACGTCGTTTGCCATTGTTGGCAGTATAACAAAGATTGATAAAACTATGAGCCTTGATATCAGGTTATTGGATACACCAAGCGGCAGAATAATTAGTTCTGCCTATGTAAAAGGAGACAGTGAAAAAGAAACCCTTGAGTCGGCGGTTTCAATTGCCAAAGACCTTCAAAATAAAATAATTGAGTCAAAGGCCAGAAGTCAGGAGTCAGAAGTCAGGATTAGTACAAAACAAGGGATTATTGCCAGGATAATAATTACCGGCAATAAACGGGTTGATGAAGATGCTGTAAAGGCCAAGATAAAAAGTAAGGCCGGGGAGCCGCTTTCTTCTGATGACTTGAGGGATGATATAAAAGCTGTCTATGATATGGGCTTTTTTGAAGATGTAACAGCAGATATTGCAGATACAGGCAAGGGCATGGAACTCAACTTTATTGTAAAAGAAAGGCCCATAATCAAGAAAGTGAATATAGAGGGGAATAAAGAGATTTCAACCGAAAAGATAACTGCTGCCATAACAATAAAGGAAAATACTATTCTTAACAGAACGTTGCTCATGGAAAATGCAGAAAAGATTAAAGCCCTTTATGCAGCTGACGGATTTTACCTTGCAAAGGTTGAACCTGTGGTAGATAGGAAGGCAGATGCAATTGCTGAGGTTAAGTTCAAGATAGAGGAAGGAGACAAGGTAAAGGTAAAGAGGATTACTGTTATAGGCAGCAAGGCGTATCATGCTGCTGAAATAAAGGATATCATGGATACAAAGGAGGTTGGTTTTTTCTCTTTTATGACAAAGGCTGGAATCTTTGATGAGGCTGTGTTCCAGAACGACCTCAATAAGATAATGGCGCATTATTACGATAATGGCTATATACATGCCAGCATAACCGATCATCTTGTTTCTTTGAGCAGCGACAAAAGATGGTTTTTTATTACCATCGCCCTTTTTGAAGGTGAGCAATATAAGGTTGGGAAGATAGACATAAAGGGCGATATACTTACTACAAGAGATGAGTTGATGGAGAAGGTAAAAATAACTTCCGATGAGATATTCAGCAGAAAGATATTGAATGCGGATATTTCCAGGTTAAGCGATGTCTATGGCGATAAAGGTTATGCAAATGTTAATATAAACCCTGTTACCGATGTAGATACTAAAGAAAAAAGAGTGGATATTACATTTGATATTCATAAGGGCGATCTTGTATATATAGAAAAGATCAACATATCAGGCAATGTTAATACAAGGGATAAGGTTATAAGGCGTGAGATTGAATTGCCGGAAGGGACACTTTTTTCATCCAGCAGCATGAAAAGAAGCAGAAACAATCTCAGGCGGCTGGGGTATTTTGAAGCAGTTAATATTACAGCACAGCCTGGAAGCTCTGAAAGCAGGATGATTCTCAATGTGGATGTCAAAGAGAGGCCGACAGGGCAAATCTCGGCAGGCATTGGTTACAGCTCGGTTGATAATATTATAGGTACTGCCTCTATATCGCAAAGTAATTTCCTCGGCACAGGGCTTAAGCTCGAGCTTTCAGGGACAGTAAGTTCCAAGAGTGAGAAATACCAATTGGGTTTTACCGAACCGTGGCTTTTTGACAAACCCATCTCTGCCGGATTTGACATATTTAAAACAGGCAGGGTCTATCCTGACTTTACCAGGGATAGTTATGGTTTTGATATAAGAACCGGATTCCCGGTTTATGAACGGGATGTCAGGGGATATCTGACATATAAATTGGAAGTGGTAACAGTAAAAGATGTGGCGTCAAATGCAGCAGAGCTTATAAAGGAACAGGAAGGGAAAAAGAGCACCAGCAGTATAAGCGGTGTGCTCAGAAGGGATACACGTGACGATGCCTTCTTTCCCACAGAAGGTTCTGTGACATCACTATCTGCTGAATATGCAGGCGGTCTTTTGGGCGGAGATAATAATTTTGTAAAGTATATTGTGGACGGGATAAAATATTTTCCTCTGTTCTGGGATACTACATTTACAATACGTGGTGTAATGGGATATGTTCAAGGTTTAGACGGTAAAAATATACCTGTGTATGAAAGGTTCTATCTCGGCGGGATAAATACCATAAGGGGGTTTAAAACCAGAGGAATAGGTCCGAAAGATTCTGTAACAAATGAGGTGATAGGCGGCGATACAGAGATATTTACAAATCTGGAATATCTCTTCCCTCTTGTAAAAGAGCAAATGGTTAAGGGGCTTATCTTTTTTGACGCAGGGAATGCATTCAATGGCGAGATAAATTTTGGCAATTTGAGGACATCTGCAGGTCTTGGCATAAGGTGGTTTTCTCCGGTTGGTCCGCTGAGGCTGGAGTGGGGCTATGTTCTGGATAGAAGGGCGGGAGAAGACAGCAGCCAATGGGAGTTTACTATAGGGACGATGTTTTAGAAGCAGTAAACTGTAACCAGTTAACCGTTAACGGTATTTTCTCAGTTCACGGTATTTAGAAAAGGAGAGGAAAATGAAAAAACTACAGATTGGCATCATGGCAATTATACTTGCTGTCGCATTTTCAAATGTAGTGATGACAGCGGAGTTGAAGCTTGGCTATATTAACCTCCAGAAGGCATTGAATGAATGTTTGGCTGGTAAAGAAGCTGTTGCAGAACTTGAGGCAGAGACCAAGAAGAGGCAGGAGCAGGTGGATGTAAAACAGGAAGAGCTTAAAAAGCTTAATGAGGAGATGGAAAAAAAGCGGGCTGTCTGGAGCGAAGATATGAGAGAACAAAAACAGAAAGAACTGCAGACCAAGATGCAGGAGTTCCAGAGGTTTTATTTACAGTCAAATGACGATATTAAAAGGAGGGAGCAGGAAAACAAGACTGTACTAATAAAAGATTTGATTGAGCTTGCCAAGCCGCTGGCAAATGAGAAAGGCTATACCTTTATCTTTGAGTCGCAGGGTCTAATCTACGGTCCGCCCGATGCAGACCTGACCAATGAACTTATAAAAATTTATGATGGTGATTATAAAAAGGGGAAGAAGGAAAGCAGGGAAAAGAAATAGCCATGAGCCATGAGCTATCAGATATTAGATACCGGTTGCGAGAGTTGGCACGTCTTGTTGAGGGTGAAGTTGCCGGTGATGAGAACGTAATTATCACAGGTGTGGCTGGGATAAAGAATGCACAAGATGGAGATATATCGTTTATCGTTAATCCTAAATATATTTCCATGCTGCAAAGCACGAAGGCCTCTGCAATTATTGCTTCATCTGATGTAAAGGCGGATGAGGCTAAAAACTTCCTTTATGTGAAAAACCCCTATCTTGCCTTTGCAAAGATATTGGCTATTTTTAATCCATCGCCAATGCTATACAGAGGCATCCATCCTCAGGCACATGTTCACCATACTGCTAAAATAGGCTCAGATATTTCTATCTATCCGCATGTATACATAGATAAAGATGCCAATATAGGCGACAGAGTTGTACTTTATCCAGGCGTTTATATCGGCAGTGGTGTGCGTATAGGCGATGACACGGTATTGAATTGGAGATGATGTAGAGATTGGAGCCTGTGTTACCATCGACAGGGCAACGCTAGGTGAAACAACTATAGGTAGTGGTAGCAAGATAGATAATCTTGTTCAGATAGCCCACAATGTTGAGATTGGAGAAGATTCTATAATTGTTGCCCAGGTAGGTATTGCAGGGAGCACAAAGATAGGAAATAGAGTAACACTGGCTGGTCAGGTTGGCGTTGCAGATCATATAGAAATAGGCGATGATGTGATTATTGGTTCGCAATCAGGTGTTGCTCATGATATTACGTCAAAAGGGGTGTTTTCAGGCACCCCGGCCATACCCCACAGGGAGTGGCTCAAGGCACAAAGTATTTTTGCTAAACTGCCTGAGATGAGGAAGATGCTTCTGGAGTTGGAGAAGAGGGTGAAAGAGATAGAAAATTCAAATATCAAAATGCAAAACTCAAAATGACAAGTCAAAAATATAAAATTTTAGTTCCTTAATTTCGACTTTTGATATTTAAATTTGATGTGGAGGTTTCTATGATTGACATAAATGAAATTTTAACAATTCTGCCGCATCGCTATCCATTCCTTTTGGTGGACAAGGTTGTGGAATTTGAGGCTGGGAAGAAAGCCAAGGGTATAAAAAATGTAACAATCAATGAGCCTTTTTTTCAGGGACATTTCCCGGGGCACCCAATAATGCCCGGTGTGCTGATAATAGAGGCGATGGCGCAGGTTGGCGGCATACTTGCATTCAAGTCTCAAAATGTAATCAATAAGGCAGTTTACTTTATGGGGATAGATAAGGCAAAATTTCGTAAGCCAGTGCTGCCAGGGGACAGGCTGGAGCTTGTCCTGGAGGTAACAAAGCAAAGGGGTGCAATCTGGATGTTTAAAGGAGAGGCTTTTGTCGACGGTAAGCTGGTTAGTGAAGCAGAACTGATGGCTACTATAATGGATAAATGAATTAAAACCCTAATTTCTAAATCCTAATTTCTAATAAAATATCAAATGACAAAATCTAATTTTATTATGGTGGTATTAGCAATTAGACATTAGGATTTAGATATTAATTCTCTTATGAAAGAGAGAAACAAATAATGCAGATAAAGACAAAAACCGGCAACAAGTTAATCCATCCCACAGTTGTAATCCATCACGGCGCTGAGATTGCTGAGGATGTGGAGATAGGGCCCTATTCAGTTATAGGTAAAGATGTAACTATAGGCAAGGGGACAATTGTAGGCCCTCATGTTGTAATTGACGGCTGGACAAGCATAGGACATGGCTGCAAAATATATCAATTTGCATCTATAGGCGCGCCGCCTCAGGATATTACCTACAAAGGGGAGAAAACAGAAGTCATTATTGGCGACAACAATGTAATAAGAGAATTTGTTACCATCCACAGGGCTACTACCAAGGCCGATAGAAAAACCGTCATAGGGAATAATAACACGCTTCTTGCTTATGTTCATATCGCCCATGATTGCAAGATAGGCAATAATGTGATTATGGCAAATGCTGCTACTTTGGCAGGCCATGTTGCCATTGAAGATTATGCATACATCGGCGGCCTGGTGGCTATCCATCAATTTGCAAGGGTCGGCGCCTACGCAATCATAGGCGGCGCATCGGCAGTTACACATGATATTCCTCCATATGTTATGGCCGTTGGCAACAGGGCTAAATTATACGGCCTTAATAAAATAGGGCTGAGAAGACAGGGATTTTCAAGAGAGGATATGGAGAGTCTTAAAAAGGCATACAATATCCTTTTCCGGAGCAGTTTTACTCTCAAAGATGCTGTAAATAAAGTGGAAAGTGAGATGGGGCATTCAACCCGCCTTGCACATCTCATAAAGTTTATCAAGGCATCCAAACGTGGTATTACACGAGAAAAGGGGAGAAGGGTGGAATCCAGTGAAGAAGATTAAGGTTGCCGTCATAGGTATTGGGCATCTGGGTAAATTTCATGCAGAAAAGTATGCGAGTCTTCCTAACGTAGAACTGATTGCCGTTGTTGATACTGATAAAAAGCGCGCTCAAGAAGCCGCATCAAATTTTAAAACCAATGCATTTTATTCACACCAAGATATCCTTTCAAGAGAAAAGGTGGATGCTGTAAGCATCGTTGTTCCAACCTATCTTCATTATCAAATTGCAAAAGATTTTATTGCACAAGGAGTAGATATACTTTTAGAAAAGCCTATAACTAATACCATTGAAGAGGCAGATGAGCTTATAAGAGAGGCTGGAAACAAGAAGACTATCCTGCAGGTTGGACATCTTGAAAGGTTTAATGCAGCAGTTATTGCTGCCGAAGGTGTAGTGAGCAACACTTTATTTATAGAATGCCACAGGTTTTCTCCATTTCCCAACAGGTCGACAGATGTAGATGTGATTCTTGATGTTATGATCCATGATATAGATATTATCATGAATTTTGTTAAATCAGAGATTGAATCAGTGGATGCAGTTGGCATGCCTGTTATAACTGATAAGGCTGACATAGCAAATGCGCGTATAAGATTTGCAAAT
>JACRML010000058.1 GCA_016214995.1 Deltaproteobacteria bacterium
AAGATACTGTAAAATAGCAATTGAAACATCGCTATTTTACATCTTCCACTTGCAATCGCTTCGCAGCAAGTGGAGCCAGCCGATTTGGCTGCTTCCCGATAGAGACACTCGGGGGCAGGCATACTTCGTTATCGGCCAATTTTTGTTCCTCACCGTACCTCCCCCTGTCCCCCTCCATGAGGGGGATAAAGGGGGAGGGCTCGTCTCAAATAACACACCCCTAAATCCCCTCTCGAGAGGGGATTTAGGGGTGTGTTGTCTGGTAGCCAACTTGCAGGTTTCCCCAAAAATCAATGTCTATTTTTGGGAGATATGCTGATTTTATAAGCAAAAAACCCTTTGACTGCGTAAAATTTAATCTAACTGCAAGCATTGGATTTTTAGAATCCCCTTGTTTTTATGGCGCTTTTCTGTTTTTTAAAGTTGGCATAAAGCTTGCTATAATATTGTATAAATACATCCGTTCCGGAATAAATCAGTGAACAGTAAACTGTGAATTGTTAACTGTGCTTGCTTACAGTTTACAGTTAACAATATGTATTTAGTTTTGCGGGCTAAAAAATTCTTTACAACTCAAGGCCGGTGTGCTAATTTTTGGAAAACTTATAGTGGGCGATAAAAATAAGTAGCTGTAGTTTGCCCGACCCAACCTTCTATTGGGTGCCCCATGGGCGTTTTAAAATCACCGATAAATCGGCAGACTGCAAATTTATACCGCTGACTATAAATTAGATTTAGAGGAGGTAATAACAGGGTGAAAAAAATAGAGGCCATAATAAAACCATTTAAGCTGGACGAGGTGAAGGATGCCCTTAATGAGATTGGAATACAAGGCATAACCGTTTCCGAGGTAAAGGGTTTTGGAAGACAGAAGGGACATACAGAGCTTTACAGGGGCGCAGAATATGTTGTTGACTTTCTCCCAAAAATAAAAATAGAGATAATAGTAAAGGCAAATATGGTGGCAAAGGTTGTTGAGACGATTGTAACCGCCGCCAAGACAGGCAGGATTGGTGATGGCAAGATATTTGTTCTCCCTGTGGATGAGGTTATAAGGATAAGGACTGGGGAAAAGGGAGAAGAAGCGATATAAAAACAGAAAACAGGAATTAGAAATTAGAAAAACTCTTTCCTATTTTCTCTTTCCTGTTTCCTAAAATAATAAAGGAGGAATACTAAAATGTCACCAAAAGATGTATTACAGTTAGCCAAAGAAAAAAATGCGCGGATGGTTGATTTAAAGTTTCTGGACTTTGTCGGCATCTGGCAGCATTTTTCAATCCCCATCTCTGAACTTCAGGAGGAGATATTTGAGGAAGGGCTGGGTTTTGACGGCTCATCCATACGCGGCTGGCAGCCGATACACGCAAGCGACATGCTTGTTATGCCTGACCCGGTAACGGCGGTTATGGATCCGTTTATGGAGGCCCCAACACTATCGCTTATCTGCAACATAGTTGACCCAATAACAAAAGAGGACTATACAAGGGACCCCAGAAATATCGCAAAAAAGGCAGAGGCGTTTCTGAAATCAACAGGCATAGGCGACACCGCATATTTCGGCCCTGAGCCGGAATTTTTTATATTTGACGACATAAGATACGACCAGTCGGCGAATCAGGGTTATTATTTCATAGATTCCAATGAAGGCATCTGGAATACAGGCAAGGAAGAATGTCCAAACCTGGGATACAAACCGCGCCACAAGGAAGGGTATTTTCCTGTTGCACCGACAGACAATCAGCAGGACATACGAACAGAGATGTGCCTTGTTATGGAGCAGGTCGGCATACAGATAGAAAGACAGCACCATGAGGTTGCAACCGCAGGGCAGGCCGAAATAGACATGAGATTTGACAGCCTTTTAAAGATGGGCGATAAGCTCATGTGGTATAAATATATTGTGAAGAATGTCGCATGGAGATGGAAAAAGACCGTAACATTCATGCCTAAGCCAATATTCGGCGACAACGGAAGCGGCATGCATGTTCATCAATCCATATGGAAAGGCGGCAAGCCGCTTTTTGCAGGCAATAAATACGGCGGTATGAGCGACCTCGCAATGTATTACATCGGCGGCATATTGAAACATGCAAGGGCACTCAACGCATTCTGCAATCCGGGGACAAACTCTTACAGAAGGCTTGTGCCGGGCTTTGAGGCACCGATAAATCTCGCATACTCAAGCAGAAACAGGAGCGCATCCATCAGGATTCCGATGTATTCACCATCGCCCAAGGCAAAGAGGATTGAGGTCAGATTCCCTGACCCGTCCTGCAACGGCTACCTCGCATTTGCGGCAATGCTTATGGCAGGGCTTGATGGAATACAGAATAAGATTAATCCGGGCGACCCGCTTGACAAGGACATATACGGCCTCTCACCTGAGGAGCTTTCAAAGGTCCCGTCTGCCTGCGGCTCTCTGGAAGATGCGTTAAATGCGCTGAAGAAAAATCATGAGTTCCTGTTAAAAGGCGATGTCTTTACCAAGGATGTCATTGATACATGGATAGAGTATAAGATGGATAAAGAGGTAAACCCGGTAAAATTAAGACCAGTGCCGCATGAGTTTGCGCTGTATTATGACTGCTGATTTTGACCTTAATTGTAGTTTGCTGATTTATCAGCGCTCCGATGCTTTGTTCGGAGCGCTCCGTATTAAAACATCGGAGCGTTTTTAAATAGCCCGATAAATCGGGCAGCTACAAAACCTGAATAATAAAAAAGCCCTGAGGTTTTCTCAGGGCTTTTTGTTTGACTAGACGGCAAGAAATAAATTTACATTACCATTCCCACACAGGCGGGAATCCAGTAAAATAAAAAGATTCTGGATACCTGCTCCCCGCTTAAAGCATGCGGGGACGAGTTTCGCCGGTATGACAAAAAACTTAATGCCATTACTATAATTACCTTATTTCTTTTTCATAACAAACACACCATCCCATTCTGCCGGCAGTTCAGTTTCCCGCAGTTCCTTAATCCTGAGCAAAAATGCCTTTGAAGGGCCGTCATCCGCCTTTAATTTAAGGACATTCTGAAAATATGCTTCAGCCTTATCCCATTCTTTTTTCCTGTATAACTCCAGGCCTGCTTCAAATAATTCCACAACCTCTTTGAGATTGTCTGCACCACTCTTCCAACAATTCATACACCCTTATGGGCGAATCCTTACCCTTAACCTTAAGCATATCAAGCTGCCTTAGTAAAAATTCCCCATTAGGAGCGCTTAACTCTGCCCGACGATCCTTCAAAAAACGCCGTTCTAAAGCATTTCTATATTTTACGCTCCAGCCACTATGAGTCCTTCGCTGCCCTCCACGCCTATCGCCTTTAGACTCCTCTATATCGTCATAGGTGTATTTGGGCACAATGATGTGCGTTCCATATTCCTTATTCAGCCCTTCAAGGCGGGAACCGAGGTTAACAGTATCTCCCATTACTGTATAATCAAAACGGGTGGTGGATCCCATATTCCCGACTGTCACCTTCCCGGTAGATATGCCAATGCCTATATCCAGTTTTGGCAAGCCTGATTTTTCCCAAACCATTTGAAGCTCAGAAAGTTTTTTTAACATCTCAAGAGCTGCGTTGCATGCCCTGTGTGCGTGGTCATCCTGTCATACAGGCGCGCCCCAGAATGCCATTATTGCATCGCCCATATACTTATCAATAGTGCCGCCGTTCTTTAAAACAATGTCGGTCATCGGCGTAAGATAATCATTCATGAGCTTTACAAGAACCTGCGGCTTCAATGTCTCGGAAACGCTTGTAAAACCCCTTATGTCAGAAAAGAGCACGGTAAGTCTCTTTTCCTCTCCGCCAAGAACAAGCCTTTTGGGGTCTTTTAGAATTTCACCCACAAGAGATGGAGAGACATAACGTGAAAATGCGTCTCTTATCTTTAATGCAGTTTTATAAGGCCTGAATAAATTGCCTGATGTATTGTAGTGGACGATAAAAAATAAGTAGATGTCGTTTATCCATTTACGGGTGGGACAGGCATCTTGCCACCGGCAGACTACAAATTTATCTCGCTACATTAGTTTTTATTTTTCTGGGTAAAAGAAGACCGGCCTTCACATACAGCCTGATTACTGGGATAAAACAGGGCTTTCAATAGTTCCGCGTATATTCATAAGATAATAGTTGGCTGATTTGCGGTAATTCATGAGAATGGATAATAAATAATTGTTTTCTCTTATAAAAGACGAATGCGGCATAATTTCAAGGGTTAGGGCAATGGGGCTCTTAGTGTAAGGATTTATTAAAGATATGGCACCGTGGATATTGGCGGAAAATTCTTTGTTGTCCAACCACAGATTTTTGACTTTTATTTTGCAATCTTTTAATTCAGCAGAAAAGGTTGCCTTTGCCTCTTCCCCAAAAGGAATAGAGAAACCTGATATTTTAAACTTCCCAATATCTATATCTTTTCCTTCCATAGTAACAGTCCCGTAGGGACATTCCCCTTGCTGAAATGTTATCTTTATCTTGCCGTTAAATCTTGCGGTTATGGCAGGAGCAGCTGATTCAGGATTAAGGGATGATATGGTTCCTGCATCTATGTTGTTTGCCCAAAGGTTTACATCAGTGTTTTTACCTTTCAGCAGAATATCTCCGCTCAGGCTGCTCTGCCCCTTATTTCCTGCTACAACAATCTTGACCCTGCCCATGAAAAGATAGATTGGATTAAACTTAACTTGCAGTCTGTCCAGACTGAGGACGGGCTTCTCAAACAGCTCATGAGCAAACGACACCTGCCTCATCTCAATCCCAATGGGCGGTAATAATAGCTTTTTAAATTCTTTTTCTGTGAAAACAAAACCAGTGGTCTCCTGCAGCTCTTTCTTTATTGCATCCTTTATAAAATCTTCAGGAATGGTTAATATCAATCCATAAAAGAATACAATAATTCCTGCTGCTGCCAGCGAAATAATCTTTATGTATTTCTTCACCTGTAAATCCTTTCACACCTCAGGCAGCTAACCAGTAGAAACAGACCTTTAGGTCTGTTACCCCCCCCCAAAAAATGCAACTGCATTTTGGGGGGGTATAAACGGGCTATCAAAACAGATCTGAAGACCTGCTTCCACAGCTCGTGATTTTTGGTAGAATTTTTCCCAATTTTATGGTGTCTTTTTTGTCAGGAAGATAATATGCATGGCTATATCTAATAGCGCTGGATTATCAAAACGGGCATCTATGGAAATGCTTTTTATCAAAAGCAGGTTCTTATGATTCTCTATCTTATAGAGCAGGTTTACAAGCTGGTTGAGATTTATCCCGTTTACCTTTACCTCAACTCCGTTCTTCACATAACCCTCTTCTATTTTTTCCTCAACGGGTTTAAAAGATGAAATCTTGTCCTTGATGCCTATACCCCTGCCGATTTCCTGTATAATAGCGCCTGTTGACCCCTCTGTTTGCGGGGCATATATTTTCTTTTCAATTGTCTCCATCCCCGCCTTTTTCTTAAGCTTCAGATACTCTTCCCTGACATTATTAAATCTAATCAACTCCTGCTTCTTTAAAGACACCATTTTCTCTACGCTGCCTACCCATTTAACCGCTGCAACAACAGATATAATCAGCGCAAATACCACTGCTAATCCAGTCAGATAAAATGCAGTCTTATCGCGAAAATCATCAGCTATTTTTCCAATATTCATTGTTGTACGCCTCAAAAAAGGATATGCAAAAGATTAGCCCAAAAAATGCACTGGCATTTTCATCCCCCTTTGTGAGCCTATGGCTCGTGAGGGTTTGCCTCGAAAAATTAAAAGCAACTGCATTTTTCGGGGTTAAATGCCTTTATGAATAATTGAGAAGCTGAACGTAACCCCGCCTCCCGGCTTTGTTTTGATATCTGTCAGAGAGACTTCCTGCAAATAAGAAGCCTTCGCAATCGCATCCTTAAAACCGCCGGCTGCTTCAAACGAATCCGCTTCTCCCTTTGCAATTATCCTTCCCTCTTCCATGTGAATCTTATACAGTCTTATCCGTACGTGCTTATCAATACCTTTTGCCAACTCCTTCATTACCTCAAGCACAGGCATACCATCGGCAAAAACCTGATTTTCTTTTTTAAGCCCCTTTAGTTTGGCCTCAAGTTGATATAACGAGTCCACCACATTCGGCTCCCCTGGAAAGAGTCCGAGATAGCCTGCCTTCAACTCTTTCTCTATTTGAACAAGCTTGCTGCTAAACATCCTGTGCTTCAGATATGCGTTAGCCCCCCACAGGCAAAGCAAGATTGCGGCAAGAATTGCAGCCGCAACCATTCCTCTCTTGGCTGCGCGGACATCTTTTGCATAGGCGAACTCCCCTTTTCTGAAGTTTATAGTTTGCTTCAGGCCTTCTTCTTTAAGATATGCTGCCAATGCAATGATGCCTGTCCTTTCCGGATATTCATTTAACATTTGTCCCCAGTTCCGACTGGCTAACGGCAGCAATACATTCTCTTTGCCAGAAACAATATCTGATTTGTCACTTGCATTGCCGATGCTGTATATCTTTTCTACCTCTATCCCTTCAGTAAAAAGATTTGCGATGGCAAGCTTCAAATCCAGAGCATCTCTTAACTCGCTGAAGAGATAAGGCTTCCCGTCTTTAGACACTACGACAGATTCTCTATCAATCAATGCTACTGCAGTGCCGTTGGCAGAAATGTCTTCTAAAAGTTTATGCTTTGAAAAAATGGCGGAGCCAATCCATGACGGGTCAACATCGGCCTTTTTCAAGATATCCAGATAGTACTGCAAGGTTTTTTTTCCCACAGATACTGCAAGAATCCTCTGCTCCCCAACAGGCATTGCCTCTATAAACATGTCATCTGTCTTTTCAGGAAGCAGTTCGCTGAGTTCAAACGACAGAACCTCTTTTACCTTTTTATCATAAAAGGGCAGGGCAACGACTCTCATACTCACTTGACTGACAGGTATGCCTGCCATAATCATTGTAAAATCTTCATAGCCTTTTCCCCTGATATCCCGCAAAAGAGAAGAAAGCGCCATGCCAGCATCTCCGTCAATTTGAGAAGTAAAGAATGCCTCTGGTTCTACTTTTTTGGATGAAAATATTCCAGCGTTGACGGATTCTCTGCCGAAATCCAGGATCAGAATATGCCTTGCCATTACCTCTCTCTCCAGAATAAAATCTTATGAGCCTGACCTGTCTGAACCACTGCCTCTACCTCCCTGAGAGTCCCTCCCACATCTGCCTTTGAGAATATCCTGAAAATATTGCTTTTTACAACAATCTTACCCTGAAGGCTGAAACCTATTGTCTCAAAACCGGCCACCTTTCTTATGTCTGCAGTATCCTTGAAAGGATTTTCTCTTCTATAATCTAGGACCCTCTGCGCCATATCTTCAGTAATATCATCATGCATAGACATTATAACCTCTTTTGGGGCAGTATTTATATTTATGGAGCCGTCAGTATATGTGGTTACAAAAGGAGTAAGTCTTTTATAAGTTGTTGCTGAATAGCCTTTTATCAATAACAATTCCTCAATGCTGTCCATCGGGCTGTTTTTTGCCGCATATGCAGAAGATAATCTCTGATAGTAATTATAGGTTTCTCCGCCCCCAGGCCTTATTTCATCATTAATATCTATCCAGTCTGCGGTAGTGTCTGATAGTTCTTTTCCCAATCCAAGATTTTCTAAAAGCCTTGAATAGATATTATAATATTCGGTATTGGTTTCGCCATTACTATATACAATAGCGTTAAGAGACACCTTACCATGCTCATCTTCAGCCTTTACGACAAGCGCCTTATTCCCTTCTGCAAATACCTTGTAGGAGTTTTCTTCATTTAATGCGGTATACGACATGTTCTTCATTATAGCATCTAATCCCATGCCTGCAAATTCTACCCCCCCCTCGGCCAGAAGGCTTGCCCTCTGTGCGTCTCTGTAAGAGTTGGTCATTGATATGTGGATATGCACGGCGTAGACAATCTCCACTATAACAGCTACAAGGATGGCAGTTATCAAAAGGGTTATTACAAGGGCAAGACCTTGCTCCTGCTTTGCCCTTGTTGCAGGATAAAAGCTGCAAACAGATTTGACAAACCTTGTTTTTTCCACCTGAAAATGTAAATTCCAAATCTCAAATCCCAGGTTCCAAATAATATTCAATAACCAAAAATCAAAAAGCTGATTGTTGCGATTTGGTTATTGGAATTTATTTGGTTACTGGTGTTTGGTAATCGGAATTTTTATCCTCCCTCTACCTTATTCTCGTTCTGACAATTGTTGAAAACTCCCTTACCTCACCCCTGTCTTTAACGGCAATTACAACCCTCACAGCCTCAGGGAGTTTCTTTTCAAGGGAACTGTCCCATGTCTTTGCCCAATCCTTTCCGTTAAAATAGCTAACCTCAAAGCCTTCCACACCTTCAACAACCTCGGCACTGAGTCCATCTTTTCCGTCTCCGGTATATGGATTCCATGTCTTCTTATATAGCGTCAAAACCTCATCTGTATTTTCTTGAACAGAATACTGTACGGCTAAGAGGTCGCTGACCGGGTAGCCGCCCCGTATGAGAGGATATGTAAAGGCAGTAAATAGAACTTCACTAAAAGGTTTATTGTAGCTACCCTTTTTCCCACCGGCAAAGATGGTTCTGGAATTATTGTCTTTAAAAAAAGAGGACTGGATTTCCAGAGAAAAGATATCCAAAAACCGCCTGATTTCCCTCGTCCGCTCCAGTTCATTTTCTATCTTTTCCTGACTGCTCAGTACTGAAAAAAAACTTCCATAAAGGGCTGTGAGTACCACAGACATTATTGAAACAGCAATCAGTAGTTCTAATAAAGTAAAACCATTATTAGCGGAATTTGAAATTTGAAATTTGAAATTTGAAATTTTATTTTTTAGTCTCATATGTTTCCAGGGTAATCCTTTCATCCCTTCCCCATGATACAGAAAGGTATACCTTTTTAAGGCCGCTTATCTGTGTATCTTCTGCATCATACTTCCATCGGAAATTTTCAAATTTAGGCGCAAAATCCCCTTCCTTGTCCTGAAGAATGCCGCCTGTCTTCATCTCCTCCAGTTTTTCCCTTGCCAGCATGGTCGCAATGGTCATGTCCCTGTCCCTTTCTATAATGCTTAAATGATAATTGAGGCTGCCTAAAATCGTTATAATCACTCCGGATAAAAGCGCAAGCGACACCATTATCTCCAGCAATGTAAAACCTTTTTCGGATTTCGGATCTGCCTGCGAAGTTATGACCCGAAAAATGCATTTAGTTTTTATTTTTCGGGTCAAACGCAAGATTTGAGCCAAAGACAAGGAAAAGCTGGCTGGACAAAACGGAGCATACTGTTTTAAGTATGTGAGTATTTGGACAGTTAGCTTTGACGCAGTATTTGGCCAAAGATTGCGTTTGTAAGAAAATGTTATTGCATTTTCTGGGATGATGCTCTGTATAAAATTTCTAAACATATCCCTTCAAAACCTTTACCTTGCCTGAATAGGGGTTATAGCCAATTGTCAATAATCGCTGTCCCATTTTCAGATGAATGACAAAAGGTTCAGCCCCAACAATGGGGTTGAATACAACCGCCGCTTCTCCCTCGTTTATACGTCCCAAGCTTGAAATGACAACATCTTCCATCTCCACCGATTTCTTCAGGGACAATCCTCTTAAAAGGGGCTCCTGCGATTTATTAAACTCAATCCCGTCTATAGAGGTTTCTATTTTAAACAACTCCTTTTCAGGATAGAACCAAACCCTGTAATATATTTTTTTTGCAGAGGCAGATTCCTCCAGATAACGCAGCAGGCCGGCCACGCGTCTGGCCTCTGCGTTAAGGGTATAATCTTCAAAGAAATGGATTTTTGGAAAAACGACAAGAAGGACCGTGCCAAGTATAGCTATTACTGACAGAAGTTCTAAAAGGGTGAATCCTGTTTTTGAGTGTGAAAGCTGTAGAAACAGGCCTTTAGACCTGTTAATTCTTAAAATGTAGAAACAGGCCTTCAGGTCTGTTAACATGGCTAAAGCTATGTTTCTACATTTTCTTGTAAATATGTTCATATAATTCTATCGTAGGCAATTTCCAGCGTGAACTGTTTATTCAATATCCCAATTGCCGATATCTGCATCAAACTTTTCTCCGCCCCTTATGCCGTCTGCGCCGTAAGAAAAAAGGTCATAATCGCCGTGAAGACCTGGAGATATATAAACATATTCTTTCCCCCAGGGGTCTAACGGCACCTTTCTCTTTTCAAGATAACCGCCGTCCCTCCAGCTTTTTGGGATAATGCCAGCCGCAGGTTTCTCCACCAATGCCATCAGCCCCTGCTCTGTGGACGGATACTGTCCGTTGTCCAGCTTATACATCTTGATTGCGATTTCCAGATTCTTAATCTGCACCTTTGCCTCTGTAACCTTCGCCTCATCTGCTCTGCCAAGTATTCTCGGTCCGATAATGGCGGCCAGTATACCGAGGATGACAATAACTACCATAAGTTCAATGAGAGTAAAGCCCCT
The DNA here is from genome assembly GCA_016214995.1 of Deltaproteobacteria bacterium. Taxonomy (GTDB): domain Bacteria; phylum Desulfobacterota; class GWC2-55-46; order UBA9637; family UBA9637; genus JACRNJ01. Next base: position 10,508 of record JACRML010000058.1, read on the forward strand.
GCGGCTTTTAATATCAAAATTAAGATATTTGCATCTTAAATCCCGCATTATTTTTAAACCTCCTTTTCTACACTTACTTATTGCCTTTATAGTGAATAACTTAAATAAGTTGACATGGTATTAAGAAATCTTAAATTCTAACCCGGACAAGCCGGAAATGACAAATGTTAAAGCTCAAAGTTCAAATGAAATCCAAATTTCAAATTACTAAATTTTTGACATTGGGATTTTGACATTCATTTGACATTTGGATTTTGAAATTTGAACTTTATTTGTAATTTGGATTTTGTCATTTGACATTTCTTGAAAATCTTTTCCATTTTACGCAAAATTTCATTTGTAAGATATTGTAGTATAACAGGATTATCTCACTATCTGGTTCAGTTCAAATATAGGGAGAAGGATTGCCAACACCATAAAACCAACAATCAAACCCATTGCCAATATCAGGAAAGGCTCCAATAAAGAAAGGGTTCTTGCAACTGCTGTTTCAAAATCCTTTTCGTATGCGCTTGCGGCAGAAAGAAGCAGGATGTCCAGTTTTCCGCTCTTCTCGCCTATTGCGACCATATGCGTCAAAAGGCCGGGGATAAGGACGGAGCCCTTCAGACTCCCTGAAAGCGGTGCGCCTTCCGTAACATCTGCTATAGCTTTATTTAAAACATCTTCAAATGCCGCATGGCCTAAAGCCCTTTTGGTCATATTCATTGCCTTGAGAATAGGGACGCCGCTTTCCAGAAGGCTTCCGAGTGTTCTTGCAAAACTGGCGATGTAAAACTTGCCCAAAACTTCTCCGACCAATGGAAGCCTTAAGACAGCCCTGTCCTTAAATGCCTTAACTGACGGTCTTTTTACAAGCCGGCTAAACCCCAAAATGGATGCCACTGTAACTGCAATCATAATAGGCCAGTAGTTTCTGAAAAAATCTGCGACCGTAAGAAGAATTACCGTAATTAGCGGCATCGCCTGTTTAGTGTCTTCAAATATCTTTGTTATCTTAGGGATTACGAATATAAAAAGAAATGACAAGACACCGAAACCCACTATGGTCATTATGGCTGGATAAATAAGGGCTGTCTTTATCTGCGCCTGAATCTTTGCACTTGACTCCAGATATTCCGCAAGCCTTTTAAGGACATTATCAAGAGTACCGCTTGCCTCTCCTGCCTCTACCATCCTCCGATATACATCCGGAAATATCTCAGGATGCTCGTCCATTGCTCCGGACAGGGAACTTCCCTCGGATATTCGCTCTCTTACCCTGATGACGGCATCTCTTAAATATCTGTTCTCCTCTTCACCTATTAGAACCGATAATGCGTCAGAAAGGGCGGCGCCTGATGCGAGAAGTGTTGAAAGGTGGGTAGTTGCTGCGGCAAGTTCGGGTAATGAGGTGCGGCGGCTCAGCAATCTTAAGATTGCAAACCGCTCAGATTTTTTAGTTGGCGCGGATATTTCTTTTGGATACAGGCCATCCTTCTTAAGCATCTGGAGGGCGTTTTTGTTGCTTATGGCCTCAACCTCTCCGGATACCTCTTTGCCAGCAGCATTATAGGCCTTGTATTGGAAGATCGGCATAAATTTCGTGCGCTAATTGCAGAAACATAGCTTTAGCTATATTGGTTTTAACAGGCCTACATGCCTGTTTCTGCAATTCTAACAGTTTGTTGAAAAACTCAACAAACTCTGATTGCACAGATAAAAGATTAGATTTCACAGATTAAAACCCATTGAAATATCTGTGTAATCGTTTTTCCTAATCTGTGTAATCAAGGCTGTTGATGCCTTTTTCAACAGCCTGCTAAATAGTTAATCGTGGAAACACGGTTTCAGCCGTGTCATTTCAGTCTGCAATTCAATCTATCTGCGTTACCCTCAATACCTCTTCAAGGCTTGTAACACCTGTGGCTGCCTTCTCAAGGCCATCTTCTCTTATGGTTTTCATGCCGCCGGCGACAGCGTATTCCTTTACGGTAGTTGAGTCAGGATTTTTCAACAGCAATGTCCTCAGAGACTGGTCTATTTGCATGAATTCAAATATGCCTATTCTGCCCTGATAGCCTGTCTTAAAGCATCTGCCGCACCCTCTTGCCCTCCATAATTTCTTTAAATTATATCTTTGAAGCATGGCAATTTCCTGCTCGGTTGGCGCATACTCTTCTTTGCAATCAGGGCATAATACGCGCATAAGCCTCTGGGCAATCACAGCGGATAAAGAAGAAGACAACAAGAACGGTTCTATCCCCATGTCCACAAGTCTTGTTACCGCAGTCGGGGCATCATTTGTGTGAAGCGTTGACAGCACGAGATGGCCTGTCAGAGACGCCTGAATCGCCATCTTTGCAGTTTCCATGTCTCTTATCTCTCCAACCATGATAATGTCGGGGTCCTGTCTTAAAATGGAGCGGAGGCCGTTTGCAAAGTTTAAATTAATCTTTGGGTTTACCTGTATCTGGCCGATGCCGTTCAGCTGATACTCTATCGGATCTTCGATAGTGATAATATTCCGCTCATTTGAGTTTATCCTGTTGAGTGCGGCGTAAAGAGTGGTGGTTTTTCCTGAACCGGTCGGGCCTGTGACAAGTATAATTCCATGATTTTGCAGAAGCAGGGATTCAAGCACTTTAACCTGTTTGGCTTGAAGCCCTATATCTTCAAGGCCGATGAGCCCCCCTTTCCTGTCGAGGAGCCTTAAAACAGCCCTTTCTCCGAAGGCGGTCGGCACAGTGGCTACCCTGACATCAATATCCTTTCCTGCGACAAGCAATCTTATTCTGCCATCCTGCGGCAGCCTCTTTTCAGCAATATCCATATTCGCCATAATCTTTACCCTGGATATCAGCGCATCCTGTATTATCTTTGGCGGGGCAATAACCGGATAAAGTACTCCGTCTATTCTGAAGCGGACATCTACGCGCCGTTCAAAAGGCTCAATATGTACGTCGCTTGCCTTCTCCTTTACAGCCTGAAACAAGAGCGAGTTTAATAGTTTTATTACAGGCGCCTCATCTGTCAGGTCCAGAAGATCTTTAGGCTCTTCCCATTGTTGGGCAATGGCTTCGAGGCTTTCACCGCTTAATTCCTCCACCACATCCTGAGCAGAACCTGAAATCCTTTCATAAAATCTGTGGATTGCGTTCAGAATCTGCTGTGGGGGCGATAGTACAGGCCATACATGGACAGAAAGCATTCTTTCAACATCATCCAGCGCAAACATATCCTTTGGAGCGGACAGGGCCACCAGCAGCCTTTTTTCCTCCATTTTTAAAGGGAATATCATGTTGGCCTTTACAAAGGGCAAGGGCAGCTTTTCTAAAAAAGCCGGGTCAACGTCGCTGTCTTCAATAGTTTCTTTGTAGGGAAGGCCGAATCTTGCCGAAATAGCGGCAATATCTATATCCGATTTGTTCATTTGTCAGGTTCCGGGGTTCTCGTTTGGTTTGTCTGGAGCATCGCCGTTTTTATCACCGGTCTCTTCCTTTTTTTCCGGAGGGGCGTCCTTAAATATTTTTTCCCTTTCATTTTTTAAGTCGTCAAGACCGCCGAAATCATTTACTATAGTCGGCGTCAGATAAATAAGGAGATTTGTCTTTTGCTTATTCGTTGAAGAATATTTAAAGAGCCATCCGAGAAGCGGAATATCTCCAAGAAGAGGCACCTTTGTCACACTCTTTATCTCCTTATCCTGTATAAGCCCGCCAATAACTATAGTCTGCCTGTTCCTTACAACCACAGATGTCTTTGCGGACCGTTTTGTAGTTATGGCAAGGCCTTCGCTTGCAGTGGTCGGGGCAACGGCGGATATCTCCTGATAGATGTCTAATTTAACATAGTCTCCAGCGCTTACCTGCGGCTTGATTCTAAGTGTAATACCGATGTCTTTTCTTTCTATGGATTGGAGAATTGGCTGATTTGTTGTAGTGGCCTCTCTTTCGAGCTTGCTTAAAAATGGCACATTCTCACCGACTACAATCTCCGCTTCTTTATTATCGCTTGTCAGTATATGAGGCGTGGAAAGGACATTTATAGTATCCCTGAATTCAGAAAGGCCAAAGAGTGCGGCAAAACCAGGAGCGGTCAGGTTAAAGCTGGAACCGTCCGGTCTTGTTACAGGCACCGAAATAAAATTGCCAACACCTCCGATGGTCAGGCCTGCCATGCCGCTTATTATCTTCTGGATGGATGATGAATCAACAGTCCCCACACCGCCGATTGCTACCGGTTCACCCTTTTGGGTAGCGGAGACCCGCCACTTGACGCCAAGATCAATGGCCTTGTTTATGGATACCTCTGTTATCATTGCCTCCACAAAAACCTGCCTTGGCCGCATGTCAAGTTTTTTGATAATCTGCACAAGATTTTGATAATCCGCCGGCGAAGCCATAATAATCAGCGAATTTGTCGCCTTGTCCGGAGTTATACTTATCCTGCCGCTAAATTCAGATGATGCCTGCTGTCCCGGAGGAGTTACGGGGGGGGCGCCGGGGCCAGTGGTTTGTCTGGTAATACCTTCCAAAACCTTAGAGGTATCGGTTGCATCGGCATTTTCCAGGTAATACACATTAATCCTTGAGCTTGTTTCAGGCGGAGGAACATCCAGAAGGGATATGAACCTTTTATATTCTTCCTTTTCATCCGGTGAACCAAAGAGGATAATGGCATTTAACCTTGTATCAGTTACGAATCTCAAGCTATCCTGGCCTGCCTGCGGCGCTGCTCCTGTTTTTGGTTGAACCCACTTCTTTCCAATTCCTTGTTTTAATATATGAGACAATGTTTCCACCTGGGCGTATTTCAGATATATTATCTCATGAGGATAGGTTATCTGCTCTACATCCATAAGTTTTACAATATCCAGAATCTTTTCAATATTCTGCATAGTGTCAAGGATGAGAATCGCATTTCCTGAGCCAAAGGCTGATAAATAGCCGTCTCTGGACACTAATGGTTGGAGGATTGGCAGTACCTCCTGAATCGGGATGAATGCAAGGGTGATGAGCCTTGCAATATATGATTCATTAACAACAGGTTTTTCCCTGTCTTTAAATACCCCTATGGAACTTTGCTTGACCATTGAAGATGGGATGATTTTGTAGGCTGCGCCGGTTTCTATAACAGTAAAACCCTTTAACTCCAGAACAGAGGTAAAGAGATTAAATGCCTCTTCTATGCTGAACTTGGAAGGGGCGACTACGGTAATCTTCCCTCTAATGCGCTCATCATATATGAAGTTCTTGCCTGTTATCTCGCTTATGAATCTTATAACGGTGGGTAATTCCACATCCACAAAGTTCAGGGTGATGTCCTCCTCTTTTTTCTGTTTCGCTGAGCCTTTGTCTTCGGTATGCGCTAAAACAGGTGTGAGGATATATGGAAGGATGAGGAGGCAATATAAAAACAGATAAATGGATTTTCTTTTTAACGCAGTTTTATTCATTGTCTGTCACCAAAATTTCAAGCTACCTGATTTGATATTTCATATTCATCTTCTGGCCACCCCTTATGATATCCAGAGATATGCTGGATTCTCCCTTAAGGCCTGTCAGAAGCTGTACTCCCTTTTCAGGAGAGTCTATCTTATAATTATTCACGCTCAAAAGGATATCACCATTTTTCAATCCAATAAGATTGAATACCCCTTCCGGCTTAATTTCACTAACGCGGAAACCAACAATTTTATCGCCTTCTTTATAAGGCAAAAGCCTGCCGTCGGTCAATATCTTGCTCATATCCTCCAGGGTTTTAGAGAGCGCCCTCTGGTCAATAAGCCATTCCTTTTCACTAATCTTTTGAGATATTACAGGAGTCTGGCTTGCTTGATTAGGCAAAATACTATCTGTGGTTTTGCGCCCACCGTCAACAGCTTCAAGGGGCATGCTGAAAGATATCTTTCTGGCATCTGCAAGGATGTACGCCTTGTCTTTCTCAACCTCTTTTAAAATACCGATGTCAAATACCGGCGCATTTTTCTTAAATACCTCTTGTCTCTTTGAGCCTATTTCTTCAAATATTGCATAACTTTTTCCAAGCTGTGAAACAACTGTTCCAATAAGTGCAATTGTCCGTTCCGCAGAATTTTCCTGAGAAGGAAGAACATCTTTAGATGTCGATGTATCCAAAAAGCTAAATTTATCGGCAGGGGCAAACAGCCCGTTTTCTACTATAGGGGCATAATCGTTAAACTCCCTTTTAGGTTTAATCTCTGAACCTGTCCGGGTGTTTTTTTGCAATTCTGCTTTCTGCAGAACCGCATAGCGGGTAGTTAGATAGTTGCTGGCTAAGGACGCCAAGGAAAATAGAATACCAAGGAACAACAGCAGGTTAAGAATATTTATTGATTTTACATTCACACTTTTCACAAGAATACGCAATGATTGAAACGGCTCTATTTAAGTATAAAAGATACTATAAAATGGCATAGAAGGCAAATAGAAAGATTAACCCCAAAATAGACATTGACTTTGGGGGAAACTGCCCCCGATTGATTCTATCGGGGGCTGCCAGACGAGGCAGAGGCCATTTTTGCTACGAGCCGTATGACACCTATACGGTGAGGAGCAAAAATTGGCCGATAATTAAGTCGGGGCACCCAAGCAAAGCTTGGGGCGGGCAAATCGGCTGGCTCCATTTGCTGCGAAGCAATTGCAAGTGGAAGATTTAAAATAGCGAGGTTTTTAATCGCTATTTTACGGATTAATCTTTATTTTGACAATGCGCTTATTTTGTATTATAGATACCTGTAAATTGTCTATACGTCGTAAGACGTATGCCAAGGGGAGTTGATTGAATGCAGAAAACCCTTTTTGCCCTTTATATGCTTTTCCTATCGCTGTCATTCATTACGGCTTGCGGAAAGGATGGTTCTCATAAGGAAAAAATCGCCTCGGTTAATGATACCACAATATCTCTGGAGGAATTTCAAAAAGAGGTCTCCATACTCTCCAGGAGAAACCCCACCCTTAAGATAACACCCAATGCACTTGAAGAACATCTCAACGCCGTCATTGACAAAAAACTTTTGCTGCAGGAGGCAAGAAAACAAGGATTGACAGAGAACCCGCGGTTTGCAGAAACAATAAAAACATTCTGGGAACAGACCCTGATAAAAGAGCTTATAGACTTAAAAACCAGAGAGTGGGCGGGCAGGCTTTTCGCAACAGAAGAGGAGGTCAATAAACATTATCAAAGAATGCAGTATATGCCGACGGTAAGATTGGCAAAGGCAAAAAACAAGGAGCAGGCCGTGGCAATAAAGGAGAAGATGCTGAAAAAGCTACCAGTTGCCGGAGAAGATACAGTAGGGCCGTTGTTTATTGAAGATGTTGGGTCGAGTGCACTTCTTAATGCGTTTGACATGGATGCCGGAGAAATAATGGCATATGAAACTGACGGCGGGTATATTGTCATATCTGTTGTAAAAAGCGAAAAGACCGAGCTCCCCACGCTTAAAGAGAGTTATGACCATATCAAGGAATATATCGTTGAACAAAAAAAGCAGGGCATTTTGGAAGAATGGCTGAAGAATGTTAAAGGCGCTGCCAAAATACAAATCAATGCCGGTATGTTGAAAGGGCTTGCCAATGAGCAATAAAAAAGCCTTCAGACGCAGAAACTATTTTATTAAAAAGAAATTCCAGTTGGATTTCTCTGCCAAATTTCTCGTAATTATAGTCATAGAGGCTGTTTTGGCAATCGGACTTTTTCTGTATCTGTCAAAAGGCACTTTGACAACCGGCTACTCTGGCTCAGAGCTTAAGGTGGCCAGCACATATAATTTTTTCCTCCCCATGCTGCTTTTCTCAAATATCATAATAGTCGGCGTAACCGCCATTGCAGGCATAGTTGTCCTTGTATTTTTATCGCACAGGATAGCCGGGCCGTTATACCGCTTTGAAAATGTTTTAAGCGAAATCGGCAGCGGCAACCTGACCTACAGATTCAAATTAAGAGAAACAGACCAGTTTGTGGAATTGGAGAACAGCATAAATGTACTGGCCACTGCTATTGATAAAAACATGGGCGGGGTAAAATACAGGGTTGCTGAAATTTCAAGGTTTCTTGCTGAGATAAAAACTGCCGCCGCCCAAAATCCCAATGCACCTTCTAACAAAGAACTGGACCGCCTCTTACAGGAGACAGCTAAAAAACTTCTTGAACTTGAGGAGGCTGTAAATTATTTCAAAACCTCAGGCCGTGAGAGTTGAGGATTTAAGGAGCGCAAAGTTGAGGAGCTTATCTTTTATCTCCACCCTCTGTCTCCACTCTCTTTTTTTTATTCTTTTCATCGCCTCCTGCCCGCCTTACCTTGCCGCACAAGACTTGCCCTCTGCACAAACAGGGGAGTGGGCAAATCCATACAACACGCAATATGCGAGCATATACTATTTAAACGACAGTGACCTCAACACCTTTACCCGAAGTATCGGCAAAGGATTTACATTTTTCGGCGAGAGCCAGGAAAAGAATCCTATGCTGGCAAAAAACAGGGTTGATGCTATTGTTGAAAGGGTAAGACGTCTCCTTGATATGTATCCGCCAAATCTTCATTTTAAGGTATATATTTATCCCACTTACAGGGAATTAGGATTAAAATATCTCGGTACAGGCAATTTTGGAAAATCCCCCATAGCGTTTTACAATCACAAAACTGCGGCTATCTATATTTCGCTACCTGACATCACCGGCGGCGTCTTAGCTCATGAAATAGCCCATACTGTGATAAATTTCTTCTTTGCTGTGCCGCCGCCCACAGCCATGCAGGAGATACTTGCGCAATATGTAGACAGGCACTTGTGGGAAGAATAGGGAATTATAGCTAATAGCTGTTAGCTCATGGCAACTGTAATACATAACTCCTGCTGTAAAAAGGCGATTAAAAACCTATTTTTGGAATGGAATAACGAATGATTTATAAGGCCATTCAAACACTCTTTTGGAAAGCCTATTTGCTCAAGGATGCTGTTTTTAAAAAAAGGCTTTACACTGAGCTAAAAAACATAACAAAATCCCTTGAAGAGGATATATTTACGAAACTTCAAACAAAGGGAATTGCAGAAGCCTCTATTGAAATAACCGGGACAGCGCTAAATATTAATCAAGATACCCGCGAAAAGCGGGGGGTGGAATATTCTATCCCTGCCTCCCAAAACGTAATAGAATTTTTCAAGGCATTGGATATATCAAAAATAGAGATGGATGTAATTCTTGAATCCAATCATATAATGGATATCTTTAGAGACATATATGCAATGAGAAAAGAAACCTCCATTCTAACCGACGGCTATAAGGCATATTGCGCCATAACCAATTTTTTTCCGGATTCAGGCCTCCTATCAATTAAATATAACTACTGCGAGCTTGACTATTCAAAGGCAGTAAGGGGTATTAAAGAAAAAGGCAGGCTTAAGGACCACAGGGTGTTTTTCCAGAAAGCACTCCCCTACAGCATCACCGTAGGTTTGGTCGTTATGATGTTAGGGCTGGCATATCCATATATCCCAAGGCAGTTATCCATAGCCCTGTCAATCCTGATAGGACTCGGGGCAGGAATCGTCACCTTTCTGATATTTCAGGTATTGGGTTCTCTGGAATATGACAAAGAGTATCTGGAAAAGAGATTAAAATAGGGACACATCCCTTTTATTCTTGACATCAAGATAAGCCAATGTTATGAAAGTTGCCATGCCAAGGATAGCAAGAATAGTAGGCTTAGGATACCCACATCATGTAATACAACGCGGGAATAACAGAGAAAAGGCCTTTCTTGACGATGAAGATTTTAAGAAGTATCTCTCCCTGCTTGAAAAATACTTATCTAATAAGGAAGTTGTATTGCAGGGTTACTGCCTCATGACTAACCACGTTCATTTGCTTTTGAAACCCCTCAAAGAACAATCGTTATACAAGATGATACAGGGGATAACCCTTTGCTACACGCAGTATTTTAACAAAAAATACAGCCGAACTGGTCGTTTGTGGGAATGCAGATACCATTCCTGCATAGTTGATGCAGAACGGTATTTATGGGCAGTAAGCCGGTATATAGAAAGAAATCCAGTAAGGGCAAAAATGGTTGAAAACCCAGAAGACTACTGCTATTCCAGCGCAAGGTCACACATTTTGGGAGAAGCAAATCAATTAGTTGGAGAACCGTTGTTTGGTGAAAGAGAGTTATCTCAATATAAGTTATTTGTCAAACGTAAGGAAAAAGAAGAAGAACTGGAAGATATAAGAAAAAAAACAAGGTTAGGAAAGCCCCTTGGAGGTGAAACATTTTTAAGATTACTTTCAGAAAAATTAGGTCGAACACTTACATTTAGGCCAAAGGGCAGGCCAGCAAAAAAAGAGGGTGGTTAATGGGATGTGTCCCTATTTTTGATAGAGATATCCTTAAGCTTGCGTCTCCAGTATTCTTCGGCATGCTTTCTCAAACCATATTTTATGCTGTTGACACCGCAATGCTGGGAAGGGTTGGTGTGGAGGCATTGGCAGCGGCCGGTCTCGGCTGGTTCGTTGTCTGGATATTCGGAAGCAGCCTTATGGCTGTGGAGGTGGGAACTCAAAGCCTTGTCGCAAGGAGATTTGGAGAGGGAGATTGGGAGGCATGCGGAGGGCTTCTTGACAATACCTTATTCTTCACCGTATCATTCGGACTTGTATTTTCTGTTGCAGGCTATCTCCTTGCCCCAGTGATATTTCCATACCTGTCCGATGATATAAAAATTATTCAGTATGGAATTGATTATCTGAAATACAGTTTCTTATCCATATTCTTTTTTCTCATCATTGCCGCATTCAGGGGATTTTTTGACGGCCTTGGCCAACCGCATCTCTTTATGAAGGTTGCTATTGTCATGAATATCTCAAATATTATATTTGACTATGCCCTCATCTTTGGAAAATTTGGCTTTCCAAGACTTGAGGTAAAGGGTGCTGCCATTGCGTCGCTTATCGCCTCTTTAATAGGCGCTGCCTATTTCTTCAGCCTGAGTTTGAGAAATGGATTTGCAAGAAGATTCAGATATCTCAGTAGTTATACATTTGATCTGCCTGTTTTAAATTCTATCTTAAGGCTTGCCTTTCCTGCAATGATTAGGGTATTTTTCATAATGGCAGGGCTTACCATCTTTTTATGGATAGTAGGACGAATAGGTAAAACAGAGCTTGCGGCAAGCAACATACTCATGACCCTTTCCTCTTTCACATTCCTCGCTGGTTATGGATTTGCAGTTGCGGCAGCTACTATGGTCAGCCAGAACCTCGGAAAAGGCAATGCGGAAGCTGCGGAAAGATACGGTTGGGAGGCTGTGAAGCTTGGACTCATATGCATGGGTTTTTTAGGAGTTATATTTATATTATTCCCAAAGATTATGCTTGAGATTTTTACTGACCAAACTGCGGTCATAGATACCGGTAAAAACATACTTGTGCTCTTTGGGATAATACAATTTTTTGATGCTGTAAATCTTATCCTTTCCCATGCGCTTCAGGGTGCGGGCTGCACAAAGTGGGTTATGAAGGTAGAGGGGCTTGTGGTATGGCTTTTGTTTTTGCCGGCAGCATATATATTAAGTGTGGTATTGGGTTTCGGCCTTTATGGCGCATGGATAAGCATGTTTGCATATAGTTTGATTATGGCATTAAGCATGTTGTGGAAATTTAAGGCTGGCAAATGGAAAGAGGCGGAGATATAAAAGAACAGGCAATGGGCAAGAGGCGCTAGGAAAACCTATAGCAATAGCCCCTCGCCCATAGCCTGTATTTGAGGATGGTTTTGGAGATTATTGTAACGCAGGGCAGTCTTTTGGATGCCGATACAGATGCTATTGTAAATGCGGCAAACAGCCTTGGCCTTATGGGTGGCGGCGTGGCAATGGTCATAAAAAAGGCGGCGGGAGATATGGTGGAAGAAGAGGCAAAAAAACTTGCCCCTATACCGGTTGGCAAGGCAATATTAACAACAGCAGGAAGTCTAAAATTCAAAAGCATCATCCACGCACCCACAATGGAAATACCCGGTATTAGGATTGTAGCTGCAAATGTTATAAAGGCGACCAAGGCAGCGCTTAAGCTGGCGGATGAAAATGGATATTCGGCCATAGCATTTCCAGGTATGGGCACAGGCATTGGTGGTGTAAAAAAATCCGTTGCAGCCAACGCCATGATTGAGACAATAAAAGATTTTAATGCGCAGAATCTTAAAAAGGTTATACTTATTGATATAGATAATGAGATGGTGGAGGAATGGCGGCAGGCCGCAGCAGATAAAAAGCAGATATAAAAGTATCAAAGTGTAATAGTGTTATAGGGACAGAAAGACATTCTCTGATTCTTTGATACCATGCCACCATGCAAAGATAATCATATGGCCCGAAATTACAGAACAGAAAGAGACCCTCTGGGCGAGAAAGATGTGCTTATAAATGCCTATTACGGCATCCAGACTGCAAGGGCTATTGAAAACTTTCCCATAAGCGGGATTACTCCGAAAAAGGAATTCATAACAGCCACAGCAATGGTAAAGAGGGCGACTGCCATTGCCAATATGACAAACGACAACCTTGATAAAAAGATTGGCAAGGCTATTGTCATGGCAGCGGATGAAATTATCAACGGAAGATTGCATAAAGAATTTATTGTGGATGTTTATCAGGCAGGCGCAGGCACATCCCATAACATGAACGCCAATGAGGTGATTGCAAACAGGGCAATAGAGATTCTTGGCGGCAAAAAGGGAAATTACAAGCTCGTCCACCCCAACGACCATGTAAACATGTCTCAGTCAACAAATGATACTGTGCCGACCGGCATGAGGATTGCCGGTCTGTTTATGACACACAAATTATTGGCTGAATTAAGGCTTTTGGAAAATACACTCACAGCCAAGGCAAAAGAGTTTGACGGCATTATTAAATCGGGACGGACCCATCTTCAGGATGCCGTTCCCATAAGGCTTGGGCAGGAATTTCACGCCTATGGCAAAACAATTGCAAAGGGAATAAAAAGAATTGAAGCGGCGGAGGCCAGCTTAAAAGAACTCGGCATCGGCGCTACGGCGGCAGGCACAGGCATCAATACACATCCAAATTACAGGAAGGAAGTTATACAGGCATTGAGGCATGTTACAGGGATAAAAGGCTTAAGACCTGCTGATGATATGCTTGAGGCAATAAACAGCATGGCTGATTTCGTAAATCTGTCCTCGGCATTAAGAGGCCTTGCGATAGAACTTATACGGATTGCAAACGACCTGCGTCTTTTAAGCTCAGGCCCGCGAACAGGTTTTGCAGAGATAACCCTGCCTCCCGTCCAGCCGGGCTCATCCATCATGCCGGGCAAGGTAAATCCGGTTATGGCTGAGATGCTCAATATGGTCAGTTTTCAGGTTATGGGCAATGATTTGACTATTGCAATGGCGGCACAGGCAGGACAGCTTGAACTTAATGTGATGATGCCTGTGATAAACCACAATATGCTTCAGTCTCTCGAGATTCTTAAAAATAGTGTAAAAGCATTTACAGACAGGTGCGTAAAGGGCATAAAGGCAAATAAGACAAGATGCCGGGAGATGGCAGAAAAGAGCGTAGGCATTGCAACTGTTCTAAATCCGTTTGTTGGTTATCAGGCGGCAGCATCTGTTGCGAAAGAAGCAGTTGCAGGCGGGAAAACCATAAAAGAGATTGTGCTTAGAAACGGCATACTTTCTAAAAAAGAGATAGAAAAGATATTAGACACAATGGCCATGACAAGGCCAAGGGTTGTCAGAAAAAGTGACAAAGCATCAAAGTAAAGGTGGGCAGAAGAACAGGTTAAGCAAAGACAGGTTAAGTAAAGACAGGTTGAGGAAATACTTAACCTTAGCCTCAGCCTTAGCCTAAACCTAAACTTTAACACGGCAAACTAATCAGAATAAAATTCCCTGAAATTCTATCGACGGCACATATGATGATTAAACGTTACAACTCCCTCTCTGATTTTCTAAAAAATAAATTCGGCTGCAAGGTCTTCAAGGTCTCCTTAAATGCAGGCCTCACCTGCCCAAACAGGGACGGCACAAAAGGCAAAGGCGGATGTATTTATTGCAGCTCTGAACCGATGATGCCTTTGAATTACGATGATAAAATGGGGATACGAGAGCAGCTTTATCAGGGCATTGAATATATAAAACAAAGACATAATGCGGAAAAATTTATAGCCTATTTCCAGATAAATACAAATACATATGCGCCTATTTCAAGCCTAAAAAAGTTTTACGAAGAAGCGTTAGACCATCCTGATGTTGTTGGTCTGGCTGTTTCAACAAGGTCTGATTGCGTGGATAATGAAGTTTTAGATTTGCTGGCAAAGCTTGCAAAAGAAAAATTCCTCTGGCTTGAAATGGGGCTTCAATCATCTCACAACAAAACCCTTGAACTAATAAACAGGTGTCATACTGCTGAGGATTTTGCCGATGCTGTAAAAATGGCTGACGAGAGAGGCATCCATGTATGCGCCCATGTAATCCTCGGCCTTCCCGGAGAAACCAAAGAGGAGATGTTTTCAACAGCCCGCTTTCTGGCCAATCTTGATATATGGGGCATAAAACTGCATCACCTTCATATACACAAAGGCACGAAACTTGAAGAAATGTATAAGAGGCATGAAATTAAACCCCTTGGGCTCGAGGAATATTCGAATATGGTTGTAGATTTTTTACAGGAGATTCCAGAGGATGTTATAATACACAGGCTTTGCGGCGATACAGCAAGAAGGTTTTTGATTGCCCCTGACTGGAGCGTGAATAAATTTATCATACTTGATAACATTCATAAAATCATGAAACAACGAAACACTTATCAGGGAATAAAAATGAGAGTGCATTGTGAACTGCAAACCGTTCACAGTTAACAGTTTACATATTATATCAAAGGAGGTTTTTCATGTCTGATCCACGTGTAGAGAAGCTTGCAGATATTCTCATCAATTATTCGCTTAAGGTAACCAAGGGGGAACGGGTTCTGATAAACGCATCTTCAGAACTTGCAAAACCGCTTGTTCTGGAGGTGTATAAAAATGTTCTGAAGGCCGGCGGCCACCCAACGGTAAATATTGCATTTGAGGAGATGACAAATATCTTTTACAATCTGGCCGCAAAAGAGCAGCTTCTGGATTTTCCCAAGGCAAAGTTTTTTGAGGCAAAAGGCGTTGACTGCGTTGTAAATATAAGGGCTGCGGCAAATAAAAAAGCTCTTTCCAATGTTGACTCAAAGGCAATCAGCATGCGTAGCAAGGTCTTGATGCCCATACAGGAAGAGATTGTCAACAGGAAGCGGTGGGTGCTTTGTAATTTTCCAACAAATGCCCTGGCACAGGAGACGGATATGTCTTTGGAGGAATATGAAGATTTTCTCTACGGCGCAACCAATATAGACTGGGAAAAGGTCAAAAAAGAGGAGATGAAACTTAAGCTGGTTCTGGATAAAGGAAAGATTGTAAGGATAGTTGGTAAGGACACGGATTTGACTATGAGCATTAAAGGGAGAAAGGCCATCCCATGTTTCGGAGAAAGGAATATGCCGGACGGCGAGGTGTTTTTGTCTCCTGTAGAAAATTCTGCTGAAGGTAAAATCTACTACGACCTGCCTGCTATATATCAGGGGAAAGAGGTTTTGGGGATTCATCTTAAATTCAAGAAAGGCAAGGTTGTTGAGGCATCGGCTGAAAAAAACGAAAAATTCCTTATTGCAATGCTGGATACAGACAAAGGGGGGCGGTATCTAGGCGAATTAGGCATTGGCACAAACTATGGCATAAGGCATTTTTCCAAGGATATTTTATTTGACGAAAAGATAGGCGGCACGGTTCATCTGGCTGTAGGCAGGTCGTATAAAGACGCCGGCGGCAAAAATGAGTCTGCAATCCACTGGGATATGATAAAGGACTTGAGAAACGGCGGGGCGATTTATGTGGACGGAAGACTTATCCAGAAAAACGGGAGGTTTTGCTATTAGTAAAATCGCCAACCTCAGTTACAGCTTTCACAATGTCCATGGGCTTAAAGGGTTTCAACAGATACTTAACTCCTGTCTCATTTAAAAACATAAATGTTTCCATATCGTCATTTCCCGTTATAAACAATACCCTCTGTTTCATGGACGGTATCTTTTCTATGAGTTTCCTATAAAATTCTATTCCGCTCATTACAGGCATATCAATATCGCTTATTATGATGTCGTATTCCCTGCTATATGCCATCTTCAATCCTCCCGCACCATTGCTGGCAGCATCAACCTCATAACCCTCTTTGCAGAATATGATTGCAAGAAGTTCAAGGATAATATGCTCGTCATCTATTATAAGAATACGCCTTCCCATTATGATATTACCTCCTGCAAACAGGTTGTGATTTCAAATATTCTTTTCTTTACCCCCGACCCACCCCTTTATCCCCTCCCTGGAGGGGAAGGGGGTGGGTCATTGCCTTCATCGGACTTTGAGAATATAAAACCGCAATGGGGGCATGGGTTTGGCTCATAAGGGGCTGCAGTCCATGAGTGATTCTTGCATTTTGGGCATATCATCTTTTCTGCCATCTTATTCGCCTTTTACCGCCTTTAGCCCCGAAGGTCTCTTGAGCTTGAATTTCAGTTCGCCGTGCGGCCATTCTTCAAACTTTTCAAATGAAGCAAGTCCGTATCTTTCAAGGGAAGCCATACTTGATTTAAGCTTCCTGAGCGCCGTCAATCTCCTCCCTATCTTTTCTATTTCTCTAAAGTTTATTTTGCACGAGACATCAATATCGTCCGCGCTTGCAAGGAGCAGTATGTATAGCTTTAACTCTCCATTTGACAGGAGATGGAAAAAATTTGAGCCGCTGAGATATCGCAAGAGTTCCACCTTGTCCATAAATGCAGTTTCCCCTTTTTTACTCTGATAAAAACTGCCTGATTACACTCAACGAGCCGCAGAATTGGTTATCAAAATAGGATAAATAATCTAGATTGTCAAGTAAAAAAGGATAATATGAATTGGAATTCATTTGAGTTGACAATATATAAGAAAGGGGATATTTTAAGTTCCTATGGCGATACAAGAAAAGATAGGTAAAAGACTGCGGGAGATAAGGTTTTCTAAAGGGCTTACCCAGAAGACTATGGCTCAAATGGCAGGGGTAGACTACACATACATAGGAAAAATAGAACGCGCTGAACAACTTCCATCCCTCGGGGTTCTTATAAAGATATCTGAAGCTCTTTCGTTGCCGCTTGACCGTTTCATTATGGATGAGTCAACCTTGAGGTTGATTAATCTCCTGCCCGGAGAGGGTTACAGAGTCGTTCGGAAAAAAGAAATCTGGGATCTCTTGAAAGCGCTGGAAAATATCCACGAGGAAGATATCCCTCTTCTCATAGAGATAGTCAGTGTCCTGAAAAAGCATCGGGAGAAAAGGGGGAGGCTGCCCATGGTAGCTGAACTACCTGAAGCATACAGGAAACGGAAGAAGTAAGAAACCACAGATAATTTACCCAAAAATAGACATTGATTTTTGGGGAAACCTGCAAGTTGCCTGCCAGACAACACACCCCTAAATCCCCTCTCGAGAGGGGACTAAAGGGGTGTGTTATTTACGACGAGCCCTCCCCCTTTATCCCCCTCATGGAGGGGGACAGGGGAGGATACGGTGAGGAGTAAAAATTGGCCGATAACGAAGTATGGCAGGCAAATCGGCTGGCTCCACTTGCTGCGAAGCAATTGCAAGTGGAAGATGTAAAATAGCGAGTGTTTCAATCGCTATTTTACGGTTTAAAACAATGAATAATAGCTATGATGTTATCATAGCAGGCGCTGGACCTGCGGGCATCTTTGCAGCGCTTGAGCTCCTTTCTGCCAAAAAGAACCTCAAGATTCTTCTTTTGGAAAAAGGCGAAGATCTGCCTGACAGAAAATCTAATGATATATTTCAGGGCTGGGGCGGGGCAGGCACATTCAGCGATGGGAAGCTCAATCTTTCTACCGGTGTCGGAGGGTTTTTAAATGAATATATCGGGGAAGATGAGCTTGAATCCCTTATAGATTATGTTGACAGGATATTTTTAAAATATGGCGCACCTGCTGAACTCCACGGCACAGACGAGGAAGAGGTAAAGAGGCTGGAGGAGATTTCTGCAAGAAACGGGCTTAAGCTTGTGCCGTTTAAGATAAGACATCTTGGCACAGACAGATGTTTCTCGCTTTTAAAAAATTTAAGGGAAGAGGTAAATGCAAAAATTGATATTCAATTCAACGCCGAGGCAGTTGAGATATGTAAGCAAGACCATAAAGCGGCCGGCGTCAAAACCAGCGATGGCAGAGAGTTTCTTGGAGATTTTGTAATCCTTGCCCCGGGCAGAAGCGGCTCCCACTGGCTGAGCGAAGAATCAAAAAGGCTCGGCCTTTCCACAGGCAATAACCCTGTTGATATCGGCGTAAGGGTTGAGGTGGCTGCCTCCATCATGAGACCGATAACAGATGTGATGCACGAGGCAAAACTTTTATTTTACTCCAAACGGTTTGACGATTTGGTAAGGACATTCTGCATGAACCCTTACGGCGTTGTGGTAAAAGAAAAACACAAAGACTTCTGCACAGTGAACGGCCACAGCTTTTCTACAAAAAAGACCAATAATACAAACTTTGCAATTCTTGCCTCTACAACATTTACAGAGCCATTCCATGAACCGATCGCCTACGGCCAGTATATTGCAAAACTCGTCAATCTCCTCGGCGAAGGCATTATCGTTCAGAGACTCGGAGACCTGCTGCAAGGCAGAAGGTCTACTCCTGACAGGATAAAAAAGGGGAGCGTTAAGCCAACATTGGCAGATGCGACACCCGGCGACCTTTCCTTTGCAATCCCATACCGATATATAGCAGATATACTTGAAATGCTGGAGGCGCTGGATAAGGTTGCACCCGGCGTATATTCTACATCTACCCTCCTCTATGGCGCAGAGGTAAAATTCTATTCAATGAGGCTCAAGCTTACAAACAATCTTGAAACAGAGATTAAAAACCTGTTTGCAGCAGGCGACGGCGCAGGAATCACAAGAGGCATTATCCATGCAGCAGTGTCCGGGGTGGTGGCGGCGAGGGAGATTCTGAAAAGAATTGGAAAATGAGCAACTGATTGAAGATATATGGCTATTGCTTGACTTGTGCCATGCAATTAGAGAAAACTTGTTAAATATATAGTTAGCCCGCTTCAGATGTTTCAAATATGCAATGAGAGCCACTGACCCCATACGCACCAAGTTCCGCGAAGCCAAATACCATTTGGAACGACTCACAGACATCGAGAAGATGAAGGAGTTTTACCCGACGGTAAATGCCTTTCTATCTGCTGCTCGAAGCGTCCTGTCGGTGGCGTGTCACGAATTGGGCTGGAAAGAAAGACTTTCTTGCTATCGTACAGGGTTTACGACAAATCAGGAAGGCGAACGCAAGCAATACGATGCATGGTTTGAATCATCAACTGAGGCAAAGGCGGTTCTTGATCATCCACTTGCTAAAGAGCGGCACGTCGTCATTCACCGCAGTGGTCGAGCTGGTTTCTTCCATGTCCCGAAACCAATCGGTGGTTTGGCAATCGCCGAGGGAGATGCCCATGGTCCGGGTCTCGTTATTCGTAGAGGACGTGCAACACTTCCTCTCGAAGACAGCAATCTCTTCTTCTATGAAGACCCCTGTGGCACAAGGCATGGCGCAGTCGCATATTGCATGGAGTATTTCCAACTGATCGAAGCGTTCTTTCGCGAGGTGAAGCAACCACCATGGCGATAATCTGAGAAAGCGGGCTGACAACGGCGTGCAACAGACTGGCCTGCGGCCTCGGCCAGCCGCTGACGCCGACCGTTAGGACTTAGAGGAACGAGGGTAACAGGCCGTACTTTCTTGCCATTACGAAATATATTGACCTCATTGCACGTCCACTTCGCATAGTATTTGTCAGAAAATGCAAATGCATTTTCTTGGATTAGCAGCACTCTCCTGCAGTATCCCCGCACCCGCAGGAAGGCTTGCCTCCGGTAACCATGCCGTTTATGATCGCGGCTGCGCAGCCCACGCCGGCATTCACAGCTATGGCCCCGAAGGCGCAGTTTCTCGCGCATGCGCCGCATTCCATGCACCTGTCCTTATCGCTTAATGCAGCCTTTTTGCCGCTCATAACAAAGACCGCATGAGGACACACCTCAACGCACCTTTCGCAGCCGGTGCATGCATCCGGAAAAAACCCAAGGCTTGTCACATTGGTAAGATATTTCATAAAATACCCCACTCTTTCAGTTTGAAAAAGACCAGCAAGACAAAGGAAATAAAAGCGCCTGACATATAGATCGGCAAGGCGAACCTGAGTTCCTTTTTAACGCCGGACATGCCGGTAAAAACGGTTGAACCTGTAAATTGCAGGGCAATATACGAGCTTGCCAGCGGAAAGAATAAAAATGAAAAAACAGCGGCAGGCGCGGCAATGGAAATATTTTGTATGCCAAGAAAGGTGAAAACGAGCCCGGCAATCCAGCCTTTAACGGCAAATGACCTGAACGGCACAAAAGGAAGCAGCAGCGGCGTAACCAATGCGCCTGTCAGAACCGCCAAAAATCCGAGAAAGATAAACGGCAGTCCGTTTGCCAGGCCATCTTTGAATATGATTCCCGACGGCTTCAGGCCCATGATGAAAAATATGAGCGCCGCATAAATCGCGTATATTTTAATGGCCGGGATCATCTCCATAGGCGTAAGAACCAGCCTGTCCCACACGGTGAACTTAACCCTGCGCATTTCTTCTGTCGTCTGATACCCTGCTTCAACATAGCGCCGGATATCCCGCGCGTCAA
Organism: Deltaproteobacteria bacterium; assembly: GCA_016214995.1. GTDB lineage: Bacteria > Desulfobacterota > GWC2-55-46 > UBA9637 > UBA9637 > JACRNJ01. The sequence goes on from JACRML010000058.1 coordinate 31,360, forward strand.
CAGGGCCGTAATAAACCCTGAATCCGGTTTTTTGTTGAACAATATGGGCCGCAATCCCCGGCGCACCCAATTGCGGCGCGATAATTCTTTTATGGCTCACAACATTTTCCAATTGCGACGCGCCAATCCGTTTTATGAGTTCATCCGTGCCGAATGTGCCTTTGCCTGCCGCGCACCAGACATTGATGCCTTTTGTGTCCAGCACGAGAATCCAGACATTCATCCCCTTTAAAGAGCGCCTCAAGATATCAAAGCTCATTTTATAATTGGCGCTCACAAACACATCGGAATTTTTATCGGGATTGCCCGCAGTGTAGAGGCCGGGCTTAACCGCATATCTCATGCGCAGTCCGCTTATCCTGCATCTGAAGTGATCCAGATATTCCCGAAGAGTCCAATCGGACGATACTGCTGCGGCTAAAGGCGCTGTAGCAGCATTCTTTGCGCAGCAGGGAGATGACATCTTCTTTGCTTCTGATTTCAGCATGTTCAGTTCAACCTCCTAAAAAACTTTTGTGCTGTCAGGAGTTGCCCCCTGACGGCAAGCAGCGCCGCCTTAACCACAGCCGCACCCTTTTTCCAATGCGCCTGCGTTCGCTTCGGCCGGCTTGAATACAGTTGAACCGAACTGATCCATCTTGGTCATTGCGCCCTTTCTTACCATCTTCGCTATTGTAATTGCCTCTCCAATCTCCTGCTCACCTGCCCCATTTTCTTTCGCCTTACCGACATGGTAGCTTAAACAGGGCTGGCAATTTGCCGTAACTGATGCGCCGACTGCTATCAGTTCTTTGATTCTGTTATCCATAATTAGCCTCCTTCATCATCTTTCTTATACAGATTATCTGTATTCTGCATATTATGTCTTCCCATCATACAACCCATTCTTCTCATCATGAGGAAACACAAAATGAGCATAGCAACAGGAAATATCCACCAGAATCCATATCCAATCCCTCCGCATGTAAACATGGCGCATCACTTCCTTTCTAATCTTATAGACGGAGGTCAGTCAGAAAAGGATACACCTACTTCTTCCCGTAAAATAGCAATTAAAAACCTCGCTACTTTACAAACCTGCGATTTGCCCGCCATACTTCGTTACCGGACAATTTTTACTCCTCACCGTATCGGTGAACATACGGCTCGTTGTAAATAACACACCCCTTTAGTCCCCCTCTCGAGAGGGGATTTAGGGGTGTGTTGTCTGGCAGGCAACTTGCAGGTTTCCCCAAAAATCAAAGTCTATTTTTGGGACTTCCGAAACCCTTCAAAGGCAGTTTTCGGGTCGCATGCCAATTGATTTCGTTCATCACGATAAAAACTGCAATGGGCCTCCAGTTCTTTCTTTAGTTTTGCTCTGGCGCGATGCAGCCTGATTTTGACCGTATCAAGGGTAATGCCAAGGATGTCGGCAATCTCGTTGTTTTTCAACCCTTCCAACTCACCAAGCGCTACAATAGTTCTATAGTTTTCCGGGAGGTTTTCAATAAAATCCCGGATGCACCGGTTCATATCCTTCCTAATGAGTTCCTGATCAATAGAGGGCATCTTTTCTCCTGTCCAGACATCCTTGTCTTCTGTGTCCCCTTCGCTTAAATCGTCCGATGATTTTCTGTAAGCCATTTGTTGGAAAGAAGGACTGCGGAGTCTGTCTAACGCAGCATTGGTAGCGATGCGATATATCCATGTTGATAATTGGCACTCGCCCCTGAAATTCTTCAAGGCTTGACTTATCTTGATGAAAACCTCTTGACACAGGTCTTCAGCCTCATGCTGGCCTGCCAGTCGTTTTAGATAGCGCAATATTCTCGGCTGGAAGGTGTCATAAATTGTCTGAAACTCCAATTTTTCCATAACCTCGCCCATCTCCACATCCTTTACCTCAATATATCTTTCATAACCGGACCGAGCCTCCCCTTTACCATATCCACCAGGTCTTCCACTTTCATCAGGGTAATACAGCATATCTTGCCGTCTTTGTGCCATGTGGTGACGGCCAATTTGTCTCCGGTCTTTATCTTTGCCTTTTCCCGCAGCTCCTTGGGCAGAACCATCTGGCCGCGCTCATCAACGGTTACGATGGATTCCACCTTGCAGTTGTTTTCCGGTTCGCAGCAGGAAATGTCTTTCTTGTTTTTGGCCATCTTCTCCCCCTTGCATAGTATTCTGATAATTCTGATTATTCAGATTAGTCCTATTATACCTATTAAAAGCTATTTGTCAAGGTCAACGGATAACCCAAATCCCGCTCTAACGGGATTTGAAACCGTCAACCTCTTGCTGTTGGTAATGTGTACAGAAGCTTGACGATGTCAAACTTTGCTGATAAGATAAGCCGAAATAATTATGATATTAAACAATAAAAAAATAGTAGTGGGAATTACGGGCGGAATAGCTGCATATAAGGCTCTGGAGCTTGTCAGGCTTTTCATAAAAAACGGCGCTTTGGTTTGGCCAGTCATGACAAGGTCAGCAGTCAACTTTATAACACCGTTAAGCCTCCAGACAGTTGCGAGAAACCCTGTTTTTCAGGATATGTTTGACCTCACCCTGGAATCAAAGATGTCTCATATTGACCTGGCAGAAAAGGCAGACATGGTAGTCGTTGCACCTGCAACGGCAAATATTATAGGAAAGGTTGCATCAGGTATTGCAGATGATCTTCTAACAACAATTATTATGGCTACAAAGGCACCAGTTCTTTTTGCACCGGCAATGAATTCCAATATGTATGAAAACAAGATTGTGCAGCATAATATTGAGAAACTTAAAAAGATTGGATACCACTTTATAGGACCTGATGAGGGAGAACTTGCCTGCGGATATGAAGGTAAAGGCCGTCTTGCGCCAGTTGAAGATATTTTAGATGCTGCAGAGGAATGCCTTGCTCCAAAGAACCTGAAAGGTGAAAAGATATTGGTTACAGCCGGACCGACAAGAGAGGCCATAGACCCTGTAAGATTTATCTCTAACCCATCATCAGGCAAGATGGGCTACGCTATTGCAAGGGCAGCCAAAAGACGGGGAGCCGAAGTCGTTCTGGTGAGCGGCCCTTCTCATCTGGCGCCTCCAAGAGGCATTACCTTTATAAAAACCACAACAGCAGAGGATATGGCGGAGGCGGCCATGAGGCACTATCCTCAATCTACTGTCGTTATAATGGCTGCTGCTGTGTCTGATTACAGGCCAAAGATAAGCCATGGAAAGAAGGTAAAAAAGGAAGAGGCAAGGTTTAACATAGAATTGGAAAGAACTCAGGATATACTTAAAGAAATGGGAAATAGAAAAAGAGGGCAGTTTCTCGTTGGTTTTGCACTTGAAACGGAAGATATATTGGCAAATGCCAAGAAGAAGTTAAAGGAAAAAAAGCTGGATCTAATAATTGCTAACGACCCAACTAGTTTTGACGGAGAGGTAACGCAGGTAACTGTTCTGGGAAAAGATGACAAGATTGAAGCGCTGCCGGCCCTTGCGAAGAATGAAGTAGCGGAACATATCCTTGATAGGGTTATAAATAAGTTAAGGAGTTGAAGGACTTAAAAGTTGGCTGGTCTATCGTTTGCTCCCTGGCACCTAAACTGCCTTTGTTTTACTCCTCAACTTTTTATTATGCCAATAGCCCTTTCCATAGCATATTCCCAGTCTTTGCCATTTTTCTTGAGCGCCTTTAAATGTTTTTTCAGCCTTTTTGCAGTGTCCAGATTGTCTTTCCCTGTCGGGTCATATACAAAACATTTTGCCCTTTGACCGCGAATTAAAAAATCCTTGATGGCAGAAAATGAACGATTATAATATTGTTTCTTTTCCTCCGTACTTAAGACCCATCTGGACGAAGATGACAACATGCCCAACATGCTGTGCCACTGATTTATCCTGTGTATCAAAAGAATGCTTGAAAAGATGGTCTTGTTTGTTCTAAAAGATAAAGGGGTGTCTTCAAGTATGTTTTTCAGGAGACTGTCGTTTTCTTTATGAACCTCTTTAGACATTTTAGACGGTAGTTTCCAAATGTTTTTGTCGGCAAGCGCATCAAACCTTAGTTCCCAGTAGGTATGCTTGAGAATTTTGCTGGAAAATGATTGAATAAACTTTTCCGGAATATAATAATTATGTGCAATAGTATCCGCCGCAAGATGGCTTATATAGCCATAGGCAAATGCTTTTTGCGGCTCAGTCTGGGCGCTTTTCAGGATTTTAAGCCCAACTCTCCAGTTATGGCAGTGCTTGAGTTTGTCTGTTAAATTTTTTCCTACAACTATATCGGCGCTTATATTTCCATAGAGGTAATCATATGGAAATCTTGATAATAGTTCTTGCAGGAAAAGTGGAAGGGACTTGAGATTATTTAATATGTCCAATCCTAGTTCCAGATGTGTTGCAGGCCCCCAGGCGTATGCATCATTAGGTGTGAAGATGAAAATCAGAAAGACTCCTGCAATTAATAGATACATGGCAAAATGTTACAGCAAAACAGATAGATTGTAAAGCCTGCCAAAACGACATTTAATTATTTACTTTACTGGCAAAGGAGTTTAAACCATGACGGATAAAAGTGTGTCTTATAAAGATATGATAAATGATATGCAAAACTACCTCCTTTACCTAAAGGGAATAGGCATAGAAGAGCTGCCTGCCAAAAAGACAGAGGTCAGGGGCCAGGGGCCTGCCCTCGAATGCATCTATCGGGGGTCAGGGGGCGGAAAGACCGATATAGAACTAAAAGGAGGTAGTTTAAATTTGGCGGATGAAGCCTTAACCCTTGAATCCATTCGTGAAGAATTGGGAGATTGCAAACGATGCAAGCTTCACCAAACAAGGACAAATATTGTTTTCGGGGTTGGCAATCCCAATGCCAGCCTTGTATTCGTAGGCGAAGGGCCTGGAGAAGATGAAGATATACAGGGAGAGCCTTTTGTTGGAAGGGCAGGCCAGTTATTAACGCGGATAATCAAGGCAATGGGATTAAAGAGAGAAGATGTTTATATCTGCAATGTTGTAAAATGCAGACCTCCCGGAAACCGCAACCCGGAAACCGACGAGATAGCAACGTGCAAGCCATTTATGGAAAAACAGATTAATGCTATTAAACCGCAGATAATTGTAGCATTAGGGACTCATGCTGCGCAGACGCTTTTAAATACACCTGTGAAGATAACTGCGCTGCGAGGGAAATTTCATTGGTATAGAAACGGTATTCGGGTTATGCCGACATTCCACCCTTCTTATCTTTTGAGAAATGAGGGCAAGAAAAAAGAGGTATGGGAGGATATGAAAATGGTGCTTAAAGCGTTGGGTTTAAAGATTCCGGAAGAAAAGAAATGAAGCCGAAACGTCATCCTGAACATGCAAAATAAACAAAAATATAGATGTTGTTCCCTTGCTCATCATTCTGCTGAGATGTTAATTATTACGATGACATCTGAAACAATCTTCTAACGGAAATGCAACCTTTCCATGGCACACCCCACAGTAATGCCCTTGATTTATCTTATTCATCGTTGTCTGATTTGAGGCTGCCTGCGGTTTGAATATATTAGGATGACAGTTATCACACACCAAAATTTTAGTATGTGCCGCATGAGGATATATAACATCCGGCATTACAGGATTTCTAAGAAATATCTCAACAACCACATCCAGGTTAATCATCTGTTCATCGCCCTTTAAACCTGTCTTTGGTTTAAACTTGCCATCTTCCAGCGCCTTTACCCAGTCCACTTTGTTTCCGTAACTATTTGTTGGAAAGTCCTTAGTAATTTCATAAAAGTTTTTGTTCTCTTTTACCTCTATCCCCTCAGAATGGCACCTATCGCAGTTTGTGGCTGCAAATGCAGTAGTTCCGTTATGACATGTCCCACACCACTTTCCTTCCAATATGTCAGCCTGCTTTATATCATTTGCACCTTTCTTCATTTGAAAACCAAGGTCACTGTGGCATACCTTGCAGACAAACTGTGTTCTGTGCCACCAGTGAGGAAATACTACCGACCTTATGGCCTGTCCTTCGCCTGTATGCTTTTTCATGGTTATATTGCCATATTCGTGCGGCGGCGGCAGATTTTGCATACCGGTGGCCGGGCCTATCCCCTCTGTATCCTCTTCAGCTTTTATTGTAGGTGCTGCTTCCTGGGGTTTTGCACCCATCCCGGTTATAAATGGGAGTAGTAGAAATAATAATAAACTAATTGAGAATCTTTTTAGCATACACTTCCCTCAAAGGTAAATTTTTTATCTATTCATTATTTCTTTCATCCGGAGAAAAGGTGCCACTATGAATATCTGGCTTTGTAATATAGCAGATTAGATTTGAAATAGTCAAGGGCTCCGAATTGCCTCGAATTGCCTCGCAAAAAATGTTACCCAAACATTTTTTAAAACATATCGTTCCGTCATAATGAATGTTACCGGAATATCTTCCTCTAAGGAGGAGAGTTGTTCTATTAAAATCAGAAATTGTCAAATTCGCAGTCAACATATTCACATTTTAAAATAATGGGAGAGTTAGCTATAGATGTAGCACTTCAACATTTTTGACTCCTCTTTGCCTGCTACCTTCTTTCTTCCTCACCATCTCCACGGCCATTTTTATCGCAGCTATCATACTTGATGGGTTTGCTGTGCCTTTCCATGCAATATCATAGGCTGTTCCGTGGTCAACAGATGTCCGGATAATCGGCAGACCAAGCGTTACATTGACGCCGTCTTCAAAGTGCAGGAGTTTTAAGGGAATCAGCCCCTGGTCGTGATACATGCAGACAACGCAGTCAAACTCCTTATTTTTAACAACCCTGTAAAAAAGTGTATCCGGCGGCAAAGGGTCTGATGCGTTTATTCCTAGCTTTCTTGCCTTTTTTATCGCAGGAAGGATAATCTGCCCTTCTTCGTCTCCAAAAAGTCCTGCCTCACCTGCATGGGGATTTAAGCCTGCAACTGCAATCCTCGGCTTCTTGAGACCAAAATATTTTTTGAAGGTATCGTCTGTTATCTTTATGGTTTTGAAAATATTTTCTCTTGTTAAAAATTTTGGCACCCTTTTTATTGACTCATGAATGGTCACAAGGATAACCTTCAGGCTTGAGCCTGCAAGCATCATGCGGAAGTTTTTTGTCTTTGTCAGATGTGCAAGGAATTCGGTATGGCCGTGAAATTTATATCCTGCCTTATTAATGGTCTCTTTGCTGATAGGACCCGTAACAATGGCGTCAACATCCCCAGCCATGGCCATACAAACAGCCTCTTGTATGTAGGTCATCATGGCCTTAGCACAAACCTTATCAGGTTTTCCTGGTTTTAATTTATTGGGATTAAGATTGGAGAGGTTTATGATATTTAAATTTGAAATTTGAAATTTGAAATTTGAAATTAAATGCTCAAGGACTGCCTCATCGCCTAAAATCACGGGATTACAGAGCCGCCTAATTTGCTTGTCAGAAATGGCCTTTAAAATAACCTCCGGCCCAACCCCTGTAGGGTCGCCCATGGTGATTGCGATGGTAGGTTTCATAAAAATACAGGTTATGGGCAATAGGCTATAGGCCTTCCGATGTCTTTCCTATTACCTATTGCCCTTGCCTATTGCCTGTTTTTTACAGTCTCACCTCTATATATGCCTTTTTCATTACTTCTTCCAGCCAAAGTTTGTATCTTTCATCTATAACCTTCTGAAAGATGGTATTCCTAATCTCATCCTCAACCTCTGAAAGAGGCCTTGCCGCCGCCCCCTGCTTATCTATCAGCTGTATTATGTGAAATCCTGTAGAGGTTTTGATTACATTGCTTATCTCGCCAGTCTTTAATCCAGTTGCAGCCCGCTCTATTGCTGCATCCATCTCACCTGCTTTAATATAGCCAAGGTCGCCGCCTTCTTTTGCATTAGGCCCTTGCGAATACTCCTTCGCAAGCCTTACAAAATCTTCTCCACCCCGGGCTGCGGCAAGGATATTATCTGCCTTCTTCTCTATATCTTTTCTTTTATCCTGTTCACTGGAGAGCAGTGATATTATTCGCAGCCTATGCGTTACGGGGCCAGAGAATTTACCCTGATTCTGCCTGTAATAGGCTTCTATATCTTCATTAGATATTTTTGCATTTGAGCGAAATTCTTTGTTTATAAACTTTACCTGCCTGATTTGGTCCTTAAGCTGCTCCCGGTATTCCTTGAAGGTAAGGCCGTTTCTTGCCAGAGCGCTTAAAAGTTCTTGCTGGCTTACATTGTTTTGCCTTTTTACATCTTCAATAGCATTGTCTATCTCTTTTTCGCTGATGGTGATTCCTGCTTTATTTGACGCCTGCTCAACTAATTTTTTCTCAATAAGCTGATCCAACACCTTGCTCTTTGTCTCTATAATCTTTTTCCGCTTATCTTTATCATTGCCCTTTATATCTTCCAAGCCAGCAGTGGCAACATTCAATTCAGACAGGGTAATAGCGCTGTCGTTTACAACAGCCACAACCCTGTCTACAATCTCAGCGTGAGCAGGGAAAGACAGTAAGCAGTAAGCAGTAAGCAGCAGCAATTTAAATCGTAAATCGTAAATCGTAAATCGTAAATCAATCACAACAACTCCTCCTTAACCTCTATCCTTGCCCTTTGTTTTAATTCTTGCATCCATACCTGAAATTCTGCATCGCTTTTTTCTTTTTTCAGCTTATTTATTATCTGGTTTTTTACCTCTGAAAATTTCAGATCCTTTGCACCTCTTTTCTCTTCAACCCTGAAAATATGATAACCATACGCAGTTTTTACAACCTGACTCAGCTTGTTTACAGGGAGAGAAAATACTACATCCTCAAACTCCTTTGGCATAATGCCTTTGCTAAAAAAACCCAGGTCTCCGCCCTTTTTGCCCTCGGGGCCTAAAGAAACCTCTTCAGCTAGTTTTGCGAAATTTTCTCCTTTTTTTAATCTTTCCCTTATTTGATTGGCCTCATCTTCCGTCTTCACTACAATCATCAGCGCCCTTATCTGCTCCTCAACTTTATAATCCGCTATATGCTCTTTATAATATTTTCTGGCATCATTTTCTTTCACGGTAAGCTTAGAGGTAATAGCCTTATCTATAACCTTCTTAATCAATAATTTCTTTTTAAGCTCTTCCTTCCATTTTTCCATGCTTCCGTACCTGCTCAGAATAGTTGGTTCAAACGCATCTCCGGCGTATTCTCTTTTAATTTCTTCCAGTTCTCGTGAAAGTTCGTCAGCATCAACATTCAATGCCACCTTCTTTGCCTCTTCTAAAAGCAACTCTTCTTCAAGAAATTGATTAACAAGGGCCATCTTAAGATTTCGCAGCTCTTCATCTTTTATCTCTGCGGCTGCTTCGTCTTCTATAAATAACTTTTTAAAGGTATCCTGAAATTCTCCGCGTGTAATTTCCCTGTCATTTATTTTTATGATAATCTCACTGACAGACGGAAGGCTTTTTTCTTCTTCCTTCTTTTTACAACCTGCAGTGAGCAGGAAAAAAAGAGACAAGAGGCAGAAGGCAAGAGGCAAGAGGCGAAATCTTATTTTGCTTCTGACTTCTTGTTTCCGGCTTCTTGCTTCCGATTTTTGTTTCTCCGTCATCTGTTTTCTCTCATTTATTTTGTATTTCAAATTTTTATTAAACAGTTCATAGTGCCCAAAAATAGACTTTGCTTTTTGGGTAAACCTGCAAGTTGACTGCCAGACAACACACCCCTAAATCCCCTCTCGAGAGGGGACTAAAGGGGTGTGTTATTTGCGACGAGCCGTATATCACCAATACGGTGAGGAGCAAAAATGTGCCGATAACAAAGTATGGCAGCCAAATCGGCTGGCTCCACTCACTGCGAAGCAATTGCAAGTGGAAGATGTAAAATAGCGAGGTTTAAAATCGCTATTTTACGGATAGGCAAAATACTATCACCCTTCTGCCAATTGTTTCAATATATATCTTGTTTCATCCCAGATTTCTCTGTCCTTTTCCAAAAGGATGATAAATTTTGAATCCGGTGTAAGTCTGAACCTTTTGGGGTTCTTTTTTGCAAGCGCCAGCAGCCTTTGCGGCTCCACAATGGTATCATTTGAAAATGTTATATAAATATAATTCCCTTTTTGAGATAGCTCGGCTATCCTTAGTTTTTTAAGCAAAAATTTTATTCCCATTATTTTAAACAGATTGCCTGCCAGTTCGGGGATATCACCAAATCTATCCTTTATCTCTTCTCTCAGTTTACTTACATCTTCCTCAGAAATGACAGAGGCAATCCTTTTGTAGATATTGAGCCTTTGCCTTTCATCAGGGATATATCCTTCCGGTATATATGCAGATACTTTGAGACTTATCTCCGGCTCAATCTCCTTTTCCATGTTTTCGCCCTTTAACTCTTTTATGGCATCCTCTAAAAGCTGCGTATACAGCTCAAAACCAACCTCTGCAATCTGGCCTGATTGTTTTGCTCCGAGGAGTTCCCCTGCGCCTCTTATCTCTAAATCATAAGCAGCAAGCCTGAAACCAGCGCCAAGGTCTGAGAGCTCCTGAAGCACCTTCAGCCTTTTCTTTGCATCTTCTGTTAATATTAATTCGGGCGGTGTCAAAAGATAGGCATATGCCCGGTGACTGCTCCTGCCAACCCTTCCGCGCAGTTGATATATTTCCGCAAGACCAAATCTATCTGCCCTGTTTATCAATATTGTATTTGCCGATGGGATATCAAGGCCTGATTCTATGATGGATGTAGAAAGCAATATGTCATATTCTTTATTTATAAAATCAGCCATTATCTTTTCCAATTCCTTTTCATGCATCTGGCCATGAGCAACTCCAGCCCGTGCCTCCGGGACAATTCTCTTGAGATAATCGGCCATTGCCGCTATACTCTGCACCCTGTTGTGAACAAAGAATATCTGGCCGCCTCTGGCAATCTCTCTTCTTATTGCATCCTTTATCAAGTCGTCATCAAACTTTGCCACAACAGTCTTTATTGCAAGCCTGTCTTCAGGAGGTGTATTTATTATACTCAAATCTCTTATGCCTGCCAGAGACATATGAAGGGTTCTTGGAATAGGTGTTGCCGTTAATGTAAGGACATCTACCTGCTTTTTCATTTGTTTCAACCTCTCCTTGTGGCTCACCCCGAATCTGTGTTCTTCATCTACAATAATGAGGCCGAGGTCTTTAAATACAACATCCTTTTGCAAAAGCCTGTGCGTGCCTATGATTATGTCCACCTCTCCGCTGGCAAGTTTTTTCAAGGTTTCTCGCTGCTCTTTAGGGTTTCTAAAACGGCTTAAAACATCTATCGTTGCAGGATATGAAGCAAACCGGTTTTTAAATGTGAGATGGTGCTGCTGGGCAAGCACCGTGGTCGGCACAAGCATGGCCACCTGTTTGTTGTCCAACACAGCCTTGAATGCGCCCCGCATGGCAACCTCTGTCTTTCCATAACCAACATCGCCGCAGACAAGCCTGTCCATGGGTTTTGGCTCTTCCATGTCTTTCAGCACATCTTCAATGGCATTGACCTGGTCTGGGGTCTCATCATATTCAAAGGATGCCTCAAACTCTGAAAACAGCCTTTCACCCTTGGAAAAAGAAAAACCCTCACCCACTTTTCTATGTGCATAAAGTTCCAGAAGTCCCTTTGCCATCTCCTCAACAGCCTGTTTAACCTTACTTTTTGTTTTCTCCCATTTTGTAGAACCGAGCTTGTCTATCTCCGGCCTTTTACCTTCTACACCGTGATATTTGCCTACAAGATTTACTCTTTGGACAGGCAGATATAATTTGTCTCCACCCTGATACTCCAAAATAAGAAAATCATTTTCTATAACCTGCCCCGAACCCTGTCCTAATCTCATTTCATGGATTGATTCAAAATCCTCTATCTTAAGCCGCTTAAGCCCTTTATAGAGTCCAATGCCATGGATAGAATGCACAATAAAATCTCCGGCATTCAAGTCTTCAAGTTGGGTGAGAAATGCTTCTATCTTACTGGAGGGCGGCACACGTCTCTTGACCCTTTGCCCAAAAATCTCCTCCTCTGTAATGATAGCAAGCTTAATAGCAGGAAAGCGGAAGCCAGAACTTAGGTCGCCTCTGACGATAGCGATGCGAGATGTGGAATATGTGATTATCCCACACCCTACATCCCACATCTCACATCCGAGATCATATCCTTCCAACAACTCTTTTAATCTTTCTGCCTGGCCATGTGTATGACAAACAAGGAATATGTTCCACCCAAGGTCATGCCATCCCTTTATCTTATCTGCAAGGGGCTTGAGGAGTTCATCTTTTCTTATTGCAATGTCCTGCCTTGTATCAAGATTGGACTCGGTGGGAAGCTCAAAACCTTCAGCATGCGGTTGGTGCGCCCCGACAACAACTATGCCCATTTTATCAAACGCAGATTTAAATTCACTTATGGACACATAAAGTTCTTCTGGTTTAACAAAGAATTGCCGTTTTTGCTCAAGGTTTGTTTTCCCATCCGATATCTCACTTTCAAATCTTTTAACTGCTTCCTCTATCTCGTTTTGATTATCAAAAAAGAGAAGACAATCGTCCGGAAGATAATCAAATAACGTATCCAGTTTGTTGTAAAAAAGAGGTGATAAAAAATCAATGCCAGAAAAGATAATGCCATCCCGTACCCTGTCTGAAATGGATTCTCTTATATCTTTGGGAAGTTCCAATTCCTCAGCCCTTTGCCTGAGTTTTTCTTTGGCCAGTTCCATGCCTTCTTGCGAGAAAATAATCTCCCTTGCAGGCAGAATTATAGTTTCATTCATTATCTCCTTAGACCGTTGAGTTGCAATATCAAAGGTTCTCATGGCCTCAACTTCGTCTCCAAAGAATTCAATCCTTATCGGAGCAGAATATGACGGTGGGAATATGTCCAGTATCCCACCGACAATCCTCATTTCACCTCTTTCCTCAACCATTGCCGCTCTTGAGTAGCCCATTTGCGAAAGCCTTTTCAAAACCTCATCTCTGTTCATCTCTTTACCAACTTCACACCGTATAACCCCATTTACTCCCTCTTTTGCAAAGGGAGACGAAGGGGGGGTTAATACGCTTTTAGGCATTACCTTCTGTAAAATGGCTGAAGATGTTGTAACGATTATGTGGTGAGATGTTTGGGTGAGTTTGTAGAGAATATTGATCCTGGCAGCGATTATGTCAGGATGCGGGGACTGCGCCTCAAAAGGCAGAATCTCCCATGATGGATAGAAAAACGCAGTATTGCTACCAAGGAAAAAATTTATATCCTTAGTGAAATTTTCTGCCTCTTCCTGGGTTGGAGATATTATTAAAACCGATTTGAGATTTCGGTGCGCCTGCGAAAGCGGGTCATGAGATTTATAAAGGGAGGCAATAAGAAAAGCTTTTGACGAGCCCAAAAGACCAGAAAGGGCAAACCGCTCCCCTGGCTTTAGACAAGAGATGCTCTCTAATGCCTTGTAAAAGGTATTGGTTTTGGTAGGATAGACTGCTGTCATTAAACAAATTTTATAGTATCATAAATCTCTCCGCTCTCACAAATAAAAGGTGGTAAAGTAAAGAGGTAAAGCTCAAAAATTTTATTGACTTCTAATAGCATATTATGTAACTTATGAACCCTGATTTTAGCAAAGGAGGAATACTACAATGGGTAAAAATATTACACAGAAGATATTAGAGGCTCATCTCGTGTCCGGTACAATGGCCCAGGGTAACGAGATAGCCATAAAGATTGACCAGACCCTTACTCAGGACGCTACCGGCACCATGGCCTATCTGCAGTTTGAGGCAATGGGTGTGCCGAGGGTCAAGACAAAGCTTTCAGTAAGCTATGTTGACCACAATACACTCCAGTACGGCGGTTTTGAAAATGCAGATGACCACAGATTTTTGCAGACTATTGCTGCAAAACACGGCATCTATTTTTCAAGGCCGGGCAATGGTATATGCCATCAGGTTCATCTTGAAAGATTCGGTGTGCCCGGACAGACCATGCTTGGCTCGGACAGCCATACGCCCACGTGCGGCGGTCTCGGCATGATGGCAATTGGTGCAGGCGGACTTGATGTAGCGGTTGCTATGGGCGGGGGGTCGTTTAATCTCTCTTATCCAAAGGTTGTGCTGGTAAATCTTAAAGGTAAACTCAAACCGTGGGTCTCTGCAAAGGATGTAATCCTTGAACTCCTCAGAAAGATGACCGTAAAGGGTGGTGTGGGCAAGGTGATTGAATACGGCGGCGAAGGCGTACAAAGCCTTTCTGTGCCGGAAAGGGCTACCATTACCAACATGGGAGCAGAGCTTGGCGCAACAACGTCCATATTTCCAAGTGATGAGATAACAAAGGAATTTTTAAAGGCACAGACCAGGGAAAAAGACTGGCAAGAGCTTGTTGCCGATGCTGATGCAAAATATGATGAAACCATTGAAATAAATTTGAGCAAGCTGGAACCCATGATTGCAAAACCGCACAGCCCTGACGCTGTGTGCAAGGTTTCAGATGTTGAAGGCATGAAGGTTGATCAGGTCTGCATCGGAAGCTGTACCAACTCTTCATTCAGGGATTTGATGCTTGTTGCCGATATATTCAAGAAGGGGAATTTCAAGGTCAATCCCAATATAAGCATGACAATCTCTCCCGGCTCAAAGCAGGTTCTGGAGATGATTACATTAAACAAAGGGCTTGCGAGCCTGATTGAGGCTGGTGCAAGAATCCTTGAGGCAACATGCGGGCCTTGCATAGGCAACGGCCAATCACCGCCGTCAAAGGGCGTTTCTCTCAGGACATTCAATAGAAATTTTGAAGGCAGGAGCGGAACAAAGGACGGACAGGTCTATCTTTGCAGCCCTGAGGTCGCGGCGGCTGCGGCTATCTATGGTGTAATCACCGACCCAAGAAAGCTTGGCAAATATCCAAAGGTTAAGATGCCAAAGGAATTTAGGGTGGACGACTCAATGGTAATTCCGCCGGCAAAAGACCCCTCAAAAGTAGAAATATTGAGAGGACCAAACATAAAGGCATTGCCGGTAGCAACTAAGATTCAGACAGTAGTAAGCGGCAGCACTTTGATAAAGCTTGGCGATAACATTACCACAGACCATATCACGCCCGCAGGCACATGGCTGAAATACAGGAGCAATGTGCCAAAGTATTCCGAGTCAGTTTTTTCAGCCATTGATGTCCAGTTCCATGAAAAGGCAAAGGCCTCCAACGGAGGATTTGTTATTGCCGGAGAAAACTATGGCCAGGGTTCTTCAAGGGAACATGCGGCGCTTTGCCCCATGTATCTCGGTATAAAAGGGATTATTGCAAAGAGCTTTGCCAGAATACACAAGGATAACCTTGTAAACTTCGGCATCCTGCCGCTGACCTTTGCAAGCCCTGCTGATTATGATGCAATAGATCAAGGCGATAAGCTGGAAATAAACGACCTTGCAAACCAACTAAAGGCAGGGGATTCATTAACCATAAAAAATATTACAAAGGGCAATGAGATAAAGGTAAAACACGGATTCAGCACAAGACAGGTTGATATAATCCTCGCCGGCGGACTGCTGAACTTTACCAAGGGACAGGCAGCATAAAACCAGTGAACAATAAGTATAGAACAGTTAAAGGCAAAAAACCCTTACCGCTGAAATGCGGTGAGGGTTTTTCACTTTAAAATAAATTGAAGATTGGAAGATGAAAATTTTAAATGTACAGAAATTGTAGTTTGCCGATTCATCGGCGGTTTTAAAGCGCCCCATGAATGGGGCAACTACATTTTAATGGCTGTCCCTTTTCAAAAACCTCCACACCCCATCCACTTTTTTATAGATAAGAAAATCGCCGGGGCTAAACCAACTGCTCGGGCTTTTGCTGCTCCTGACCAGCGCAGGCTCATCTTGAGATTCAAGGGGATATGAATAAAGCCCTAATTCCTGCACAAGAAGCATCAGGCTTTGCCCTTTTTCTTTCCAGCTAAAGGTCTTTTCATAAATATAGACAATAAAGGTGTAAGATTTCCAGTCATCGCCTATCCACTCATAAAGGGTCTTGCTATCCTTTCTGCTTAGCCTTATGCAGCCGTGAGATTTCTTCTGGCCGAGAAATTTCTCATAACCTGCAAATTTTCCTGTGGCTTCAAGGCTATGAATTCCTTTTTCAACGCCCGGCTCAATCCCGATCCAATTCAACATCTTGATATTTTCATCTTTTGACCATTTCCTGAAGGGCATCAATTCTACAATCTTATGAAACCCCGGCAATGTTTCAGTCTTTTCCCATCCTTCTTCATCTATGCCAGGTTCTCCGGTAGATACAAGGCTTTCCATAAACATACGGCCTCTTTCATCGTATGCTCTCAGAGTCTGGGTGGATTTGTCTATTTCAATGTGCTTCTTCTCCGGAGTAAAAATCATGGCCTTGCCCTCTGTAACAAGATAGATATTTACTCCCAGTCTTTTTATTGGTTCAGTTCTGGAAAGCCTGACAGCGACAGCATCTTCGCTGCCAAATACCGATTGAGAAAGGCAAATTAAAAAAGGCAAGAGAGAAACCAGCTTCTTAAAATCATCTATTGTTCCAATACAGATAGTCGTAGATATTTTTTTACCATCTTCGGGACCCTGTCCATATCACAAAACGGCAACTCTCCAAGGATAGGGATATTGGTAAGCCTTTTTAACTCTGTTTGATTTGTAGAAAGGGTTTCATCGGTTGCGAGGGCTGGGTAATTAATGATAATACCCTTAACCTCTATGCCGATGGACTGGGCATATTTAACCGTCAATAATGTATGATTTATTGTGCCGAGTTTTGATGCGGCAATGACTATAAGCGGGAGATTGAGGAATTTCACAAGGTCTGCCGAAGTCTCTGTATCATTCAGAGGCGTCAGCAATCCGCCTGCACCTTCCACAAGCATTAATCTATGCAGAGATGCAAGCGTACCATAGCATTCCTTAATTTTATTTAAGTCTATATTTTTGCCTTCAAGCCTTGACGCAACGCTTGGGGCAAGAGGCGCTTTGAAGCGATATGGATTTATCGAATCAAGTTCATCGCTGACTTCTGCTGCCTTCTTGAGAAATAAGGCATCCTGAGGCTCAAGCTCTCTGCCCTTTTCAGCGCATCCTGTTTCAACAGGCTTCATTACACCAACATTTACTCCCTTTTCCTTCAATACTGCTGCAATACCAGCGGTAACAAATGTCTTGCCTACGCCGGTGTCAGTGCCTGTAATGAAATAGCCTCTGGTTTGCATAAGCCAAATGGTAGCAGAATAAAAAAATACAGTCAATTGACGAAATATTGTTTTAGGGGTAAAATTTATATAAAATGAAGTAGCAGTTCAGGTAGCTTGCCGATTTATCAACCTCCCCCTGTCCCCCTCATAGAGGGGGAGCGCCCATAAATGGGCAACTACATAAGAGGAGGCAAATTATGAAAAAGGTTTTAATGCCTTTGGCGCCAGGCTTTGAAGAAATAGAGGCGCTTGCTGTTGTGGATATATTAAGGAGGGCAGGAGTGGAGATAACAATGGCAGGAACGGCTGATAATCCTATTGAAGGGAGAAACAGGATAAAGGTTTTGGCAGATGCATCTCTGGAATCTGTCAAAGAACAGGACTTTGATATGATTGTCCTGCCGGGCGGCGCGGTTGGCACAGAAAATCTCAAAAAGGATATGCGGGTAAAAGAAATCGTAGAAAGGCTTTATAAAAAAGGCAGGTTCATTACCGCCATCTGCGCCGCGCCCACAGTGCTTTCTGCCATCGGCATTACTGCCGGTAAAACCATTACAAGCCATCCTACGGTAAGAGCAAAATTGGAAAAAGAAAAAATCTCAGACCAAAGGGTTGTGGTTGACGGCAACATCATTACCAGCCAGGGGCCGGGCACGGCCATAGAATTTGCATTTAAACTGGTAGAGGTTTTACTGGGGAGAGAAAAGGTTGCGGAAGTAAACAAAGGCGTGCTGGCGAAGATTTAACTGCCACTTCCAACTAATCCTTAAGGGCAACTCAAGGCTTCATTACTGACTTTTATACCCTGACAACCTCCAACCCCTCAACACTCTCAAAATGCGCATCGGCAGTGATTATTGGAAGATTGTTTTCAATACAGACTGCCGCCTATCCATAGGTCATTTTCAGGGATTGGGCGCCCTTTTTGTTTTAGCTGTAATCTGATCGCAGAATATGGGTCAGCTGTCTTTCTTGTAATATTCAGGATGCGGCAGGTATCTATGAACTCATTGTAAGTTTTTAGGTTCTCTTTTGGACGGCCTGAATTTTTAGCGGCAAATAACAGTTCTGCAGTAACCGGCACAGGCAGATATATCATTGAGTTACGTGAAAGGAGATTTGTAACAACATTATCATTTTTAAACAGCCGTATTACGATATTTGTATCAAGGCTAATCTTTCCATTCATCAGGATTAACCTTCTCAAACTCATCGTCTACTGTCTTCATCATCTGATTTGCCTCTTCTTCTTTTAATATGCCGGCAAACCTTAAAATTGGATGAATGACTTTCTTTTCTATGCTGAGAGTCAATTCTACTTCTGCATTTTCCTCAATATCGTCTATCGGCTCCAAAGGCCTCAATATTCCATGTTCATAGACTGCATGCAATGTCTTAACCATTGTTGCCTCCTTTTGGAAGATTATATCAAAAAACCTGCTTCAAACAAGATGTTTGTTTTGTTTTTTCATTAATCAACAAGGTATCCTCCTGTGACAGTCTGGATACTTCTGCAAACTACCCCCACAATTCTTTTAATGTCTTCTTTTGTTATGCTCAACGGCGGCATTATTACAATAGTGTCGCCGAGCGGTCTTATAATAAGACCATGTTTTCTTGTCTCCACGCAAACTTTATAGCCGACCCTTTCTTCCGTCTGAAAAGGCTCTTTTGTTCTTTTATTCCTGACCAACTCTATGCCGACAATAAGCCCCTTCTGCCGCACATCGCCCACATGGGGCAGGGCTTTAAAACCTTCCAACAACCCAGATAATAATACAATCTTCGGTTTAAGTTTTTGTATGGTTCTTTCTTTTTTAAATATGTTTAGATTGGCTATAGCTGCCGCGCATCCCAATGGATTGCCTGTATAGGTATGTCCGTGGAAAAATGTTTTAAATTCTTCGTATTTACCAAGAAATGCCTTGTAAATCTTGTTTGTCGTAAGCGTTGCTGCAAGCGGCAGATAACCTCCGGTTATGCCCTTTGCAAGACAGAGAAAATCAGGGGGGACATTTTCATGCTCGCACGCAAAGAGTTTTCCGGTTCTTCCAAAACCCGTTGCAACCTCATCGGCAATGAGCAAGATATTATATTTTGTGCAGAGCCTTCTTACCTCTTTTAAAAACCCAGGGGGTGAGACAATCATACCCGCAGCCCCTTGCACAATTGGCTCAATGATGCACGCCGCTATTTCTCTGTGATATTTTTTTAAAATCTCCTCAAACTTTTTTATGCAGGCAATCTTGCATGACGGATATTTCTTGTCTATCGGGCATCTGTAACAATACGGATAATATGCCTTGTATGTTGGAAATAACAGCGGTTTGTATTTTTCTACAAACACATCAATCTCGCCGACACTCATTGAGCCGAATGTATCGCCGTGATATGCGCCAGTGAAGGCAACAAACTTGGTTCGGGAGTTTGAGTTCAGAGTTTGGCGTTGCCTCCAGTACTGAAACGCCATTTTCAAAGCTATCTCCACAGCAGTAGAGCCGTTGTCCGAATAAAAGACCTTTGTCAAACCCTTTGGCGCAATCTTTACAAGTTTTTCGGCTAATTCAATTGAAGGCGCATTGCCAAGCCCCAAAAGTGTTGAGTGGCTTATTTTATCAACCTGTTTTTTTATCGCATCATTTATTTCTTTTTTCCTGTGGCCGTGCACATTGACCCATAGAGATGAAGTCCCGTCAAAATATTTTTTGCCATAGGTGTCAATAAGATAATTCCCCTTGCCCGTTTCAATGATGATAGGTGTTTCCCTTTCCCATTCCCTCATCTGCGTGAACGGATGCCAGAGGTGTTTTTTGTCAATGGTGTCAAGCCTTTTATTTTTCCGCATGGACAAACATAACCTCATAAGTGGCATAGACATAGTTGCAGGTTGCAAGTTGCAAGTCTTGAGTCTTGAATCTATCTTTATAGATTTCTGCCATTGTCTTTAACAAAGAGCCTCTGCCAAGACTTTTATCACCATCTTTGAATGGATTGCCTGCGCCAATGGATTTCATGGTTTTTAACAATGCCCACATATCAGGATAGGTCTTCATCATCTTCGTTGTTTCAATGGATATGTTTTTAAAGCCCACACTTTCAAGAACGGATTGGATGGCCTTCTTTTCTGAAAAATCCATAAATGGCGGCAGGCCATTTTTATTAAATTTGGCCAATGTCTTGGCATAACAATACCTTAATTCCTTCAATGTCTCTGGCCCAAGGGTAGAAAACATGAATATGCCGCCGGGTCTCAAAATCCGGTGCGCCTCTTTAAAAGACCCTTCTAAATTGCCAATCCACTGGTATGTAAGATTTGAAGCTGCGATATCAAAGGTATCATTCTTGCAAGGTAATATTTCTCCGTCAGTGGTTATAAGATGTATTTTTTTATCCCTTGCAACTTGTAACTTGCAACTCGCAACTTTGAGCATATCATGGCTGATATCACAGCCGAATATATCTGCATCCGGAAATTTATCTGCAAGACCGTATGAAAGAAAGCCTGTGCCGCAACCGATGTCAATAATAGTGGTGAGTGATGAGTGGTGAGTGTTAAGTGGTAAGACAAAACTATTCAATAGTTCATCTGCTACTTCTTTTTGGAAAAGAGCAATGGTGTCGTACTTGATTGCGGCTTTTGAGAACGATGCTCGTATCTTGTCTTTTAATTGCCGACCCCTGAATGCTGGTTGCTGATAGCTGCTCATAATGTCTCTATGAAACCTTTTACAATTTTGTTGAACTCTTTCGGCCTTGTCAAAAACGGGGCATGGCCTGCGTCTTTGAATATCTCAAGCCTTGCATCAGGCAGATTCTTAGCAAGATACCTTCCGGTATCAACAGGGCAGACATTATCTTTTTCGCCGTGCATGATAAGAGCAGGAATCTTTATATCAGGAATAATATCCTTTAAATCAATTGCCAAAAGCGCCTCAAGGGATGTAACAGCGCTATCACAAAAGGGTTTCGTGCGAGGTTTTTTATAAAGCTCTATAAACCATCTTGCGTCAGGGCTTAAAAGTTCATCCTCTGTAAAATTCAATGGATAAAACCTCTCCATTGTTCCTGCAAAGTTCTTCTTCATATCCTTGAGCATCCGTTTTGCCACACCTGCAGATTGCCCAAATAGAAAATCTCTTTTTGCAGTAAAACATGGCGATACTCCGATGAGCACTAGTCCTTTAAAGCAGCCGGGCATTTTTGCTGCTACTTCTAAAAGGGTCTGACCGCCCAGAGACCAGCCGATGCCGATAAAACCAGTGAACTGTGAATCGTGAACTGTAAACTGTAAAAGCTTTTCAACGGCAGGCTTAAGTGTTGGTTCAAACCATACATCTGTTTCGCCGTGTCCGGGAAGGTCTATGGTAATGACCTGATGATTTTTTGAAAATTCTTCTAACTGATATTTCCATACCCTTGAATCTGTTGCCCAGCCGTGGAGGAAGAGAAGTGCGGAATCGGGGAAAGAGCGACAGGGAGAATCGGAGAAAGAAAGAATTCTCTGTTTCCCCGTTTCCCCGTTTCCCCGTTTCTCTATTTCCCGCTGTCGCTCTTTAATTTCTGTAGCTTTAAGCAAAATTAGCAACCGTTTCCTTTATGGTTTCCAGTGCATATTCCAAATCGTCCCATGAGTGGTTTGCCATCAGGGTAATTCTCAGCCTGCTTGTATTGTCTGGAACTGTTGGCGGTCTTATGGCCTGAACAAATATCCCTTTATCCAGAAGGTTCTTGCTTATCTGAACTGCCTTGTCAGCCTTGCCAATCAATACGGGAATAATCTGTGTTTCTGAATTCATAATATCAAGGCCTGCGTTTTTAAGGCCGTCCCTAAAGAACTTAACCCTATCCCATAAATTCTGTCTTAACTGCGGTTCATTTTCTATTATATCTATTGCAGCAATGCTCGCTGCGCATACAGACGGAGGAAGGCTTGTGGTATAGATAAAAGAGCGGGCTTTATTTATGAGATAGTCTATAAGTTTTTTACTGCCCGCTGCATAAGCTCCGAAACAGCCCAGCGCCTTTCCGAGTGTTCCCATCTGGATTATGCTTGTCCCGTTATGTCTTAAAACGGGATTTGGATTATCTATGCCAAAATGCTCTAATGTTCCTTTGCCATTGCTGCCAAGAACCCCTGTTGCATGGGCATCGTCAACCATGAGCATACAACCATATCTATCTGCCAGTTCTGAAAGTTCTTTTAAGGGGGCGATGTCTCCGTCCATGCTGAAAATGCCGTCGGTAATGATGAGTTTGGAGTTTGGAGTTCGGAGTTCGGAGTTCTTTTTCAGGAGACCTTCCAGCGCATTTACATCGCCATGTGGATACCGCTTAACCTCTGCCCTGCTCAGGATGCAGGCATCCACAATTGAGGCATGGTTTAATTTATCTGAAAATATTAAATCGCCTCTGCCAGCAAGGGCTGTAATAATTCCGATATTTGCATGATAGCCTGAATTGAATACAAGTGCTGCCTCTGTGCCTTTGAATCTGGCAAGCCTTTGTTCAAGCTCATTATGAGGCTCCATATTGCCTGATACAAGTCTTGATGCGCCAGAGCCAAAACCATATTTTTCAATGGCCAAGATTGCAGCCTCTTTTATTTTTGGATGGTTGGCAAGTCCGAGATAGTTGTTAGAGCAGAGGAGGATAACATCTTTACCATCTATATTTACCCTCGGCTCCTGCTTTCTTTCTATAAGACGCAGATTGCGATAGAGACCGGCATTTTTGAGCCGAGATAGTTCTTTGTCTATAAGATTTGTCAACATTGTAGAAAAGTGTTAAAGTGTCAAAATATCGGAGTAAAACTTTGACTCTACGACACTTTGATGCTCTGATACTTCTTCTATCTTTTTGGCGTCAACCCCAAATCCTTCACCATCTGTAAATCCTCTTCCGGCGGTCTCCCCAGAGTTGTGAGATAATTCCCGATCATCATGCCATTTGCGCCTGCTGCAAATATCAGACATTGCATGTCTCTGAGATTAGCCTGTCTTCCGCCGCAGATGACGATATCCTTTGCCGGAAGCATAAAACGAAAAAGTGCAATTATTTTGAGGCATTCTATTGGGGTTAAATTGTTTGCATTTTCCAGAGGTGTCCCCGGCCTTGGATTTAAGAAATTTATGGGAATGGAATCAACATCCAGCCCCCGAAGGGTCGTTGCCAGTTCTACCCTCTGTTCTCGTGATTCGCCGAGGCCAAACACTCCGCCGCAGCATGTATAAAGCCCAAGCCTTTTGGCTGTTCTTACGGTGTTGACATCTTCTTCATAATCATGGGTTGTGCATATATTGGGGAAAAAGCTTCTGGCTGTTTCAAGATTGTGGTGGTAGCTTTGAAGGCCTGCGTCTTTTAGTTTCTGCAGGGTTTCGGCATTCATAATGCCAAGAGAGGCGCATCTTTCCACAGGCATTTCATTTTTCATGTTTTTAAGCGCCTCAATAAGTACAGCAACATCACTGTCTTTATTGACTGATGTGCCGCTGGTTACAATAGAAAACTCCCTTGCGCCGTTCAGTGAAGCAGCCTTTGCTGTCTCAACAATCTTTTGAGGCTCTGTCATTGGATATGTCTTAACGCCTGTATCATAATGAACAGACTGGCTGCAAAAGGTGCAGTTCTCTGCACAAAGCCCGCTCTTTGCATTTATTATGGAGCAGAGATTTACCTCATTGCCTTTGAAAAACTTGCGAACCTTTTCGCTGGAGGCAAGGATATCAAAGAAGTGGCTAACCGGCAGATTTATCAGCTCACACCCTTCATCATAGGAAAGGCCTTCTCCTTTCAGGGCCTTCTCCTCAAACCGCTTTATAGTTGCTCTAATCATAGCGAATTTTAATAACATACGGCCGAAGGTATTGTCAACCAATATAAGTATATATGGTTGACAATGTGGGTGGTTGACATTTTTATTATAATATCTTACGCTTTTGAACATGGAAGTAAAATCAGACTTTCTTGTCATAGGAAGCGGGATAGCAGGCCTAAGTTTTGCGCTAAAGGCTGCAAAATTTGGAACTGTCTCTCTGGTTACAAAACGGGAAGAACGGGAATCCGCCACCTTCTATGCCCAGGGAGGCATAGCATCAGTTCTTAGCGCCGAGGATAGTTTTGAAGCCCATATAAAGGATACTATAAAGGCAGGCGCCGGCCTGTGTCATCCCGCTATTGTTGAAATGGTGGTAAAAGACGGCCCAAGCCGGACATTAGAGCTGATGGAACTCGGCGCGCATTTTACCAAAAGGGTGGTAAATAACGTAGAAGAGTTAGACCTTGGAAAAGAAGGCGGCCATTCAAAGCGGCGGATAGTTCATGCAAAAGATATGACAGGTCAGGAGATAGAGGAAGCGCTTTTAAAAGCCGCTAAAGCCGAGAAAAATATCACCATCTATGAAAATCACATTGCAATAGATCTGATAACCCATTCCAAATTCGTGGAAAAGCTGAACGGCGATACCTGCTGGGGCGCTTATATACTGAATAAAAAGAGCGGCGATGTCCACACATTTTTAGCCAAGGGCACAATCCTTGCCACCGGCGGGGCAGGAAAGGTTTATCTGTTTACCAGCAATCCCGATATTGCAACAGGAGACGGCATTGCAATGGCACGCAGGGCAGGCGCAAGCATAGCGAATATGGAATTCATTCAATTCCACCCGACCTGCCTGTATCATTCCAAAGCCAAAAGCTTTCTAATTTCTGAGGCAGTAAGAGGCGAAGGCGGCATCTTAAGGCTAAAAGACGGGACACCATTCATGGCAAATTATCATCCTATGAAAGATCTGGCCCCGCGGGATATTGTTGCGCGGGCTATTGACTTTGAGCTTAAAAAAAGCGGCGCCGACTGCGTTTATCTGGACATAACACATAAAGACCCTGCATTTATAAAAACACGATTCCCAAACCTATATGAAAAGTGCCTTTGCTTTGGTTTTGATATGACAAAAGAACCTATCCCGGTGGTTCCTGCTGCGCATTATATCTGCGGAGGGGTTTTGACAAATGATTGCGGCGAAAGTTCAATTAAAAGGCTCTTTGCCATCGGTGAAACGGCCTGCACAGGTCTGCATGGAGCCAACCGCCTGGCATCCAACTCACTTTTGGAAGCGATTGTTTTTGCAAACAGGACGTGCATCAAGGCAAAAGAGCTTGCTGCCAAAGATGCCGCAATTCCAGGAATACCGGCATGGCAGACAGGTGGAGCAGTCAACAGCGACGAGGCTGTTATCATCTCGCAAAACTGGGATGAGGTAAGGCGGTTTATGTGGAATTATGTCGGCATAGCCCGTTCAAATAAAAGGTTAGACAGGGCGCACAGACGGATAGAAAATCTCAAAGCCGAAATAAACGAATATTACTGGAATTTTACTGTAACAAGCGACCTCCTTGAGCTGAGAAATATTGCTACAGTAGCAGAGCTTATTATAAAATGTGCTATGATGAGAAAGGAGAGCCGGGGTCTTCATTATAATATAGACTACCCGGAAACAGACGACAAAAATTGGAAAAGGGATACAATTATATGAAGACATTTACAGAATATCTCTACATGGAAACCAAGAAAAAGAGAGAATATATCAATGTTACAGATAAAGTAGAAGATATTGTAAAAAAGAGCGGCATTGAAGACGGGATGGCGCTTGTGTCTGCCATGCATATAACCGCAGGGGTTTATGTAAATGACGCAGAATCAGGGCTTATTCAGGATATAGATGATTGGCTTCAGAGGCTCGCCCCGGAGGGGCTGGACTACAGACATCATAGAACAGGTGAGACCAATGGTGATGCACATTTGAAGAATCTGCTTATCGGTCATCAGATAATTATTCCCGTAACAAAAGGGCGGCTTGATTTGGGCCCCTGGCAGCAGGTCTATTATGCAGAATTTGACGGTCAGAGGAAAAAAAGGGTAGTTGTGAAGGTGATGGGGAAATAGTAAATACAGTAGGCAGTATGCAGTAAGGAGTATGCAGTAAAAAAACAGAAGATGATAGGTTGAGAAATTGAGAAGTTAAGAATTTTCACCCTCTTGTCGTTTCAGTTTCTTATCCTCTTAACTTCTTTTCCTCTTTTCTGCCTACTGCTTACTGTCTACTGCCTACTTTTTAAGATTATTCAACCACGACATTGGTAAGGGTTTTCCTTACCCCTGCCACTCCCTGAATTTTCTTTATTACAACATCGCCCAAGACCCTGAAATTTGATGCAGTTACATAAGCAATAACATCATAAGGGCCTGTTACGGCATGTGCCTCCCTTACGCCGCCTATATTGCTTATCTTATCTGCCGCTGACATTGACTTACCGTGTTCACATTCTATAAAGACATAGGCTGAAACCGACATTATATCCTCCCGTTATCCCAAAAAATGCAGTTTTCGCATCATACTGCATTCTGTGAATATCTAGTCAGGAATATATTGTAAGTCTATATCAAACCTTATCGGTTGTCAATTATTTTACCACTTCCGGTAAAACCAATTTAGAAACATTTCCAAATTGGCTAAATAGGACATTATCATTTTGACGTTACACCCTGTTATAAAATATCCTTTTATAAAGCAACAGGGTAAAGGAAAAATTGATGTTATTTGGCGGGATAAAAACCAGACATGTAAGCAGCGCAGAAACATATGGTGTGCCCATTGCTCTGCAATGGGCCAGACATTTTAAGCTGAACTAATTCTCTAAATTTGCCAACATCTTAAGTTTCTTTATATTCTTAAGCTTTGTTACAGCCTCTTTTTCTATCTGCCGTACCCTTTCTCTGCTTACACAAAGCCTGTCTCCTATCTCCTGCAGAGTTAGGGAGGGTTCTTTCATCATCCTGTTTTCTATGACATATCGTTCTTTCTTGTTCAGAGTTGAAAGGGCATTTAATATCTCGTCCTTCACAACGTTTTGTTCCTGAACAGCCAGGGCAGCATCCTCCGGGTTAAGTGACGTATCGGGAAGCATATCAAGATATGTAGTTCCTTCCTCTCCCTGATTGGTCGAAACTTGATTATCCAACGATAGGTCGCGATATTCGGCATCCTCTCCCTTTTCCCAGTCACCTGTCACCAGATTCCCGGCGCCAGTTTCAAACCTTGCGTCTGATGACTTGTGACTTGTGTCTTGTAACTTGCGACTCTCAAGCCGATAAAAAAGTTTCTTTTTAAGGGCAGCAACACCTTTATTAACAAGATTCCAATTCTTTAGTATAAACGCCTGAATATGAGACCTTATCCACCAAACTGCATAAGTGATAAGACGGCAGCCTTTGAAAGGGTCGAATTTCTTTACCGCCTTCATAAGCCCGATATTCCCCTCTTGTATAAGGTCAGCCAGCCTGAACCCATACTCCCTGTACTCCATTGCAATCTTCACAACAAATCTTAGATTTGAGGTTATAAGCTTATGGGCAGCATCAAGGTTGTTTTGTTTTCTGAAACGGACAGCAAGCTCAAACTCCTCTTTCATTGATAGAAGCGGGAACCTGTTTGCCTGAATAAGATATGATTGAATAGAATTTAATAGTACAATCTGTGTCATAATTCACACCCACTCTCAAAAAATATGAGGATAAGGTAACCAGCTAAACCTTATCATCAGTCAAAATTGAACTGAATATTGGCAAATCTTTTCAGGGGTTCTAAACATGATATGAATGAGCTAAGCAGAGAGATGGGTGGGGCAGAGGCATTGCTTTGTTCTGCCCCTCTCCTTTAACCTACTACATATTTTATGAGCGGGTTTGCATACAGCAGTATCAATGCAATGACCAGCACATATATAGCCAGAGATTCTATCATTGCCAGACCTACAAGCATTGTAGTCATTATCTTTCCGGAAGCGCCCGGGTTTCTTGCAATACCCTCAAGAGCGCCTCTCACAGCATTCCCCTGGGCAAGACCGGTTCCAAAAGCAGCTATCCCCATTCCAAAACCAGCGGCTATGGCTATTGCTGCAAAAAACGTGACGCTGCCCCCCGATGACTTTGCACCTTCTTCTGCGGCCATTGCAACCGGAGCATAACTTGCCAGTAAAACAATCGCAATAGCAACTGCAAATAATATTTTTTTCATCCTTACCTCCTTATTTAAATACTGTGAATTGTTAACTGTTCATGTTTTTACAGTTCACCGCTCACAGTTTACTGTATATAATTTAATGCGCTTCTTCCAATGCACTTCCAATATACATCATGCTGAGCAAGGAAAATATAAATGCCTGAATAAATGCCACAAG
The DNA here is from genome assembly GCA_016214995.1 of Deltaproteobacteria bacterium. Taxonomy (GTDB): domain Bacteria; phylum Desulfobacterota; class GWC2-55-46; order UBA9637; family UBA9637; genus JACRNJ01. The sequence continues at coordinate 59,795 of JACRML010000058.1, forward strand.
CACGCCAAGGGCAGTGGAAAGTGCCAGCAGCGGATAGGCCAGATGCATGAGCAAAAGCAGCACGCCAACAATAAGTTCATGTCCCATAATATTTCCAAAAAGACGCAAAGACAAGGAAACAGGCCTGACCAAATGGCTGATAGTTTCCACAAATATCATCAGTGGGGTCATAACTATCATGAGAATAAAGGGAAGCCCTCCAATTGGTCCTATAAAATGTTTTAAGTATTTAAAGCCATGTTCCTTTATACCTATTACATGGGTAGCTATAAACACAATTACAGCAAGACCAGCCGTGGTATTAAGATTTGCTGTGGGCGGAAGCAGACCCGGTATCAAACCTAAAATATTTGAAATAAGGATATATATGCCGAATGTTGCAATAAAAGGAAAATATTTCTTGCCGTGATGCCCCATGGTCTCTTCTACCAAATTCTTAATACCTTCGACAAAAAGTTCCGCAATACTTTGGACAACACCATTGGGGACTAATTGCAATCTCCTTGAAACAAAATAACTAAACAGGCCAAGGCACAGAATAATATAGAGCATTATAGCAGTATGCGCCGGCAAATTAAACAAAGGGAGTATAATCTCTGGGTGCATATCAGACCAATTCCTTTTTTGCAAAATATATGGTGGATGCCATTGTAGCTGACATTATTATGCTGAAACCAATTATAAGCCCTACAGGGTTTGCGAGATTTTTTGAAACCAATACACCCACAACAAAGATTGTTGCAAAAAACCTTATATAATATCGTTTCATAATAAACAGATGTGCCTTGTCTGGCTTGAATAAAAAACCGTTTTTTACAGTCCTTGCCATTATCGAAAGATTTATTATGCCGATGGCAGTTCCAATGAAAACACTTACAGCCGCAAAAACAGAAGCTGCCATTGCACTGACAATAAAAGCAACTGCCGAGACAATTAAATTCCCCAATCCAACCTTCATAAATATTGGATAGAGCGCATTGAAATTAACCGTAATAGGTTTAGAAACCATATTTTTTTATCAATACATAGATATTTCTAAAACCGGCTGCTATGCCAATGAGCAGAAATACTATGGTAAACCATGGTTTTGTAGAAAATACTCTGTCCAGATAAACGCCTATATAGAGACCTACAAAGGTAGCAACTACCAGGGATGTGCCGATAGACGACATCCATAACATCCTTTTAAGGAGACCTCTATTGTTATCTTCACCCATGGCTACCTTAAAAAGTATTTATTTCTATCACGTATTAAAATTTAAGTCAATATTTTTTTGCCTTTTTTGCCTTTTGTGAGAAAATTTAAGGCAGAGACTTCTGTGGGCCCCAAAAATGCAACTGCATTTGGGGGGATTGAGAATTTTATCAGCCTCAACCTTAATCTTGTTTTTTCTGCCTTTCATCTTAATAATTGTGTAACTTTCTTTTGACCGCCCACATCTTCAAACGGGAAATCCTTCCTATAAGGCACAACAGCAAGGCTTATATTGCCTATTTCTTTTATCTTGGTTAAAAGCCCTATCACTTCCTGATCTGGCAGGGGTTGCGACGTGTTCCAATCAATTGTCTGAAATTTCATCAGAACCTTTTGCGGCTCACCGACCAGCCTGACCGCCTCGCTGGTCATATTTTGTATCAGGCTCTGTATCTCATAAGGTTCTTTTTTTAACTCATCATGCATCTGTCGATGATAGGCCATTACCGCATAATAATCAAACCACTGCTTTACAGCCTCATCAAGGCTCTGGGAAAGCCATGCCATTGCGTAAGGAGGGTTTGAGATACTCTCATACATCAGATTTATTACAAATTTTGCATTCGGGTTTTTCTTTTTTACAACTGCTTTAATTCTCATTGCAACCTGAAGCAGCCTTTTATTTTTCCACGCTGCCCATCTCCAGAACTCCGGAGCATATTGAGGGTTCAAGGGTTCAAGGGTTACAGAGTTCAAATTCTGCCCCATGTTATTATAAAGTTCAGCCGGTATAAGCCTCTTGTCGTTGTCCTTTTTATAAAACGCATCACTGTAAGAACCAAAACCTTCATTATGCTTTAAAACAAGGTCATCCTGAAAAAGTACGCCATCGATAGGATATTCCGCAAGGTCATTAAAGAGTTTTTCCAGATGATAAACAGCCGCTTCGTTAAAAAGGTCAAGTCCTTTGCAGGAAACAATATTTTTTGTATGAAAGTCGTACGCCTTGCAGCCAAGGTCTTTTCTATGTTCCAGGCCATAGTCAGCATATCTCGTTGTCATCCACGCAAATACCTTTAATCCTTTTTTATGCGCCATATCAAGAACAGTCCCAAGTATATCCTCAACTACCGGAGATTCTTTTGTTTTAAAATAGACCCCAACCTTGCTCCTCGGTTTTATAAATTGATAAAATCTATCTTCCTTATTATGGAAAACCCTTAAAATAATAGTATCTATGCCTGCCCCCTTTAACCTATCCAGTTCCTTATCAACTTCCTTATAGTTTTTCCCTTCAAACAAGGCAATCTGAACAGTCCGTAATGGTGACGAAAAACCTAGAGGTTGAGAGGTTAAGAGGTTGGATTGAACCTTTACTACCGGAAGTTTAGGCGCAGCAACAAACTCTGCCTCTCCCTGCTTAAAACCTGCGGGGACATGTTTCAATTTCGCTTTAGCAATTTCCAATTTTAAAGATGCTTCTCTTTTAAACTCATTATCGGGAAAGTTCTTAATAAGCTGCTGCCATTGACCAACAGCCTCTTGATACATGGATGCATTGAGACACGCATCACCAATCATGTATTGGGCATGAGGAATAATCTGGCTACCCGGAAAATAATCTATTACCCTGCCGAACTCCCTGGCAGCAACCGTATAATGGCCCTGTTTATAAAGAAACATGGCGTAGTTGAACTGGTCTTTGTCTGTGAGGAAGGGACGATTCCCCTGAGCGTTTAGGGAAGATGCAAGAAGCAAGAGGCAAGAGGCAAGAGATAAGAGGTAAGAGACAAGATTTTTTTCTTGCTTCTTGCTTCGGACTTCTTGCTTCTTATTTCTAAAACAACACATCCATCATCTCCTTAACCGATTTTACCCCAATCATCTCAAGCTTACCTTTGCCTTTTATCTTCGATAGATTATCCTTTGGCAGGATGCACTTATCAAAGCCCAATTTCTCCGCCTCGTTTATGCGTGGCTCTACCTGGCTTATACCTCTCACTTCGCCTGCCAGTCCCACTTCTCCGAACACCACAGTCTTCTGCGGTATGGCTTTGTCAAGAAAATTTGAGGCAAGCGAGGCTATAATGCCGAGGTCTATGGCAGGCTCTTCAAGTCTTATGCCGCCGGTTACCTTGAGGAATATGTCGTGGTTTTGAATGTTAAGCCCGCCTTTCTTTTCCAGCACTGCGGTAAGCAGAGCAACCCTGTTGTAGTCTATTCCAACTACCGTTCTTTTGGGAATACCGAATATGGTGGGGCAGACCAAGGATTGAATCTCCACCAGAATCGGTCTTGTGCCTTCAAGGCTTGATACCACAACAGAACCGGAGGCATTCTGCGGCCTTTCTGCAAGGAACAGGGCGGATGGATTAGCAACCTCTTCAAGCCCCTTATCATGCATCTCAAATACCCCTATTTCCATGACAGAGCCGTAGCGATTTTTTACAGCCCGGAGTATTCTAAACTGATGTCCCCTTTCGCCCTCAAAATAAAGAACAGTATCTACCATATGTTCAAGCACCCTGGGCCCAGCGATAGAACCGTCCTTGGTCACATGCCCTACCAGAAAAAGTGGCATATCCATGCCCTTTGCATTAAATATCAACTGAGATGATGTCTCCCGAACCTGGCTTACACTGCCAGGCGATGATTCAAGCGCCTGTGTATAAATGGTTTGGATGGAATCTATGATAAGAATCTCCGGCTTAAGTCTCTTTACGCTATCCAGTATCCTCTCCAGGGTATTCTCTGCATATATGAAGAGGTTTTCTGATGTTACGCCAAGTCTTTCACCCCTTATCTTTGTCTGCTTTGGAGACTCTTCGCCAGAAACATATAAAACCTTTTCTCCATTGCCAGCAAGCATCGCCATAGCCTGAAGCAGTAATGTTGATTTGCCAATACCCGGATCTCCGCCTATAAGTATTGCAGAACCCAAAACAATTCCACCGCCAAGAACCCTGTCCAACTCCCCGATGCCTGTTTTAAACCTGTCCTCCTCTTTTACCTCAAGGGTTGTGATGGGCTGCGGCGAAGAACCTCCTTCAAAGACCTGAAGCCCCCTCCTCTCCTCAAATGCCTTTTCCTCAACAAAGGAATTCCATTGATTGCAGTCAGGACATTTGCCCAACCACTTTGGCAATTGATAGCCGCAGGATTGGCAGGTATATATGGTTCTGGTTTTAGCCATAGTATCAAGACTCAAACTACAGTGAATGGTATTTAGTGAATAGTAGTCGGCCGGCAGCAACTATTCACTGTTCACTATTTACTGTTTTAATCATTTCTACAATTGACAATTAACCCTTTTCTGTTATTATAAAGGCAGTTTATTTCCTTATGTCTGTCTCCTTAACAACTGAAATCATCCTAATAGAATTTTCCAAGACTGTCAAGGCTATTGCCTTCTATCCCGAAGGGCATCCCAACCGTGAAGCAGTCGTGGAAAAAACCTTTAACCTCTTACAAGAGTTCATAAAGGAGAAGGGTAATATCAAAGTAGCCATAGAGCGCGCCGGCTTTCTGGAAGGAAAGATTCCCATATGCAGGAACCATAACCCTGTACAGGGGTTGGCAAAAGAACTATTTCTCAAAAGGGTGCGAGAGATTACATTTACAGAGGATGCAACGCTTAAGGAATGGAAGGACTTGACTTCAATTCTGAGTATGGATGCTGATAGCTTTAAAAAGGGAGGCGGCCTTGAGAAAATGCTGGTAGTTAAGGAGATTAAGGGCATCCAGCTCAATGAAATGAAATATGACGACATCCGGAAAAAGGTAATTGAAATTGAAGAAGCTAAAAAGGAGATGGAGATAGGGAAAGAAGAGGAAGCGGCAGAAGCAGAAATAGCGGAGGAAGGAGAAGAAGGGAAAAAAGAAGACGAGGTTATCCATAGCATAGAAGAGCAGCTTAAGGCCATCGAAGAAAAAAAAGAAACGCTTGAGATTTTGTTAGATAAGTTGGAAAAGGAAGAGGACACTGTTAGTTATAATGCCCTTGCACAAAAAATAGCGGAAAAGATAAAACCAATGTATGAAGAATGCAATTGGGAAGGACTTTTCCCTGCCCTTGTAGTATTTGCCGCCCATTCTAATCCTGAAAGTCCGCGCCATCCTGAGCAAAAGACTATTGCATCTGACAGACTAAGGGAATTACTCCATAATTATATGATAGATTATCTGATAACAAGGCTTTGCAACCGCCGCGAGGAGAGACGTCAAGAGATTCAGGAGATGCTGCGCTTGTTAGGTGAGGAGGCAATGAAACAGCTGCTCACCAAACTTATTAATACAGAGGAGGCTCACACCAGACGTCAGATATTCAATATACTCACCATATTTGGTAAGATGGTAAGGATAGAAGCAGAAAAACAACTTGATGACGAAAGGTGGTTTGTGGTAAGGCAGATGGTATCGCTTCTGGGAGAAATAGGCTCACCACACTCTTTAGATGCTATAAAAAAGGCATTTGGTCATAGAGATGATAGAGTAAAAAAGGAGGTTTTGAAGACCATCGGCAAGATACAATCCAATGAAAGCGTTGTTTTCCTTTTGCAAAAGCTCGATGTGAGCAATACTTCAATCAAGATGCAGGCCGTCATATCACTCGGTACTCTGAAGGCTGCAAATGCTGTAGAACCATTAGGACATTTGGCATTAAAAAGAAGTTTTTCTGATGAAAATATAGAAATCAGAAAAGAGGCGGTAAGGTCACTCGGTATGATCGGCGGCGACAATGCAGCAGCCATTCTTAAAAAAGTGCTAAAGAAGCAATTTTTTTGGGGAAGAAAGCAAAACGACGAGATTCGGTCTGTTGCTGCGATAACGCAAGAGGAATGAGGAAACAGAAAAAGAGTTTTTCTAATTTCTAATTCCTAATTTCTGATTTTGAAATGGAGCGAATCAACATATGCCAGATATAGAGATTGAAAACATAGATATCATACTCAAAAATATCAACAGCGGGATAAAAGGCAAAAAGCTTTACCCTGTCGGACATCCTGCAATTGCCGCTTCTATGACCAAGGCATACCAAACCTTGTCAGAACTCCTTAAAACAAATAATAAGATATTTGTCGGTATGGCAAAGGATGTTATGGTTTTTGAGGAAATACCTCTTATGGATGCCGAAAAAAACCTCGGAGAACTTATTCACCAGATAAATCAGCGAGAGATTGAGGGCATAATCTTTGAAAAAGGCCTCATACAGAAAGAGTTCTTTAGTTTTATAGATGTCCTGTCTGAAGAAAATGCCTTAAAAGGCAAAGAGCTTCAGAATATGCTGGCATCCAAAAATATTTTACATATCACTGTCAAGTCAATCTCAAAACGGAATATATTAGAGGTATATAACGATGCGGTAAATATAGTTAAAGAGACCATGAATGAGATACGGATGGGCAAGGTGCCACAGAGCAAAGAGATAATACGGCTAACGGATGAAATGACAGAATTGGTGCTGACAAACAGAGACGCCATGATGGGACTGACCATGATAAAAAACTATGACAATTATCTGTTTAACCATTCTGTCAATGTAAGTATCCTTTCCATTGCCCTTGCCCAGAGCATGAACTATCCAAAAGCTGACATCCATACTGTTGGTATCGGCGGTATGTTGCATGATGTTGGGAAAACGGGGGTTGCAGAAGATATTATCAGAAAACCGGCCGGGCTCTCCGGTGAAGAATGGGAAACAGTAAAACAACACCCTGTGCTGGGTTCAAAGATTACAGAAAAGATGGACGGTCTGGCAAGACTTGTCGGCCGCATTGTATATGAGCATCATATACGATACGACCATTCAGGCTATCCGCATACTGAATCAACACTGCACCCGCTCGGCATGATAGTGACCATTGCTGATGCGTATGATGCCCTGACAACACTCAGGGTTTATCAGAGACCGTACCATCCTGTGGAGGCAGTAAAGGTGATGAACAACCTTTCAGGTAAACACTTTGACCCAAATACATTAAAAACATTTATGTCCATGCTTGGCTTCTACCCAATAGGGACGGTTGTAAGGCTTTCCACCAACAACATCGGCATAGTTACAAAGCTAAACCCTGCCAACAATCTCTCCCCTACGGTTAAAATCGTATTTGGAGAAGATGGGAAACAAATGGATAAGCCTTATGAGATAGATTTGTCTAAAGCCAGCGGCACACCTGCCATTGTAGCTTCAATTGATCCATTGACAAAGGGGTTTGATATAGGGCAGTTTTTTGAAGAAGAGGCTAAAACCTTGACTCTATAACTACATAGGTAGCATGAAAGTGTCTGAGAGTCAGGGTATCGAGGACTCAAAATTCTTACTTTGATACCCTGACACTTTGAGTCTACAAAAAAATGTAACTGCATTTCTTAGGTTAAATAACAGGTTTGTCTCTGAAATAATCCACTGTCTTTCTAATTCCATGCTCCAGAGAAACTTGCGGCGACCAGCCAAGTATTTTGTTTGCCTTTGTAAAATTAATCACGCTTCTTTTTTGTTCTCCACTTTTATGAGGCCCATATTTTTCCTTAAATCCAGCACCTGTACTATTAACAAGTTCTTTAAATAATTGTTTTATAGTAGTCTCTTTGCCGGTGCCTATATTAAAAATAGTTGGGAGTTGAGAGTTATGGGTTGAGAGTTGAGATAAGGCCAATACATTGGCCTTGGCCACATCTCCCACATATACAAAATCTCTGGTTTGCATTCCATCACCGTTTATCACAGGCTGTTCACCTCTAAGAAGTTTCTGAGCAAAAATCGCCACAACCCCTGCCTCACCATGAGGAGCTTGCCTTGGCCCGTAGACATTAGCATACCTCAAGATAGTAGAATTCAAGCCGTATACCTGACCATAGAAAAAAAGATAATGCTCAACAGATAGTTTCGCTGCGCCGTATGGGCTTAAAGGATTTGTAGGGTGGGATTCTGTAGCGGGAAATTCTTCCTGCTCCCCATATATTGCTCCGCCTGTAGAGGCAAATATAATCTTTTTTACGCCATATTGAATACAGTTTTGCAGCAGGTTGAGCGAACCTAATATATTGACCCTGGCGTCAAGTACCGGATTTGCCACTGATTTTCGCACATCTATCTGCGCAGCATGATGGTTTACGACATCAAATCTGCATTCCTTGAATATATCCCTTACACCTTCATCGCATATGTCAGCCTTGAAAAGTTTGGCCTTGGGACCGATATTCTCCGCCTTTCCGGTGGAAAGATTATCAATGATAAACACTTCATGGCCTTGCTGCAGATATGCATCAGCTATATTTGAACCGATGAAACCGGCGCCGCCTGTTATTAAGATACGCATTTTCACCTCGTGATATGAGAATTATTAACCGTGTCATAATACTAACGATATTCTTTTACCCCCGAATGAACTACCCCGCAGCAAGCTGCGGGGTATCTGAAAACACCTCACAGAAGCTACACAATTGTTGTTGATACAAAAAAAATTACGAAGCAAGCTTCGGGGAATTAGACCCGAAGTGATTAAATCTATCGGGGGCAATTTCGTCATGCCCGAATGTTTCTATAGGGCATCCAGCGTCTTTTGTGATACGGGCGAAAACAGAAAGACTCTGGATTCCCGCTTAAAGATTGCGGGAATGACAGCGTGTGGAGTTTTTTGATTTATAGCCTGCCCCTGAATGTTTTCAGCAGGGGTCAATACAATTTTGAGACCTTTAATAAACTTTTCTACTCTGACTCTTTGACTCTATGACTCTTTTTTTAGCCTGCCTTTAAAATACTCAACCGTCTTGCGGAGTCCATCACTAAGGGCTATTCCGGGCTTCCATTTAAGTTTTTTCATTGCAAGGGTTATATCGGGCCTCCTCTGCATCGGGTCATCCTGAGGAAGGGATTTAAATACAATCTTAGATTTTGTACCGGTAAGCCCTTTTATCTTCTTTGCAAATTCAAGTATCGTATATTCATCAGGATTACCGAGATTTACAGGACCAATAAAATTATCTTTATTCATCATCCTTATCATACCTTCAACTAAATCCGAGACATGGCAAAAAGAACGGGTCTGCCTGCCGTCGCCATAAATAGTAATATCCTCG